>JAUVEU010000049.1 GCA_030594645.1 Candidatus Aegiribacteria sp.
GATACTGGAGTTATGGCTCCATCTCTTTTCCCTGCCTGTCCCAACCCGTTCACATCACTGACTGCATTAAGCCTTACACTGCCAGCATCAGGAATGGTTCTTGCTGCGGTGTACGATATAAGTGGGAGACAGGTTGCATCGCTGATGGAAGATATCTGTCCCGCAGGAGAGCTGCTGCTTACCTGGGATGGCAGAGACAATGCAGGGGAATCACTTGGTCACGGTATCTATTTTGCCGTTGTCACAGTTGGTGATCATCAGGTTGTTCAGAGAATGCTGCGGCTGAGGTAAGTTCCAGCTGTCGACTCGTACTTATTACTCAGTTGCCCTGGTATCGGGATGATAAGTGATGTAATAACTTATGCACGCATAAATAAGAAGAGTGACTGCCAGACCCCACAGAGCCGTAAGCTGTGACTGGTAGAAAAGAAATATCTGCGTAACGAATATGTTGATTAAAATTGCTCGTTTGAACCATTGTGCGGCAGTTGTTCTTGAGGATCGAAAGCGCATAAGGCCGATCAGGACGAATATGCTGCTGATGAAAGCTCCAATGATTGAAAGACCGGATACATTATCAAACGGAACCCAGTTTGGACTTATCCATCCGAAGATTGTTGCGAATTGAATAAGGCTCGTGAATACAAAAAGAAGCATGACTGTCGGGATCACCTTAGGTATTGAAAGAAATCGGTTAAATATCGTATATGCTTTTCGACGAACAAAATAGTAGCTGCGCAGAAATCGAGATTCCGGAATGGTGCTGCTTCCGAGAATTCCGCGCAATGATCTGTTCACGGAAATTTCCCTTTCCGTAAGAGGGAATTTGTTAATCAGGTGTCGAAAAACCAGGAACAGTGCTATGAAGATTATATACAGGATCGCGATAGTTGGCTGGAAGAAATAATTGTTATCCTCTGTTATGAATTTTCCCAGTTCATCTATGAATAATCCGAATCCAACTCCGCTTATGAATGCTGCCAGACGGCGGATTGACGGGTTCCAGAAGCGAAAGAGCATGACAAGGGCGACAAGCATCAGAAGACCGCCCCATAACAAATGAGAGATATGCAGGGAGCCGAATGCGATCTTCGGATAGTGTGTCATAGCGAGGAAAGCTCGATTGATCAGAATTGTAACCACCGACATGACCAGAAGTATTTCGAGCAGATCGCCTGTATCTGTATCACGTACCGGAAGATTACTCTTGCTAGAAAACATACCTGATTCCGATACCTGCATTCATGTCGAAATCCGTATCCGGAATAATGTCAATAATTCCCGCGGCTTCTATGAATAAGTCAAGCGGAGCTCCGCTGAGCAGCCACGAAATTCCTACGGGAACCCTGAACCCGAAACTGGTTTCGTCTTTGAAGATAATCCGGCCGCCGAAACCGTAGTAAATCGGAAGCAGACCGCTATCATCATTGATAACATCAAAACTGTGCCAAAGGTAATCCGCGTGGAGGTGAAGTTTATCTTCACCACTGTCCCGAAGCGACCAGGATACTGCGCCATCAACTGCAGTTGAGCCGTCAAGCCAGAGCTTCATACTGATACCTGTAGGTTCCCCGAGTATTACTCCAAGTTCAAAACCCCCAGGCCCAGAGGATGATATCAATGCTGCTATGATCAAGGAATGTATCATTTTCTACTCCTATTCTATTTCGAAACGTGAATAACGCATGTAAAACGTATATATAAGCATCAATAACCTGTATATCTATAAAGAACAATGCATGAATATGAAAGTGCAGTTTTACTAAAAACTGAGGGCTTGACATTCTATCGAATGTTTTCAATAAAGTAGTATTCTATCATGCTTAAGTGTACTATTCGTATTGAACCATTTACATAATAAAATTGGAGGTTGTAATGAGGAATAACTTTGAGCAATATGGCGGGAAGATGGCGGGTATCAGTTCTATACTGCTTCTTGTGTGTTTTCTATGCATCACTGCTGCTCCGGTCACGGCCCAGTGGACCGCTGAAAGAGGTTCATTCAGGTACGCGGTAATAGTGCGGAATGATACATATCTGGATCCCGAATGGGCTGAAGTTGTCGACAGTCTTGTCGCGAAGTATTCTGCCAGTGTCTTTTCCTATAACAGCAGTATGTATGATATACAAGCAAGCCTGGGCGCATACGCGCCGGATTACATGGCATTTGTTTCTGAAAGGGTTAATACAACAGAATCATATGTTGACTCACTCTGGAAATTCGGTCGCGGACTTGATGGCGATCCATACGGAGACGCGATATGGGGAATCATTACCGGATACGATGTAACCGATGCCCTAAGGATTGCTACAGGGCCTGAAGGATTCGATGTAAAAACCGTTCTGGGTGGAACATTAAGCTGTGATCTGAGTCATTACCCTCAAGGTATTGCTACCAGCGAAGCCACTTACGGACTCTATTATACCAAGGCATTGAACGATCCCAATACAGTTATGCACACTGATGGCCCGACGGACAGAACGGAATGGCTTGTAAGTTGTCTGAATGCTGATACTGTTGATATTTTTGTTACAAGCGGGCATGGAGCCCACTACCAGTGGCAGATGCATTATCCGACATCAGGCAACGAAGGCTATTTCAGGTCGTCTTCTGCCGGCCAGGCGTATGGTCTTGCTCATTCAGGTACTGAATTCGATATAAATTCGGTTAATGCGAAGATATTCTTCGGCCTTGGCAATTGCCAGATCGGCAAGATACTCAACAGTTATTCGATGGCGCTGGGATGGTTGCGTACCGCCGGAGCCTATTTTTATACCGGCTATGTAATAAACGAAGGTTCCTACAGTCAGCAGCATGGAGGAACCAAGGCGTATTTCGAACGTCAGGTCCACTACACCTGGCCTCAGGCGTACTATCTTGCGAATCAGGCTCTTTACTACGATAAGGTTAATGGTGTACCCGGAGCGGGAGGCGCGCCTGATCTGAACGGTTCCGCATTGTACGGAGATCCGGCAATGGAGGCAAGGGTCGCTGACGTCGGCGTTTACGATGAGCTGCTCTATACAGAAGAAGTCCTGGTTGACAGTTCAGGCTCTCCATGGCAGGTCACAGTGAGAATTACGATGAATGTTGACGGAACTCCCGGATATACAAGTAAATGGGGATACAGGAGTCCTATTGTTCTTCTGCCCTTCAGGGCGCAGGACATCACAGTGATAAGTCATGACTGCAAAGACGTTGAGATTACTGATAATTTTGCTCTGCTCTACATCTGGTTCCAGGGTGAAGCTGATCTGACGGAGGGGACAACAAGGGAAGTTGTCTTTACATGTAATCCTCTTGAAGGCATAAGCGGCGGCGACGTACAGATCCTTACTGACTGTAACCTCGCGAGCAGCCCGAATCCGTTCTACGGTTCGACAGTCATATCGTTTGATCTTTCTGAACAGATGCCTGTTTCGCTTGAGATATTCGATGTCTCCGGAAGACTTGTGGATACACTGATAAACGATACAATGCCAGCTGGAACCAATACAGTAACATGGGGCGGAAATGTCGCGAACCAGGTTCCAAGCGGTATCTATATTTGCCGACTTGTAGCCGGAAACGGTAATTACACGACAAGAGTGGTGCATCTTAGATGAGTACCGGAATAAGCCTTAAGCCGGTGACTCTATCAGCTCGAATAATAGTTATTTCTGTCATTCTGCTGTCTCTTTCAGGAGAGACAGCAGGACATGGATATGCAGGTGAATCACGACAGTCTGATTTTGAATGGGTTCTGATCGATTCGATCAACGCTTCAATAAGGATTCCAACCGGAGAGAGATGCGTGATCACTTACATGAATGATACGGGAACGCTGATGTTCGAGCCACCGGAACCTGGCCTGACAAGCATGGCACAGGACGCGGTAGACAGAGCTCCCGAATGGATACAGATCGATCTCGCCGACAATCTTTCAAGGCTTTCCGATTCCTATCAGGATATATATGCTGACATGATCCTGGAAGCATCTGATCCTTATGTTGATGAGCTAATCTTTGAAATTGCGCATATTGCACCGCAGGTGCTGGGCGTCAGCTACTTTCATCCGGAAATTCTTGAATTCAATGTATCGCTGCTGTACGATACGGATGAACATCTGGCCTATGCCGATATAATAGATTATGGCACTTCACTGACCGGTGGAGACTATTACTCTACTATCGAATACAGGGTTTACGAGGATCCAGACACACTGACTTTTGAACTGCCTCGGGAAATCTACTACTGGTTTGTCGTTCACCCGAAACTGCATAAAGAGAGACCGGAATATATCAATCCTTTGACAGGGTATTATGCGGATCCCCCAACCGGTGTTTTCTGGAGGGACTACCTGTTTAACAACGCTGATTCTGGATATCCCCTGCTGAAGGATTCTCTTTCCGCCTGCACCACTCTCTGGAACTGTAATCAGAACAGTCTCGATAACGGAGCTATAGGGGCTCTGACCACATGGATAAAAACGGTTATGAGTTTCGAATCCTACCCGCACCATAACCAGCCTGTCAGGATATATCACCTGCATAAAGGAACCTGCAGTGTTCACTCATATCTTACAGCTGCCATGTCGAGGACAGCGCTTATACCTGCAACAATTTCAGTAATGTACAGAGACAATCACAAAACCAACGAGTTCTGGGAGAGGGAATGGATAGCCTGGGAGCCTGTGAATACATACATTGATTATCCCAGATCTTACGATCCGGTATGGGGCTGGGATATGGCCTCTGTATTTAACTGGAGAGGAGACGGCTATACCTGGAACGTGACGGAAAGGTATACCGATGTCTGTACTCTGTCAGTCAATGTGACAGATCTACTGGGAAACCCTGTAGATGGAGCCTGCATAGTACTTAACAGTGACGGCAGCCCGGGTCCACGATGTCTTGTTGATTACACTACAAGTTCCGGCACAGGTCAATACCTCTTCGGTGACAGACGGCCGCTGTACATTATGGTAACAAGTCCCATAGGGAATTTCCCCTCATCGGGATACCACACTGTAACGACTTTAACAGGAATCGGCGATCACTACATTATGGACGTAACCCTTCCAGGAGAGGTTGCCTGGCTTTCTGTCTCACCCGATACATTACCTGAACCGCCAGACGATGATTACAGGATTGTAATTGAATTCGATGCTCCTGGTGAAACCGTATACGGCAAGAACCTTGATGATATGGATGTATACTCTGAAACGTATGAAGCGGGAAATGTTGATTTCTTCATATGTGACGAAAGCAGCTATACTAATTACATCGGCGGTGATCCGTTTGAAGCATTTGAAATAGCGGAGGATACCTGTTCCACGGCTGTGGATTTCATTATTCCTTCAGATGAGCAGTACAGTTCTGTCATATCGAACGAATCGTCTCTCAACGTAACGCAGCGTGTAAACGTAACAGCCTATCTGTACGTTGATCAGACAGGTATTACCGAACAGACAGAGACCGGCGGGGTTTCGCCTCTGTGTTTCCACAGTATTTATCCCAACCCATGCACCTCGTCAGCTTCAATATCCTTCTATCTTGGCGGCCTTTCAGCAACTGATGTACGAATTGAAGTATATGACATGCACGGAAGAATGGTATCTGTTCTGACTGATGATCTGATCGATCCTGGAAATCATATTGTTTCCTGGGATGGAAGAGATGAAAACGGCACACATGTTCCATCAGGTGTATATTTCTGCAGAGGTATAACTAAGACAGGCAGCACCGCTTCATCAAGGCTGGTTCTGCTGAAGTAAACAAAAGGAGTACTAAATGAGTTTCAGGAAGATGTACTTGCCAGCATGTCTTATCATAGTGAGTCTTATCTATGCTCTGCCGCTTGATCGGGATACCGCGGAAGCGGTGGCGGAATCCAAATTGCTTCATGATGGTCGACAGAATGATCATTTGATTACTTTTCATTCTATTATCATGGACGATGAGGGTATTTCCGCACTGGCTTACGTATTCGAACTTGATCCCGCCGGTTACGTGATAGTAGGAGCGGATGATATGCTCCCGCCGGTGATTGCTTATTCCTATACTGATCATTGCAGTGATGACCGGCATGACAGGAACATCCTGTTCGACATAGTCAGGATGGATCTTATCACCCGACTCTCCAGACACAATAACAACACTGAGGAGCTTCGATCCGAGTACGAAAGACAGTGGGATGAGTATATAACAGGCGATTTTGTTACTCTGTCCCCTCTAATGCTTGAGCAGTGGCCTCCAGAGGGCTCAACTCCCACCGGCGGATGGCTTATGGAAAACTGGACCCAGAGCCCCCCGTACAATAACTACTGTCCCATGGACCTTAATGCGGGGTCCAGGAGCGTTGCGGGATGTCCCGCTGTAGCAATGGCAGCTATTCTGAATTTCCAGGAGGAGATAAACAGTACCCGATTCGATGATGACACTGATGATTACTACCATAGCTTCTATGAATCCTACTGGATAGACGATGATCATGTAGCTCATGATTTTCCCTCGTGGCCGGAGTTGAACGTTTATCTGGACACCCTGGAAAGCCACTGGATCAACTCTGTCCCGCTCACTTCATCGGATAAGGCTGCCATCGTATTTGCGAGCGGAGCCGCATGTCATCAGGTTTATTCTGCCTCTGTATCCGGAACCTACGGTGTCAGCCAGGCCGCAGCCGCGTATCAGAGATTTGATTTTGTCGATTCCGAACTGCTGTATGCCTCATCCGACAGCCTGTACGAGAGACTGTCTCAGAATATGATCGATGCTATGCCGGCACATTTAGCGATAGTGGATGCAGGCCCGACATACGGGCATAATATTGTTGTTGACGGGTACAATACCGACGATTTCTATCATTTCAATTTCGGCTGGGGCGGCAGTTACAACGGATGGTACGACTTTCCTCTATCCGGTATGCCCTACAGCATGAACTTCATAGAAGGGCTTATCCTTGATATCAGTGAAGGTCTGGAGGGGATAGAAGATGAAGATGCGATATCTGGAGGATTGAATCTGATCCTTGTATGCCGGAACAATCCGGTTTTAACAGATCTAAGCATATCCATCGCTCTGCAGCAGGCTTCACATGTGAATCTGGCCGTATACAGCATAACAGGCAGGCTCGTTAGTACTCTGGCGGACCGTGAGTTCAACTCCGGTTCACATGAATTCAACTGGAATTCTGATGGATCAGCCTCAGGCGTATATATAGTCAGAGCAATGAATACCCAGGGAATGGTTTCGGAGAAGATTACAGTACTGAAGTAAACCGGAGTATCAGACCGGGAGTTATAGAGACAGCAGAATAGCTGCTATTATAGCCAGCAGGATTCCTGCGATCTTTACAGGTGTTACATCTTCACCGAGAAGCATGATGCCGTAAATAGCCGGTATAATCGGGTACAGACCCGTTATTGGTACTACAGTACTTACGTCCCCGCCTTTGATTGCCGCCTGGAAGCAGATCAGCGCAAGCCCTCCCGCAATACCGGTGCCCATCGCGATAATTGCCGGAGTAGATGTGAGTTTCGGAAAACTGATACCCGAGATCGAATAGACTGTCATTACTGTCATGAATGAGAAAAGAACGTAGAACAGCGATGAATTGAAAAATCCGATCCTGTCCGCAGAATATTTGGCGCCCACCGCCCAGGCTCCCCAGAGCAGAGTGGCCAGCAGACTGCAGAGAATAGGCCTGCCCGACAGAATATTCATCATATCAATAAATCCTTTCCCTGTATTTTCGAAGGAGGAATTATTGTTCACCGGGCGGATTCATGCAAGGGACAGGCAGCAAAGCCGCCTGTCCATATGTTTCAAGGCTGCGAGAGTCAGCTTTCTTCGGATCCGCTGCCGTTTTCCCTGCGCATCCAGGATTTGAAAGTCTCGCGGCCCTCTTCGCGCCAGAACTCAGCGTAGTCCTGTTCCATCTCCCGGTGTAAGGGGCTTATTTCTGTTTCTCCGCTTGGAACGTCCTTCTTTTTCTTCCGTTTTGCACTTCGTTCATAATGGTGAGGGCCACCATGCGCTCCGAAGAAGATGTGGGCCAGAACAGCAAGGCCAACGGCCTGCCAGTAGCTTATTTCAGGCAGACCGAATACCTCAGGCATCAGAGCGTTCCAGAGCCACTTTACGAAAACCCCGAAGACTATGGCAAGTAATGTTATGCCTATTATTCCAAGAAGTACCAGGCCTACTACTTTAAATACTTTTACAGGGCCTCTTCCACCGATCTCATGATTCATGAACCTTGTTCTGCAATCACTCATTCTTTACCTCCTGAATCCTTTCAAGTTCTTTTCTGATGGCTTTGATACCGCGGTGTTTCCTTGCAAGCAGTGTTCCCATCGGTATGTTCCATAGTATAGAAAGTTCTTTGAATGTTTTTTCATTGAACTCTGTTTCAATGATTACTTCCAGTTGAGCTTCGGGAAGTTCTCGAATGATCTCAAAGATTAGCCGGAGAAGAGCGCGCCTGTGGTAAGAATCCTCGGGACCGTGCTTCGTGTCCGGAAGAACATCGAAAAGGCTGAGCCCGTTTTCATGCTCCTTGTCCAGAGAAACGATTTCTTTCCCCGGGGTTCTGTAGTGGTCGATGATCCTGTTTTTGAGAGAGCGTAGAACATAGGAGGGCAGATCGGAAATGGGCGCCACAATATCCGGCCTGTCAAGTATCCCCAGCATCACGTCCTGAACTATGTCCTCACTGCTTCTGTGAGCAGAATCATCAATCATGCATCTGACATAATTGACCAGGCGGCTGTAGTTGGAGCGGAAGAACTCCGCCAGTACCGACTTTCTTTGATAGTTCATCTCCAGTTGTTTCCCTTCGCTTGTCTTCAGAGACGGGAAAGTGCCGGAATTATTGCATTACCAGCAGGAATGACTAAGATTGATGAATAAACTAAGCAGGTATCATATGTTCTGCAATAATGAAAGTTGTTATTTAACGATGCTTGGTTTTATATGTCATACATACTAATTATGCTGTGTACTCCATTATCAGGTTATTATGAAAGGTAGAAAATGTTTCCATTTTCAGGAATAGTCGGTCAGGAAGACGCAAAGCTCGCACTTGCCATAGCGGCTGTCGATCCAGGTATGGGAGGAGTCCTCCTGTCCGGCATGAAGGGTACCGGTAAGAGTACTCTCGTCCGTTCTTTCGCAGATATACTTCCTGATCGAACAGTGGTTGAAAACTGCCCTTACGGCTGTACGGGAGCGAACGACGGTTTTCTATGCGATGATTGCAGGAAAGCCCTGGAAAGCGGTAATCTTCCGGACACCATAACCGCGAGGCCCTTGCTGATAACGGTGCCGCTGGGAGTTACCGATGACCGCCTTCTTGGAACAATAGATATTGAACTTTTACTGCGTGAGGGTATGCAGAAATTTCAACCTGGACTCATGGCCAGAGCAAACAATCAGGTTCTTTATGTTGATGAAGTAAATCTTCTGCCCGACAATATCACCGATGATGTTCTCGATGCCTGTGCGAGCGGTTTCAACACGGTTGAAAGGGAAGGTGTTTCAGTAACCCATCCCGCAAGATTCATTCTTATTGGAACAATGAATCCTGAGGAGGGCAACCTGCGACCTCAGATACTGGACAGATTCGCGATGTCAGTTGACATCAGGACCGAACGGGAACCCGCCATGAGAATAGAGATTATTGAACGGACATTAGCATATGAGAGTGATCGGAAGCGATTCAGCCGGTCGCACGAGAAGGCTGTCCTGAGATTGAGGAAAACAATAAAAGCAGCCCGCCTCAGGCTGCATGACGTAAAGCTCCCGTGCGCTGCGATAGAGACGGTCGCGGAGGCAATGTCCGAGCTGAACGTTGACGGTCAGAGGCCGGACCTCGTAATGATAAGGGCGGCAATTGCCTGGTCAGCCCTTGAGGGAAAATCTGAAGTGAATTCTAAAGCTCTCCTCAAAGTGGCTCCGCTGTGTGTATGTCATCGAACAAGATCCGGGGGGATGAATCAGCCTCCATCCAGGGATGAGCTTATCGAAGAGGTGAAAACCCAGGTTTCCAGAGTCTGGAAATCGAAAAGCGGGAAATACTACGATCCCGAAACCATTCTGACTGAAAAGGGCTGATGATTTTGCTCGGAAAAGACATTCCCTTCTCAGCTATACAGGGCCTGGATAAAGCCCGGCTTGCCCTTCAGATAACCATGACTGACCCCGCGCTTAAAGGCGTACTTATTCTGGGTACAAGGGGTTCGGGCAAGAGTGTTCTGATGAGATCCACCCGTTTTCTGCATCCGGAGCTGGACGCGGATCATGCCATTGTCAGGGTTCCGCTGGGTGTTACCGAAGAGAATCTGACCGGAAGCCTGGATATCTCGGCAATGCTTGGTTCAGGAAAAGCGCGTCTGAATCCGGGTCTCATGCAAAGAGCGGATGGAAGGATACTTCTTATAGAGGATGTGAACCTGCTGAATGACAGGCTTGTGGACCTTATCCTTGACTGTGCTGCCGGCGGAGTGCTGACCGTTGAGGGGGAAGGTATCTCAGTATCAACCACCAGCCGATTTAAGCTGTTTGCGACGATGGATCCCGATGAAGGAAGGCTTCGCCCCCAGCTGCTGGACCGTTTCGACCTCTCGGTGGAAGTCAGCAGTCTGGTAAGCGGTAAGGAAAGGTCAGATCTGATAAAACGATTGCTTGCCTTTGAATACATTGGAGAGAAAGCAGCTGCAGGATACCGCCGCAGGGATGATATTCTAAGAGAGAAGATAATCAAAGCTCGAAGGAGGCTTCCCAGGGTGGGAATCAAGGTGAGAACCCTTGCTTCAATAGCTTTTGCAATGAGTTATCTGGAAATGGATGGACACAGGCCTGAGATGGTTATCACAAGAGCATCCGGAGCTCTGGCTTCTCTACGTGGGCGATCGAAGGTAATCTGGGACGATGTCAGGGATGCTGCAGTTCTGGTAACAGGTCATAGAACCCGGAAAGGCGGCCTTGAAGGACCTCCATCGGAGAAAGCTCTGATCAGCGCTTTGAAGGCTGGATGGGGTATAGGGTCAAAATACGGGGCATCGGATGTACTTCTTAGATTATGGGATTCCCAGAGCAGAATTTTTGATTCAATATCCTCTGCGATGGATTCCCATGATGACAGCGCAGGTAATGTGTGGAGTAACGAGATGAGACTGCTGAACGGACAGGACGGAATGTTCACAAGCGAGTTTCCCGAGTTCATGGAAAGCAGAGTTATCAAGAAACTTGCAGATAAAATAGCAAGAACCGCAAAGCCGGGATCACATGGACAGAAGAATGCCAGAATGCAGCCGTCCATCGAGCAGACAAGTGGAAAGCCTGTTCGCGTTGTTCCAACAGGGGATGCAGGTAGAATGAATGTATACCAGTCGGTCATAGCTGCAGTTACAGGAGGGGAGAGGCTTCCTCTGGTTCCGCTTGAAAAGCGCTGGTGGCGTGCCTGGGAAAGGAGTTCGCGGCCAAGGGCTGTTGTTATGATTATTGTAGATGCCAGTAAATCATCACGTAATTATCTTTTCGGTTTAAGCAAACTTCTAAGAACTCTGTTTGAAGATCACTTTGACCCCATGTCAAAAGTAGGGTTGGTCTCAATGCAAAAAGGCAGCCCTGTACTTCATTTCAAACCTACAAGGAACAGGCTCCGTGTTTATGGAAGGCTTGCTGAACTGGTCTCATCCGGCTACACACCGATCGGAGAAGCTCTGATGATTGCAAGAAGAACTCTCAAGAAATGCAGCATTACATCCGGACAAACGGGAAGCTTCATACTTCTTGTGTCCGACTGCATCCCTGAACCTCTGCCTCTAGGCTGCCTGGATCCTTACGGGAGCGAGCTTTACGGAGCGGTTAGAAAAGAAGCGCAGATGTGCGGTATTGCTCATATACCGATTCTCATCATTGATCCCATGAATTACACATCGATTAAGAGTCCGGAAATACTTCCTGGAAGGCGTCTTGCCAGGTTCATAGAGAAGGTTACAGGGGGGATGCTGATTCATATGCCTTCAAGCATTCTGGACAGTGACAACCTGATAGTAAAGGTAATCAATTCCATGACAGGTAATAACGAGTATAAAACTATTTCCACCTTAATGTATCTTGAAATAGGAAAATATTCAAATACCACACCCTGGCTGCGTGGATAACCTCTGTGTCTTCGGCCTGGCTATATCAGCCCACAAAGTGAGGAGATCAGAATCCTGACCTGATTATCAGCATTCGCTGGACGATGACTTCTTCGGAGGTACTGAGTCTGCAGAAATAGATGCCTGATGAAGCGGTTTCACCGTTCCAGATAACCTCATGATATCCTGAAGGATACGAGCTGTTTTTCAAGATGGTATGTACCAGTTTTCCTGAAATATCGTACACTGTGATGCTGACAGGGATTGCTTCCGGCAGTGTGAATCCGATTAGCGTTGAGGCAGTGAACGGATTGGGAACATTCTGGTAAAGGACAGTTGAAGCTGTCTGGAGTTCCCCGTCTTCCACGGAAGTGGGATCGTAAACCATCAGGACGAATTCAGGGTGGTCAATAAATGGATTTCTGTTATCCTGAATATCGTAAACCGCATCGTTTCTATCGATTTCCTTTGTGCTGACAGAGTCGCTGATGTGCCAGCCGATAAGCATCTCCTCAGCCCAGGGGGTAAGCACCGCTCCGTTGGCCATGGGGCTTCCGGGCCAGCCTCCGTCTTCCCCAAGGTAGCGGGTCGCCATGTAGAAGTAATTCCTGGCGAAATCCCCCTTGTAGCCGTCGATCGGTTCGAATGCGGTTCCGGAGTATCCTGGATAGGAACAGGGACCAAGCCGGCTGCCGTTAAGTGATGTCCAGGTGGGGCTGCTCACTTCTCCGTAGGGGTAGTTGCTCCTTCGATTGTTAACGTAAATATCAGTTGGGACAATATGGAACATATCTGTATACATGGGGGAGACCTCACCACCGAACCAGCTTTTCGGCCAGGAGTGCTCGCGGTTGTACCCTACGCCCTCTGCTCCTGCGGAGCCCCCCTGGTCGTAACCCAGCATGTAGGTGTAAGGAGGGTTTCCACCCGGTATGTCGGAATACATGTCCCAGACTATGCTGTCAGGCTTGTCATCTGTCGTAAAAAATGCGAGCCAGACGGCGTCATAGCTTATATATGTGTGATTATCAATGATATTGTGAAGGGCGGTCTGGAGTTCCAGCCCCGTAAGACCGGCGGCGTCATCGTAATACCCTGGCGGCGGATCTGCGAAAGAGAGTGAGCTGAGCAGAAGCAATGCCAGTACAGCAGTACACTTTCCGGAATACCGGATTTTCATGAATACTCACTTCCCGAGTTGATAACCACAGAGGGAATATAACGGGGAACATGGTCTACGTATAATGGTAATTTATTCGCATCCTTGCCCGGTTCCAGGATAGAGTTAATATTCATATTTCAAGGATTTGGGAAGATTAATAGAAAGCAGGAATAAGATGAAGAAACTGCTCGTAGCCGGGACTGCGCTGCTCATCGGGGTTTTCGCAGCATGTGGAAGCAACCCGTCAGGCAATGATACGATTCGGGAGGGAAGCTGGTCCGGGATGACCGCGGACAGTATTCCCATTTCGTTTACCATAAGCGGAAGTACTATGGAGAATGTAACATTTACCATTGTTTATGATTTTGAATCGAAGCCGGATACTTCGGTTACATGGTTATTCGTGGGTAGTATTCTGAGTGATAATACCTTCGGGCATGAAGAGGAGAATTCTACTACATATTACTCATTTTTCATTGATATGAACGGTACCTTTACTCCTCCTGATCATGTCCAGGGCAGTTTAGTGACTGTGGGTGTCTTTGACTCCACAGGTACAACCGAGACAGATTCCATCTCAGTCAGCTGGACTGCATCGACCGATTAGATTTCAGGCCTGAATGCCGGAGAAACTCCCGACTCGGAAAGCAGCGGGGTTTCGAAAACTGCTGATCATTGATACTCCGGCTAAGCGGCTTTTATGAATGCAATAAAAATACATGGACGAAATCTTTTACCGATGTTGAAATATTCAGTGAGGATATAATGAAATGATATATCTATCTTTAAAAGGAACACCCTATGAAGTTGGTTTTCAGCATGGGAGGAGATTAAGAGATCTGATCTATTACAACATCAGGTTTATTTGTGCAGTATATGACAAAGACAAACAACCTGATAGCAAAATAGTAAAAAAATACTCAGAAAGACTTGAGAGTGAATTTCCTGAAATAACGGAAGAGCTAAAAGGAATTTCAGATGGTTCCGGAATATCATTTGAGAAAATTCTGCTGCTGAATTTCAGCCCAATTTCCAAAACGTGTTCCAATATAGTTTTCAATTCAGATGATGGAGTTATTCTTGGCCATGTAAATGATCAACGTGGAATGACACAGGACATTATTTTTCATATTTCATATAAGAATTGCAAAGAAATAATTGAAATATCCAGTGCTGGCAATCTAATCATGGGTGCAGGAATATCTTCTGATGGATTAGCTATTTCGCATTCGGCAGCTTATTCAAAAAGATTAATAAATACTGATGCATATTTGAATTTCGGATTATTACGTAGAATTATTCTTCTGAAAGCTTCAAGTATCAAAGAAGCAAAAAGCATAATAGAATCGAATTCAGTTAAATCAGCAGCAGATAATATTATAATCGCTGATAGTTCCGGAGATTCTCTTGTTGCAGAAGTTTTACCTGATACTGTTGAATTCCGCTATCCTGAAAACGGAAAATTGTACTGTACTAACAGGTCTTTGAATTCAAATATCAGGGGTATTTTAGATTTAGATACGTTTGAAAAAAATGATCCGGTAGTCAAAAAATTGAAAAACAGAGAGGAATATTTCGAATCGATATTTGACAGTAATAAGAATTGCTCAGTTGAACTAATGAAGAAGGTTTTAACTAATAAAGATGATGGAATTGAAGTATGCAGTGAAATTAGTTGCTGGGCTGCAATTATGCAGCCGAAGAGATTTCAGTTGCTTATTGCTGACAGATTTCCAGAGTACGGAAATTTCAAGACTATTACTGGAAGTTCAAAAATACAATACTTAAATAGCTATACTTGATCATAACACAAATTCAATGTTGAATATGATCCCTTCATATTGAGATTATTGCAGAAAAATCCCTCCGCTCAGTCAAATAACTGAAATCGGTTAGAGCATTCCAGGAAGCCGGAACAGGTTTTGGCATGGATTTCGAGTCAGACCTGTACTAGTACAGTTTTGCGGGTGGATTGCTTTAGAGTCGTTGAAATCTGTGAAATATAGCATATTAGTATCAAATGAAGAGGATAGATATAAACTTGAATACTGCATTAATCAGATAGCCGCTCATCATGACATTGACAGATCAAGATTATTTTCGTTATTCTTACCTTAGACTGGAAATATGCTTGGGATAATCTTGCTATTCCTGAACAGATGATCAAAAAACACCACTTGATATGACATCCTGGAGTGTTATACATAACTCCTTTGTTGCTGTCATGAATGCATTTATCCTAGTACTATTATAGGAAATTAATATCTCAGGCAGGAAGAATCCACTGGTCACATGGGGTGGCCACTACATCGGAACCCGGGTTCCACGATCTACGCCGGGATGTGCCCGGCGGCAGTATCAATCTATGCTGAAAGGAGCATTCTTATGGACGAGAAACTGATGCAGGAAATGGTGCTGACGCTGAAAGGCATTCAGGAGAAGCTCTCAGGGTTGAGCTATGGCTTTAGAGGTCCGGTAGCTGATCCAGCCCCTGACTGGGGTAGAGGTCCCATGGCAGATCCGTCTCCGGACTGGTGGCAGGGCAGGCCCCAGAGATGGGGACGAATCCAGACCATAATGGGGCCAGTAGCTGATCCGGGTCCTGAACTGATGCTGGACAAGGCCAGGCTGGCACAGCTGAAAGTACACAGGCTCGATCAGACTATCACAGATCTCAAGAACCAGATTGAGATTTTCGAGCTTGAGAAAAATCTGCTTGCTGAAGAGTACAATCTTAAGAGATAAAACACCTTAATCCGGTCCGGCAGTAATCCGAATGGAGAGGTAGCCTTTCCCCGTAATGAAGCCAGGACTCAGTCACGTGGAAAGGTTGCCACACCCGGCATGCATGTGAGGAAGCTGAATGAAAGACAAATGTGATGTTCTCCTGATCGGTTTCGAGGAATGGGAAAACCTGGGTTTGCGCTACATCGCGGCCTTCCTCTCTAAAAATGGTATTGATGCAAGGATAGTACCCTACGAATCCTCATCACATGAGAGGATTCTCTCCAATATCCGGAATTCACAGCCTGCCGTTGTGGGTTTCTCGCTGATATTTCAGCGGATGATCTCCGAATTTGCTGAACTCATTGCTTACCTGAGAAAGCACGGTGCAATCTGCCATTTTACAATGGGTGGGCATTACCCAACCGTAGACAGCAACCATCTCCTCTCTGAAATACCCGGTCTGGATTCTGTCATACTCTGTGAAGGTGAGGAAACCCTGCTGGAACTCGTTCTGAGTATTAACGAACCAGAAGCATGGAGAGAGATCAGGGGTATCGTTTTCAGGAGCGGGCAGGATATTGTCAGAACAGCTCCCAGAAGATTGCTTGAGGATCTGGACTCACTGCCCTTTCCCGTAAGAGGTGATAATCTCCCTTCTATCCGAGGTATAGGCATGTGTTCGATTGCAGGCAGTCGAGGTTGCTTCTACGATTGCTGCTTCTGCAGTATCAGAGAATTTTACAGCACAGCTCCAGGTCCCAACAGGCGTTCCAGGTCGCCGGGAAATGTCGTAAGCGAGATGAAGAAGCTTTATCAGGACAGGGGCATCAGGATTTTCATATTCGAAGACGACGATTTCGTAATGAGATCATCTACGCAGAAAGCCTGGATCAGGGAATTCACAGATCTACTCCATGAAACGGATCTTGCAGATAGAATCCTGTGGCGTGTCTCGTGCAGGGTCGATGAAGTAGACACATCTATTCTCGATATCATGAGAAAGGCCGGTCTGGCAAGTATTTATCTGGGTATCGAATCGGGGAGTCAGCAGGGGTTGAATACGTTCAACAAGCACTACTCTGTGAACGATATTCATCATGCGCTTGACATGATATATGAGGTAGGGATTCCTTTTGAATTCGGCTTCATGATACTTCATCCTGACTGCTCTTTCGATACCATAAGATTGGACATTGATTTTCTGAAGCAGATCAGTGCAAGGGGGAGGGCAGTAGTTCATTTCACTAAAATGCTTCCGTATGCCGGAACCGCGATTTCGCGGAGGCTGAAGGAAGAGGGTAGGCTGACCGGAGGGATAGAAGCGCCTGATTATCCATTCACTGATCCAAGACTCGATCTTCTTCAGGTCTTCTTCACTCAGGCTTTCCATTACAGGAATTTCGATTCAGATGGTCTTGTAGAGCGATTAAGATTCGCAAAGCTCGATGCGCTTACGCTTCAGCGATTCTATTCTGATCAGTTCGACACCTCTTCCTATATGGATCAGGTATATGAGCTTATCCGTCAGGGTAACGAATCCTGTCTTGAGAAAATGAGCCTGGCGGTAAGATTCATGGAATGCCGCTCGGAACACGAGATACTTGATAACTGGTGGTTCCTGGAGAAACTGGCATACCAGGAGCGGCAGCTTGAACAGCTCCTTACAGTGCAACTGGATATTCTGATGTCCCGTTACGTAGTCAAAGGGGTATCCTGAACAACAGTTCTGTGCGAGGAAAGTATTATACCCAATATTCAGCCGAAACTTCTAGAAGTGTTATCCTATATATTGTTACTTCAGGCAGAGTATAATACTGGATGTCGTTGATACTAATCCCAGGGCATTTGAACTTTGTAAAGGACTCGGGTATGAAGTCATTAAAAAGAGGAAGTTTGGTTTCATAACAAGGTCAGACGGATTTTCTTTTTTCTATAAGATGAGACTGCTGGTTTAACAAATAACGCATGGAGAATGAGCCTGATGCTGTTCAAAAAACCAAAAACAGGTATTGCGCTTGCAGGTGGTGGAGCAAAGGGACTTGCGCATATAGGATTTCTTGAAACACTCAAGGAAAATGGAATTCCTATCGACATTATTTCAGGAACGAGCATTGGAGCGGTAATAGGAGCTGCTTATGCCCTTGAACCTGATATTGAGAAACTGAAAGCTACACTTCGGATACTTATAGAGTCCGATGTTTTCAGAGATCTGAAACTGGACAAATTCAAATCAGTTGAAGAAGATCACTGGTTCGACAGGATCAGAAACAAGTTAAAAATGAGCATTACATTTGCCGAAGCGGCGACCAGGCCGTCACTTGTTCCTGAAATTCAGGTAGTGAAGCTCTTTGATGAATTGTTTGGTGAAAAGACATTTGAGGATACAGAGCTTCCATTTGCAGCGGTTGCTCTGGACCTGATATCGGGCAAAGATGTGCTGTTCAGGGAAGGTTTAATCAGGGATGCTGTAAGAGCGAGTACTGCTATTCCAGGCATATTTCCGACAGTAAGCATAGATGGGAAATTGCTTGTTGATGGCGGTGTAACGGCGAACGCTCCCATAACAGCAGCAAGGGAACTGGGCGCGGATGTAATAATCAGCGCTATTTTCGGTTACGAGCCATCCCCTCCCGGAAAACTTGAAAGTTCCATGAGTGTTATTTTGAGAGGTGACGAACTTGCAAAATTGAAATTGTTCAGGATGCTCATCGAAAAAGCGGACTACGTCGTTGAAATTGATACTGGAAATACTCACTGGACTGATTTCGGAATGTATGAAGAATGTATTGAGAAGGGGAAAGAGGCCGCGATCACGCATCTTGATAAATTGAAAAGGATTTCGAGCGGTGGTCTGTTCAGAAGATGGTTCAGTTTTAAATGATGAATATTCTCAAAGAAATCTTTCGAGAAGATGGTATCGATATACAGAAAAAGACGCTTCACAGAGTGGCTGTACGAGGGATTGTTCTCCGGCAGTCTATCATTCTGATGATCCATTCACATGTTAATGGGGATTACAAATTTCCAGGAGGGGGTGTTAACGGGGATGAAACCCATGATGACGCGTTAACACGGGAAATTCGCGAAGAATGTGGCGCAAAGCTTTCTTACATAGGACAAGAGGTAGGCTGTGTAATTGAGTATAAAGTACCCCTGGAAAACAACTATGATGTATTCAAAATGACATCACACTATTATCTCTGTGATATTGATGGTGATTTTCATGAATTACGTATGGATAAATATGAACAGGATTTAGGATTTCATCCTGTCTGGGTGGATATTGATACAGCCATTCAAACCAATACCACTCTTATTCAAAGTGCTGATCGGACGAAGTCACGATGGATAGATCGAGAGACGTTTATGTTAAAGTACGTCAAAAATCACATTTAGTCATAGCACAGCTTTAGAATATTTAGAACATCCAAGACTATTTTTTACCCGGACATCATATCTGCTGAAGCTGAAAACGAGTTGCTTCACTGATAACTGGTTTATCATACTTGTACACCTGATACAGAATTACTCATCGAAAGGATAGAGTCGTACTATGACAGGCAGGCAGGGCAGGATACTTCATGTTGATCTTTCGTCCGGGGAGTACCGGATGGAAGAGCTTGATCCTGATATCTGTCGGCTCTGGATTGGCGGCAAGGGCCTTGCCGGGTATTACCTGTTTCCGGAGATGACCCGTTCATGGAATGATCCTGAAATGCCGCTTGTCTTTATGACAGGGCCGCTGACCGGAACTCTGGTGTATGCCTCAGGCCGAATCTGTGTTATGTCAAAATCCCCGCTCACAGGGGCTGTTGGAGACTGTTCGGTTGGCGGAAGTCTAGGCTGGCAGATTAAAAAAGCAGGCATGGACGGCATTGTAATTACCGGAAGGAGTGCCGGGCTCTGCGGTATCGAGATATCTGACGGGAATGTTTCTATTGAAGCTGCGGGCTGGCTTGCAGGCGCGGGTACGGATGAGCTGTACTCAAGGCTGAAAGAGAAAGGATCTGTCGCAGGCATAGGTCCGGCTGCGGAGCACGGAGTTCTTTTCTCATCGATCATGGTTGATGGAACATTTGCCGCAGGCAGAGGAGGACTGGGTCTTGTCAGCGCCTCAAAGAATCTCAAGTACATTACTGTTCATGGAACCGGAACTGTTCCCGTTCATGATAAGGAGAAGCTCCGCAGCGCGAATGAGGATATCAGGAGGCTGGTAGCCGCCACTCCTGCCTTAACCGGTGAGCATGGAATACAGAACTGCGGCACAGCAGCCTGCTACGATCTGATAAGCAGCAGGAGAATGATGCCTACGGCCAATTTCAGGAGAACCAGTTTCCGTCCGGCGCAGTCCATGAACTCACATGCATTTTCCAATGTTTACAAACCGAAGAGATACGGCTGCAAAGCTTGTCATATCCTGTGTAAAAGGATTGGAGAGGATGGAACCCATCTTCCGGAGTTTGAAACGATGTCGCATTTCAGCGCTTTGATCGAGAATGATGACATTCAGGCAGTTGCCGCAGGGAATACGATTTGTAACCAGACCGGAATGGATACTATTTCCGCAGGCGCGACTCTCGCATGTTTTTCAGAGATAAGCGGTGAGAAACTCACCCCTGAAAGAATTACCGGACTTTTACTTGATACGGCATTCGGAAGGGGAGAGGGAAGCGAACTAGGACAGGGATCATATCTATTCGCCGAGTCGAAAGGCTGTCCTGAACTTTCAATGTCAGTTAAAGGCATGGAACTGCCCGGATATGATCCAAGAGGTGCATACGGCATGGCACTTGGATACGTTACTTCCACCAGGGGAGCGTGCCATCTTCGCGCATATCCCATAAGCCACGAGATACTTCGGAAGCCGGTTGCTACAGACAGGTTCTCTTTTGCGGGTAAAGCCAGAATAGTTAAGATAGCAGAAGATATGAACGCTGTTATCGATTCACTGATTGCATGCAAATTCTTCTTTTTTGGCTGTTCTCTCGAGGAATACTCCTCAGCCTACTTATCCGTAACCGGAAATGAAACCTCAGCTCAGGATCTTCTGGCAGCGGGGGAGAGGATCTATTTCAGAGACAGGATTATGAACACAAAGTGTGGTTTCACTTCGGAGGATGATGATTTACCGCCCAGATTCTTTTCTGAAGCAGGGAGTTCAGGTGATGGTATCGAGATTCCTCCACTTAACAGAGAAAAATTCCTGGAGACAAGGTCAAAGTATTACAGAATCCGGGGACTGGACCAGAAAGGATATCCCCTGCGGAGCAAATCTGAGGAACTCGGCCTGGAGGATCTTCTATGAGAAGACTTCTTGAGAAGTATTCAGCAAAAATAGTCTCCGCAGGACTTGCTGAAACAGGTCACCCTCTTCTTGGCGGCCTTGATGCCGAACTGGAATGGAACAGAGAAGATCCCGCAATCCCTGTTCTTGAAAGTGTATTCAGCGGATTGAGTATTAATTCCCTGCTGTTTTCTCTTCCGGCAGAGCCATATCGCTCAATAATAGATTTCCTGGCATCTGGAGATGTGAATTCTATTCGCCCTGAAGATTCTGAAACCCGTACTTTCATGCATGATCTTCCTGTAATTCGGGATTTCAGGTCAGATATGATCATTGAGAAGCTCAGGAAGCGAAAGAGCGTGATCATAGCGGGAAAGGGAATAGTCACATGGGGTACTGTAAGTCCTGAGCAGGCATTCATATTCTACAGTTCAGTCTGTTTCGCATGCTTCGTGAAATTCTTTTCCGATTACCTCAGGGACAGCAGAAAAGGTGAAGTTTCGATTGAGCAGGAGAGGGTATTCAGGATTGCTATGAATAATCTTGATAAATACCCGGATAATCCCCCTGTGCTTATGTCAGGACCTTTCCGTAATAGGGAGGATGTTTACAGAGCAGTCACCGAAGCAGGAAGGCTGACAGTTGAACACAGGCTTGTTGATTCCTTTTTCGGCAATGTCTCTCTGGGATGGGATGATACTCTGTTTATCAGTCAGACAACCTCATCTCTGGATGAGCTGGAAGGCTGTATTGATCCGTGTCCCATGGATGGATCTGCGTGTACAAGTATCACGGCTTCCAGTGAATTCTCAGCTCACATGGGTATTCTCAGGCTTACTGGTATGAATGCGATACTTCACGGTCATCCAAAATTCGCTGTAATAATGTCAATGGACTGCCGCAGGGAGAATTGTGATACACGAGGG
>JAUVEU010000113.1 GCA_030594645.1 Candidatus Aegiribacteria sp.
TTTCTCGAGTTCGCGTAGAATTGCGGTTCTGGTTTTTCCTTTGTCGATAAGATTACAGATTCCCCAGGCGACATCTTCCACGAGTTTGAGTTTGCCTGTGTTTACATCGAATAGAATTCCTCCTTCGGGTTCCTCTCTGAATACAACATTTTCCGGATATCTGAATTTTTCCACGTTACCGCCTTTTTCAAATGGAACATTGACCTGTCCTTCAGGGTAATATATTACTATAACAGTATCCTGAAAGGAGAATGGTTACAAATGCGCATTATATTATTGGTATTTCTGTTTGCTATATCATCTGCAGTTCTTGCTATAGGTCTTGAACCTTCGGAGTTTTCTCTTATTCAGTCTTCGGATGACGGATGGTTCAATCCTGAGTTTTCAGGGTGGGCCGGTTTCAGCCTGATGTCAGGCGGCGGCAGAACCCTGGGCAGCGGAACTTATATTGGAAGCATGATGTTTTCTCTACACCCTAATGTAACCGCATCCTTTGATATCGGTTATTCAAGGCTTTACGATTTTCACGGTTTCTCATCCGGAAGGGTTCTCGGAGCTGTAGATCTGCAATGGAAAGCTTCTGATAATTTCCTTATTCAGCTGCACTGCAGCGGGTCACTTCCGGACTCCTCCCTGACAGGATTCTGAGAACTGCTCCAGTCGCAACTGTTCCTGCCGCTTTGCATAATTCTGCTTTCTTTTTCGAGGGGGGATTCTCTTGTCTCGGAGGGAAACCTGCCCGAAGCTCTTCCTGTACTTCTTGAAGAGATTAATGATGATCCAGGCAACTCCTGGCTGCTTTACAGACTCGCATGGGTATACAACAGAATGGAGCGGCCTGAAGAAGCTCTTGCTCCCGCTCTTGCCGCATGGCACACCGAGCCTGAAAAGCAGTGGTATCTTGCGGAATATCTGAGGGCTTTGAGAAATCTCTCGATGTTTGAAGAATTGCACACACATAAGGCCTATGTGCGAGGAGGCGGTGTATGCAGGTACTACCTTGCTGTAGCTGAACGCGAGATGAATCTTCATCCATCAGCCTCACTGAATTATTTCAGTGAGACTTCTGTTATTGATGATGATTCTGCGGCTGCTGATGCCTGTATCTGGCTGGCAATACTGCTTCAGAATGAAGCATCTGACGACAGCATCATTACTCTTGCAGCTGCTGCAGTTGAAAAAGCTCCATCCAGTGAGTTCTACAGATGTGTTCTTGCAGAGAATCTCGCGCGGGGGGGTATGCTCGAGCAGGCAAGAGAGCAGATACACTGGATGCGTCTTATGGGATATACCGGCTATTCTTACTGGCAGGCCTGTGCCGAACTGGCTTCCGCAGAAGAAGATGATGAAAGACGGATATGGGCCCTGAGAAGAGCAAGGCAGGACCGCAATTGCCCTGATACTGCCAGGAATCTTGGCTGGGCTCTTTACATTTCCGGAAGGGATGCTCTGAGAGATGGTGACCTTGTCTGCTCCAGAGAACGTCTTCAGGAAGCTCTGCAAATCGGGGACTCTACCGAGGTATTTGTAATAAAGTCCGACTCTTTACTGAATTTGATAAATGAGTTTGAGAACCGCGCTGCTCTTATTGATTAGTGTTCTGCTGCTTCTTCTTGCGGGAAGATGTCTGCGGAGACCGCCCTGGCCGGGGGCTGGAGAAGAAACAAAAGATAGAACTTCTGAAGTACAATAGCCCGCATATTTCAAAATAATACGTGGTTGATTATTATTGAGTTGCTTACTGCTGATATTGTGTATGTTATCATGATAACGGTTCAATTAACAGGGGAATGGAATTTTGATCAAGAAAGCCTTTAAGTCCTTTTTCGGTGACAGACAGAACAAGAAAACCAACGAACTCATGCCTTATGTTCAGGAAACCAATGAGTATTCCGCTCAACTGGAAACCCTGTCTGAAGAGGAACTGAAGGATTACACAAGACAGTTCCGGATTCGTCTCGCTAAGGGTGAGACGCTTGACGAGATCATGAGCGAATCCTTTGCAGTGATTAAGGAAGCCTGCCGGCGACTGCTTGGTAAATCATGGCTGGTCTCAGGCAGCGAGCTTGAATGGAACATGGTTCCTTTTGATGTTCAGATCATGGGTGCAGTTGTGCTTCATCAGGGCAGAATTGCCGAGATGGCAACCGGCGAAGGGAAAACCCTTGTAGCTGTTATGCCGATGTACCTGAACGCTCTTGAGCTTAATTCTGAATGGATTCTATTAGCTCAGGAGGAGTGGGGCGATAGTCCCGAAGATTGGAAATTTGAACCGCTGCAGGACACTCCGGTGGGCAGGGGAGCTCATCTAGTTACAGTGAACGATTACCTTTCGAAGAGAGATGCCGCGTGGATGAGCGGTGTCTACGAATACATGGGGTTGTCAATTGGCTGTATTCAGATGGAGATGTCTCCTGAGGAGCGCAGAAAACAATACCTTAAGGATATTACATACGGCACAAACAATCAGTTCGGCTTTGACTACCTGCGTGACAATATGGCTGTACGTATTGAAAACAGAGTGCAGCGTGAACACAATTATGTAATTGTTGATGAGGTGGACAGTGTTCTCGTTGATGAGGCAAGAACACCTCTTATTATCAGCGGTCCTGTTGCAAGGTCTCAAAACCGTTACAAGGAATACCGGAACGATGTTCATAAGCTTGTCAGAAAGCAGATACTTCTTGTCAACAGAATAGCAGCCGATGCTGATGAACTGTGGGAAAGCGGCAATATTGAAGATGCAGCTCTGCTTTACCTGAAAGCTAAGAAGGGCGCCCCAAAACAGAAAAAACTCGTTCGTTCTCTGCAGGATCCGGACAAACTCCAGGCAATTCAGAGGATGGAAGGTGTCCTCCTTCGGGAAAAAAGGACTCACGAACTTGATGAAGATCTTCTGTTCTCAATGGATGAGAAAGAAAAATCAATTGCCCTTTCAGAAAAAGGCAGGAAGATACTTTCTTCGGAGGATCCGGACTTTTTCCTCCTGGAAGATATCGGGGACGTGATAGCTGAGGTCGAGATGAAAGACGTTTCCGAGGAGGAAAAACTCGAACTCAAACAGAACGCATACGCTGATCACTCCAGAAAAGCTGAAGCGCTTCATAATATTGACCAGCTCCTGCGAGCCTTTCAGTTGTATGAGAAGGACGTTGAGTACGTTCTGCAGGATGGCAGAGTTGTAATTGTGGATCAGTTCACAGGACGCCTTATGCCTGGAAGACGTTTCAGTGACGGTCTTCATGAGGCTCTTGAGGCTAAGGAGAATGTTGAGATCAGAAGCGAAACCCAGACGCTTGCGACAATAACCATTCAGAACTACTTCAGGATGTATTCCAAACTTGCGGGGATGACAGGAACCGCCGAGACTGAAGCGGATGAATTTGAGAGTATATACGGTCTGGATGTTGTCGTAATACCGACCAATGTGCCTGTTGTACGTCAGGATCTGAACGATCAGGTCTACCGGACAAGACGGGAGAAATTCAACGCCATTATTGCTGAAATTGAGAGGATTCACTCCATGGGTCAACCCATACTCGTGGGAACCGTGTCTGTGGATATATCGGAGCTGCTCTCAAGGCTGCTGAAGGCCAGGAAGATTCCTCACAGTGTGCTCAACGCAAAGCAACATAAGAATGAAGCTGAGATAATATCACGCGCAGGACAGAAAGGCGCTGTTACAATCGCGACCAATATGGCTGGGCGCGGTACGGATATCAAACTCGCGGAGGCTATCAAGGAAGTTACGGATAGCAATGGAACAGCTCTTCCCGGAGGCCTTTTCGTAATTGGAACAGCCAGGCACGAATCTCGAAGAATTGACAGGCAGCTCCGGGGCAGAAGCGGACGCCAGGGGGATGCGGGAACGAGCAGGTTCTATCTTTCACTTGAGGACGATCTCTTCAGATTATTTGCCTCCGAAAAACTCATTGATTTTATGAAGAAAAGCGGCGGAGATGACGAGGGGGAGCCCATCGAACACACATTGCTCACAAAGGCTATTCAGAAAGCTCAGAAAAGAGTTGAGGAGTACAACTTCGGAATCAGAAAACACCTGCTGGAGTATGACGATGTGGTTAACCGGCAGCGGGAAGTTATCTATGCCAGAAGGCTTCAGGCCCTCACGGGTGAGAATCTTTCCGAAGAAGTGGATGATATGATAGGTGCTGTTTCGTCGCATATTCTTGTTGAATCGATCTACGACGAAATAGAACCTGAGGAATGGGAACTTGCACGGGGACAAGTGCTTCTGGGAGAGCTCTCAGGTACGAAAATTGACCTGTCCGATCTGTCTTCAGGGGAACAAACGGCTGAGGAAGCCAGGAATATAGCCGCTGACAGGGTATTGGATTACTACAGGATGAAAAAGGAAAGAATCGGATTCGAACTGTCCGCTGAACTCGAGAAACGGGCTGTTCTTGGTTCAATTGATTCCATGTGGCGGGAGCATCTCTACGGAATCGATCACCTTAAATCCGGAATTGGACTGAGAGCCTATGCTCAGCGTGATCCACTTGTTGAGTTCAAAAAGGAAGCTTTCGGACTGTTTGAAGAACTGCTGGACAGGATAGATAAGCTTGTCGTGCGGCAGGTTCTTACATTATGGCCGCGCACCGTCAGAAGTGACATGCCTGAAAACCGGGAAGTCAGCGGGAACGCGATGCATCCATCCGCTGTTCTGCCGAATGTAAGCCCCCGGGAGGGGGGAAGACCTCAGGATGGAGGGCGACAGGTTACTATTGTCAGGGATCAGCCAAAAGTGGGAAGAAACGATCAATGCCCATGCGGCAGTGGAAAGAAATACAAGAAATGCTGTGGAAAGTGAAAGGAGAAAAACATGGCTAATAATGGAAAAGGCGAGTTCTGGGCATTCATTGCAGGTGTTCTGACCGGAGGTATCGTAGCTCTTCTCTACGCTCCAGCCAGAGGCAAGGAGACAAGAGATATAGTAAGAGCAACCTCAGAAGATCTTCGAGATAAGGGTGAGGAATTCTATTCCCTTGTACGTTCGGAAGCTGAAAAGCTTATTGCGTCAGGGAAAGAGAAGTACACGGAAGCTTCTACATTGGGCAAAGAGAAGTATGATGAAAGCAGAGAGAAGCTTGAAGAATCCAGGGAAAAGCTTGAGGAAGCAAAGGAAAAAGGCAAGAAAAAGATTGAGGAAGTAATAGAAAAGCTTAAAAAAGAAGATAAGAAACACGAAAAGGAAAGTGCCAAGTAACAGAGATCGCGTAATAATCTGGGGTGACGGGGCGGTTGGAACAGGGCTTGCCGTTGTTCTTTCACGCTCTCTGGATGTTGTACTGATAGGCCCTCCCGGTTGTGGCCGCGGAAGAATTCGGCTCGAATCCAAAGGAGAATTCGGTGGAAAAGCAACTGTTAACAAACTCGAAGCCGGCGATGATGTAAGCGGAAGATACTGTGTTGTCGCAGTGAAAGCCTTTGATTTGAAAGATGTTGCGTCACTGGCGGAAGGTTCTACCGCAAACCGCTGTGTCTGCCTTACAAACGGTATGGGCCTTGAAGACGTATGGGGTGCTTCATGGACTGAAAGAGTAGAACCTGCAGTGCTCACTGCAGGATTTCTTCATATGGATCAGCGGTTCGTTAATACGGCTCCTGGTGAACTTATTCTTTCTTCTGACGGCACCGCGAGGTTACTGTTCAAAGATTGCGGAATTCCTATAGAAATCACTGATGATATGGAAACTGTCCGGTGGGCAAAGTGGCTTGTCAACAGCGTTGTCAATCCTCTTAGCGCTCTTGCGGGAGTAAGGAACAACCGGCTGCGCCATGTGGGATTGAGTCCATTAATTAATAGATTGTTCCTGGAACTTGTTCAGGTAATCCCGTTCAACTACAGGGAAGCTTCAGAAGAAGAAGCTTCTGCAATGCTGGATTTTCTCCTTTCCTCTTCCGGAAACAGATCAAGTATGCTGCAGGATATCGATGCGAATCGGAGAACGGAAATCGATTTTCTGACAGGTTTGCATGAGAAACGGCTGCCGGGTAAATGCCCGGCAGCCGCTGCTGTCACTGATCTTTTAAAAGCTAGAGCTTCACAACCCTTCTTGTAGTCATTGAATCTCCAGCTCGGAGAACAACACTGTATATACCGGCAGGCAGGTTTTTACCAATTTGCACTGTTTCCCTGCTTGTTATGCCGCTGTAGATAGATTCGACGAGCCTTCCATCCATGGAATACAGATCAAGAGCGCATTCACCTGGTTCCGTGAAACTGAATTCGATGGAAAGGCAGGATGTGAACGGATTAGGACCCATTGAAAAATCTGCTCCGTACAATTCAGGAACAGGATTCGATTCAGTTTTAAGGGAATTATCGAACCAGAGATTCTGCGGTTCAGGTCCTACTGTTCCGGGATTCATGTAGAAAAGGGATACTCCTGATGTCAGTCCTCCGTGCCTGATTACGGGCGGACCACCCATGAACACAGGCTGATCCGATATAGCGGCAGGACTTACAGTTGGCAGCGCTTGAAGGTTTTCAGCGGAAGCGTAATAGATATTTTCGGTAGTGTAATCAATGAACGCAAGGGCGCATCTTCTACTGAAATTCATAACATCGATGAATGGATAGTAACCCTTGGAAATGGCGCTGGACACAGTCCAGTGGGCGCCATTATCCGTTGACAGAGCCATTCTTATATCATAATTATGATCATGGTAAATAACCGAAACAACACCGCTTCCGGC
>JAUVEU010000100.1 GCA_030594645.1 Candidatus Aegiribacteria sp.
TCAAGTGGGATCCAGCTCTGACCTCGGCTTAACACTAACAGAAGTAATAGACAGCCTGCTGGCATCTGAATAAGGAATAAGAAAAAGGGGCCTATTCCCCTTTTAAGTAAAACCATTTCGTTGACGGTGTTAATGAAAATAAGAACTGCCACATTCGATGATATCGAAACAATGGTCGACATTTACAATCAGGCGATAGCCGCAGGTCAGAGAACAGCGGATATCACGCCTGTTTCTGCCGGGGATCGCAAGAAATGGTTTGAAGATCATCCTCCTGACAAATATCCCATTCTGGTCGCGGAAGAGGGTGATCTGATCGTTGGATATCTTACTATCAGTGCATATCGTCCAGGACGTATGGCGCTTTGTTATACGGCTGAAGTAAGCTACTATGTCCATTTTGAACAACATCGGCAGGGGATAGCCTCGAAGCTTCTGCATCACGCTATCGGCATGTGTCCTTCGCTTCAGATAAAGACTTTATTCGCAATACTTCTTGACAGCAACCAGGGTAGTATAAAACTTCTGGAGAAATTCGGTTTTGAAAAGTGGGGACATATGCCGCGAGTAGCTGAATTCGATGGAATTGAAGCTGGTCATTTGTACTATGGGCTTCGAATAGATAAACGCTGACAAAAGTGCACCTTACCGGTATTCCGGCGGCGCATCATATCATTCTGTGATTTTTGTAACAGGTTGACTTAAAGAGACGGGAATTCAATATGTCCACGATCAAGCCGGATGTTGACGAACATTCGATATTCCACTTACTGTCATATCACTTCACGGGTCCTGTAACCGATTTGAGGTGCGTTGAAGGCGGCCATATAGCACAGACCTTTTTCTTCATAACAGATGAAAAGGAATATGTAATTCGCTTCAACGCTGACAACATGGATGCCAACTTCGAGAAAGAGAAATATATCGCTGCGAAGTATAACTCTTCCGATGTCCCAATCCCCGAAGTAATCGCCATAGGGCGGCTGCATGAGCTTCACTACTGCATTACACCCAGGATCGTCGGCGAACATCTGGACCGACTCTCTCCGGGGGAAGTATCACGGTCGTTGCCTTCGGTGATTGAGACACTGAACGCGATCCACAACACAGACATCGGACAGCCAGAGGGCTATGGCTTATTTGATGGCCAGGGGCGAGGCTTCTTCCCTGACTGGTCTTCATACTTAACCTTCGTGAAAGACGAGGAGCGATCCGACGGTTTCTATGGCAAGTGGCACAGCCTGTTTGAGACCAGTTTCCTTGATCGGCAGCTGTTTGACCGAGTGTTCGGGAAGATGGAAGAACTATTAATCTATTGCCCGGATAAGAGGTTTCTCGTTCACGGCGGGTATGGATTCGGGAATCTCCTGATCAACGACGGGCGAGTCACTGCAGTACTCGACTGGATTGACTCGAAATACGGCGATCCACTTTATGACGTAGCCGTACTCGACTACTGGGATGCCGGACGTGGTTATAAGGATATCTTCAGAGAAGATTACATACGTCGGGCGGTCGATATATCCAACTATGATAAGCGGCTTCTATGCTACCAGTGCTACATTGCCCTTGATAGTATGAGGTTCTTTGCCAAGTCCGACGATCATGGAAGCTACAGGTACACGACAGACCGTATCGAAGGCTTGATTGGGAACAGACTGGTTTAATAACAGCTTCAGAAACGAGAAGGATGAAATGAGACAGCCAGAAAAGTTATCGTTCATATTAATAGTATTGATTTTCATCGCAGGATGCCGATCAGACGATACCACTTCAACCACATACACTCCCGCATACATTGAACAAGCCATAAAAAACGGTGAATTGGGGGATGATTTCGCGGAGAGGGCTGAAATATCGGACAATCTCAATGTTCAGGAGATAGATATCTCAACGATACCGTTTCAGGTTTTCACGTTTTCGGATTACCAGGCAGGCTATACACTGATCGTAGAAAATGACAAACTTGTTCTACTATGCTCGGGATATGGTGGTGGTTATGCCACTGATTTTCAGATTAATGAGATAGATGGAAAAAGAACACTGACCTACAAATTCAACGTTGGGAGTGGCATAGCTCGCGAACTCTCCGGTACTTATCATCTTGGATCAGGGCAGGCTGAATGTCAGGATCTGACTGATATTGAGCCTTAACGCTGTACTGTATATTACCGGATAGTGCTTTGTACACCTCTCTGGAGGATTCCACTGCCATTGTATCGTTGTTATGTTAAGATTGGAGAAAAAATGAAGGTTACCAATATCCATAAAAGAATTATTCACCAGCCAAAAGAGAGTATCTCGAAAATTCTTGATACCTTGTCATCCAATAATGATCTGTTATGGCCAAAGGAGAAATGGCCTCCAATGATCTTCAGGAATGGGTTAGCTGCAGGTGCAACAGGTGGACACAGACCTATCAGATATTCAGTTAATAAATACGTCCCCGGCAGCTCAATTGAATTCAACTTTTTGAAACCTGATGGTTTTAATGGAATCCACAAGTTTGAGGTCAAAGAAATAGAGAATGGTAAGACTGAACTAAAACATACAATAAGTATGAACGTATCAGGAAAAGGAATATTTGCCTGGTATGTTGCCATTAAGTGGCTTCATGATGCCTTGCTTGAAGACTGTCTGGATAAAGCAGAAAACAATTTTCTGACAGAAAAAATCAGTTCAGACTGGAATTTGTGGGTTCGATTCTTAAGAAGAGTTTTGAGAAAAAAGAAATAACACATAACAGAATTTACTCGAACTTACTCACTACACTTCTAAATCGAATGATCCGGGCGTTCGGCTGAGAAAGACTAATGAAGAAATATCTACGCAGGATTGACACGGAGACGCAAGGCAACCGGTATGATGTTACGCCTCTGTTTGCAGACGCAGAAGACTTTTCACAACTCGTCATAGACCTTGCGAAGCCGTTTCGGAACGCTCAAATTGACTTTGTAGCCTGTATCGATGCCCTTGGCTTCATCCTTGGTACTGCCATCGCCCGCCATCTGGAGATCGGCGTTATCCCTGTTCGGAAGGGAGGTAAGCTTCCGGTAGAAACAAACGGCGAGAATTTTCGAGATTATTCCGGTGAACTCAAACGACTCGAGATTCGAAGGGATGTATTACCACAAAAAGCTCGAGTACTCCTGGTTGATGAGTGGATTGAAACAGGTTCACAGATTAAAGCTGCTGCAAAATTGATTGAGGCTCAAGGCGGAACTGTTGTCGGCATTGCTACAATCAATATGGATGAGAATGAAACGACGTCAATAATCAGAAAGAAATACAGAGTCCACACAATATGGAAAGCATAACAATTACTAGGGCTTCCACTTTAAGGGAGAAAAGTCCAGCAATAACGGAAGATGTTAATTGTTCGAATTCAGAGCCTGCATAACCTGGAACTCCCAAATCAAATAGTGACAGGGACTATTTAAATGGCGCCTTGTTTCTGTAGCTGTTCGAACCCTTGGTGGATCAGTAATTCCTCTGGTTCATATCTTTCCTTAAAGATCGCATAATCCAAAGCCCTGCAAGACATACCGGAACCCGATCATTTTTGCTCAAGAACTTCAGGAGGAAATGAGAAGGGAGGGGTTAACGCAAACTGAGTTAGCCCTGAAGCGCAGATATCACGAACCCGCGTTAACGAATCGCTGACCTTGCTGAAGCTTCAGACACTTTCAATTAGGATTGCGGTAGATACAATGCATTTGTATCATAACATCGATAGTATTCTTCAGTAAGTCCGTGAAGGGATGACATGCTTATTCAATTGATTCTTATGATTATGTCCACATGTTCGGGAGCGGGTTCGTTGTTTTCGGGCTCCATGTTGTGTTCACAATTACCTGATGAAAATGAATGCATTCTTGTCTGCATTGATTCAGTTGACGTTTTCACCAGACCTGACTCTTCAGCAATATTCATGATAAGACTTGCTCCACACGTTCAGGTTGTGATATCCGGCAGAACTGTTGATGGCTGGCTTGGATTCGATCCGGGAATAGCCCAGGCTGCTAACATTGGCAGTTTTCGCCTGAGATGGATTGCGGGCGACGCACGATATGTAACGGACGGAGAGATCAGCTGTGTTCCTGTAGTCTGGGGACCCCGACCGGGGATTACGTATGCAATGATATACGAATCTTCGGCATTGTACTCTGAACCGGACAGCAACTCATCAGTCGTGGATTCTGTACCATCTTCCTGTGCTGCAGGTATTGTTTCAAAAACGGAGGATTGGTATCTCCTTGATCTGAGTATCGGATCACTGGAACAGCACATTGAGGGATGGATCAGAGCTGCGGATGTTTCAGTTAACGGCAATCTGGATACGATACCCCTTACTGAAGTGTATAGGGCGTGTTATTAGCAGGTATTATCCTTCTGGTTTTTGGTGCCGGACGTCTCTGAGTACTCATATACGAATGGCGGCAGGATTGCAGTCTGTTCAGAGAGGGTATCAGGACCATGGGCCGCATATCCGATAGATCACATATCCGTCTGAGAACGAGGTCCAGACCTCCAGGTACCGGCTCATAGCCGATTTTACCGATGTGAAAGGTCATACCAGCTTTGTAAAGAGCAGGAGACATGTATGCGGTTCCCGTTCAAGGGAATTGATGGGAACCTAACTTGAGGTTGTGTATCTTGAAGACAACCCCGAAAAGCACGTTTCGCGCCGGTTCAGTAGAAACACATCAGCTGGTTTGGAGTGATCTTCTATTCACTGACGACGACAGCCGGTGTCCTGTTTATCCTGAGTTCCATATTCATCGGAAGTAATTAAGAAACTGTACTGCATGGCTCAGGGGGTGGTATTCGTTGATGCCGGCAACTGGTCACAGAGAAGCAGCTCCGAAAGAAGCTGTCCGGGTGAATTAGGTACGATGGAAAACATAGATTGATCAATACAATACATGGGTTGTGCAAATGACCAGGATGTACAATATTTGTGTTGTGAAACTTTGATATGAATACAATACATATATTGTACTGACTCTGTCCCTGAGCCATACATATTGTCACTGAGGGAGAATGATTATGAACAGGAAGAGACTCATTCGAGAGCAACTTGAAGCCACTCTACAGCATTTCAGGCCTCTGCGTAGAGTGAATACACCTCCGAAAGGATGGATTCGAGCTATTCGTGATGGGCTCGGGATGACTGCCAGGCAACTGGCGGGCAGACTTGGTATTGCCCAGCAAGCTGTGGCGCGCATCGAAAAGGACGAATTGACAGGATCGGTTACGATCAAGACCATGCAACGCATCGCAGCATGTCTTGATTGCGAGTTCGTTTATGGATTTGTACCTTGTTCTTGCCTGGAAGACACAATCCGTAAACAGGCCCAAGTGCTTGCAGCGAAGCGTCTCTCAATGGCCTCCCATACAATGTTACTGGAAAATCAAGTGTTGAGTGATAAGGAAAACGAGAAGGTGCTTTCTCAGATAGTTGAAGAACTTGTTGATACGCTTCCTTCCTATTTCTGGGATGTTACATGATCGAGTTCGCTTACCATGAAGGAGTCACCCCCCTTGATCCGGACGAATCAGAGGGACTGCTGCTTACGCATATTACGACTCATGCGGAACTGGATCGCTGGGAACAGGATAATATCATCGAAGCACTTGCATGGCTGGACAAGACCAAACCAACTAACATTCTGAATGAGTCATTCATTAAGAAACTTCACTTGATGATGTTCAAGCATGTCTGGAGATGGGCAGGAAAGTTTCGGCAAAGCGACAAGAATATTGGTGGACCATGGTATCTGATCTCCACAAGTATGAAAAATCTTTGCGACGACGCAAATTTATGGATAGAACTTCAGGAGGAATCCCCTGATGAACTGGCCATTCGATTTCACCATAGACTTGTATTTATTCATCCTTTCCCAAACGGAAATGGTCGTCATGCACGGCTGATGACCGATGCTCTACTTGAGAATGTCATGAAATGCCCAAAATTCACATGGGGCAGTGGAAGTCTAGTGAAGCCTGGTGATACTCGTAAGAGATATATAGAAGCTCTACGTTCCGCAGATAGATACGATTATGAACTCCTGCGGAAATTTGTAAGAACCTGATATATATCGCGATTTCACTTAAACCATACTTGTAAAAAGAGTCCAGGGAATGCTGGATCGGTCAGACTGATGAGGATGTATAAAAAGTTCGATACTTCATGCAGGAAACTGTAATCATCAGTAGAGGAACAGAAGGATGAATTCGATTGCCATCGAGTACAGTAGTCAGAGCGTTATGTGCTTAAATTGGATAGTTGCCCCTGTTAATGGTGTAGAGCCCCAGTCCATGTCGTTTTTAATGGTGGGTGGCACTGGCGCCTCGATAGTGTCTCCCAACGAACCATCCTGTGGTATGATACTACCCGATCCAATCAGATAAAACGCAAACAGAAGAAGACTTTCCGTAATCCAATCATACTTGCCAGAGAAATGTCCTTAATGATGGAGATGGAAGAATTGAGTCGAGCTGATCTTGCCAGAAAACTGGGTTTATCCAGAGCAAGAGTGACCCAGATACTCAATTTACTTGGACTACCTGAAAACTGATTACTGAGATAGAAGGTATGGGTGACTACTGGAGTAAGCAATTGGTTACTGAAAGGCAGTTGAGGGGGTTATCTATAGTCTGATTGCTATCCTTGACTCATCCTCAAGCGAAGATATATACTTATTAAGGTATTGAAATACAAGCAAATGGAGAATTTAGAATATCATTGTTACGGAAATGAAATAGGAGGGCATTATGACTTTCGGAATGATCCTCACAGCAATCCTGATATCAGTTACCAATCTTACAATTACCGAACCTGTTGATGGTGAAACATACGATGGAGACTGGCTCCCCCTCCGAGCCATTGTAGAGAATGAGAATGAAGTACCTGACTCAGTTCATTATTCGTTGAATGGTGCAGCAGTTGCTTTGGTTCCAAGGCTGAATACCGACTGGTACACCTATATGGCAAACGACTGTCGCACAGGATTCTCGGAATCACCTGCCCCGACGGACAACACAATACTCTGGACCGCGCCGGTCACCGGAGATGAACACGAGTTCCCCACACCTGTGATCGTTGATGGAATTGTTTACTACCCCTCCAACATGGGTACTGATTCTCTGTATGCTCTTGATGCCGCCACAGGCGAATTGATCTGGAAATACCGGGTTGGTATGACAGATGACGCTGTTACCGTGAAGAACGGCTACCTGTTCATAGCCAGCGATTCACTGTGGTGTCTGGATGCCCTGACCGGTGAGAGGATATGGGCTACCGATGCTGCTGCTTATGGTGGAAGCACACCTGCAGTAGCTGACGGCAGGGTGTACGGCGGACGAAGAGTAGCCTATCCATTATGGATATCTTATGTCAGTTGCTTTGATGCAGCAACAGGCACTGAAATATGGTCGGATACACTCTCCGAGAGTACGATGAGCTGCATAACAGTTTGGAACGGCATGGTTTTTGTTCCAACATTCTTGTTTGAGGGCGAGACATCTTTGTATGCCCTGGATGCCAACACAGGCTCAATCATCTGGGAGAACACCGATAGTTATCAGGGCTACTGGGACTCATCTCCGGTTGTTGTGGACGGTGATATCTACATCAGCGGAATGGACGGTAAAACACGGGCAATCGACGCCATGACCGGCATAACGGTATGGGAATCTCCGGTTTCTCCCGGGGATTATTTAATAACTGCTACACCAGCCTATCATGATGGCAGGCTATACTTCGCGGACCAGATTGATACCTATCACTGCCTTGATGCGTCCTCCGGCAGTACCATCTGGTCGGTACCGGGCGTGCAGCACGGCTCTTCCGGTATTGCTGATGGTATTGTTTTCTACGGCGAGTATGAAAACCCTGATAATGCCAGAGTCATTGCGCTGGACTGTGACACAGGGGAAGAGATCTGGTCCTACACTACCGATGCAGAACGTATCTATTCAAGCCCGGCCATCACCGACGGGGTTGTTTACATAGCCGGTATGGACTTGAATCTCTACGCTTTCGGAACCGGGCTGAAGTACACTTATCGAGAGGACAATTTCTATGCGGATGTCGGTTCTAACGAATTGATAGTGACATCTTTCGACGGTGGTTTATCGGTTGCTGCCGATACAATTAACTTCACAGTTACTCAAACTGGAATCACCCTGGAACCTTCCAGCAGGCTTGCTTTATGCGCCAGCCCGAATCCATTCTACTCCTCGGCATCAATATCTTTCGAGCTTTCCGATCCTGGATGGACGTCAGTAACAGTGTACGATCTGTCCGGAAGGATCGTCAGAACACTTCAGAATTCAGAGCTTGGAACTGGTCCGCACTCCGTCCTCTGGGATGGAAGGAAAGAGAATGGTGAGGTTGTTTCGGCTGGACTTTACATATGCAGGATACAGTCAGGTGGGCTTTCTGAAACCACAGGTCTGTGTCTATTGAGATAGAAGTGCCCCAGTTAATGGGGTAGAGCCTAATTTTGAAGTGGCGCCTCGACAGTTTCTCCCAGCGAACCAT
>JAUVEU010000079.1 GCA_030594645.1 Candidatus Aegiribacteria sp.
AGCCCCTGTCTTGCCCGCTCAGCAGCGCTGTGGGATTGTACTATAAGTTCAGGTTCCTTTTCAAGAATATCCAGTGAGGCAATAACTGTTGCTACAGCAGAAGGCGGCAGGCTGGCGGAAAATATCATTGTTCGAGCTGTATGTTTGATATACTCCATAACATGGGCGGGACCTGCAGCAAACCCTCCAATACAGGCAAACGACTTGCTGAACGTACCAACCAGAATATCAACATCATCGTGACAGCCGAAGTGTTCCGCGGTACCCCGGCCCCTGGGGCCCATAGCGCCTACGCCGTGAGCGTCATCCACAATGAGTCTTGCTCCGAATTCCCTGCAGACTTCTACAAGTCCGGGAATATCCGCGAGGTCGCCCTCCATACTGAAAACGCCATCTGTTACGATTACAGCCGGATGTTCCCGATTGTTCTGAAGCATGTATCTCAGATGATCATGATCATTATGCCTGTATTTCAATACGCGACCATAACTCATCCTTGATCCGTCAATGATTGAGGCGTGATCCAGCCTGTCAAGGTAGATAATATCTTCCCTGCCGGCAATTGTTGAGATCACTCCAAGATTAGACTGAAATCCGGTGCTGAAAGTTATTGCCATTTCCTTGTCCAGAAATTTGGCCAGTCTTTCCTCTAGTTCTATATGAAGGTCAAGAGTGCCATTAAGGAAACGGCTGCCGGTACAACCTGTACCGTATTTATCAATTGCTTCCTTGGCTTTCTCCATGATAACCGGATGATCAGTAAGTCCGAGGTAATTGTTGGAACCCAGCATGATAATGCTGTGACCGTCGATCTCCATCTCGGCGCCGACATGACCTCCGAGAGGCACAAAATATGGATAGAGACCGGACTCTCGAACCTTCTCCAGTCTATCAAACTCTGAACATTTCTGGAATACATCTCTTTGCGCGTTTTCCATTCTCCACCTTGCCATCGGTTAAATCAATATGTAGCATTGCGCAGGAAGTTAATCAGGATGTTCACGCAAGTCAACGGATTCCGGTGATTATGAATAAAGTAGTACTTACAGGAGCTTCCGGTTTTCTCGGAAGCCACATAGCGGAGATACTCATCAGTACGGGTATATCCACCCATGTATTACTCAGACAATCTTCATCCTTATCGAATATACCACCGGAATGCACTGTAAGACGAGTTGATTTTATGAACCCCGATTCGATCGGTTCGGCTCTCTCGAACGCGAATGTGATTATTCATTCGGCCGGTGCTACAAGCGCCAGCAGCCAGGAGGAGTTCGACCGCGCGAATGGGCTGATAACAAGGAATATGCTCATTGCAAGAGACAAATCCGCCAGTGGTGCTTTATTCATCTTCATCTCCAGCCAGGCAGCATCGGGTCCAGGTGGAAAAGGACCGGTTACCGACTACGGAAGAAGTAAGCTGCTGGGTGAATATGCCGTCAGAGATACTGAGAACTGGATAATCGTCAGACCACCTGCGATATTCGGACCGCGCGATCCCGCCTCTACCCCGGTACTCAGGCTTGCACTGAAAGGTCTTTTCATATCACCATGGATAAACAGAGGCGGATTCGCTCTGTCCTATGCGCCGGACCTTGCGCAATTGATAATACACCTCCCTGAATTTCCGGAAGCTGTTGGCAAAACCCTTGAACCATCCTACGGCAGGCTCTTTTCCTGGAAGGATTTCCACAGACTCCTGCAGCAGGCAGCAGAAAGAAGAATTCTTCACATCAGAATACCTCCGTTTCTGGTTCACTCAGCCGGATTCATGTCAGAGGCGCTCTCTTCAATGACCGGTGGAACCCCGTTCTTCAGCAGGGACAAATGCAAAGAACTCCTGGTTCACGACTGGAAACTGGAGAATGGACTGACAGAGGAGATAACAGGCTGGAAACCAGCCATCCCTGTAGAGCAGGCACTGACAGAGACCTTCAACTGGATACGCAGTAAATCATAAAGAAATCTTTGACATAGCATATTTCGATTTGATGGCGAAGCACATCGGGCTGAAAATACTCCAGCAAAAAAGGCTGATCTTACTACATATCATAACATTGTGATATATTCTCTTACAGATAATTACATACACATATCCAATCAATACCACGAAACCTGGCATATTCGTCAGCGGGTCTGCGGTTTCTCCTAAAGATATCCCTTAAACCGTGATTCAGGCTTCAGGATCAGTTGCCGGCGTCACCGCGTACGCAAAAACACTGCCGGATGTTGTTTATGCCGGAGAGAATCTTTTCACCTGTTCCCAGGATACACAGGAAACGATGAAGGAACTGATAGATGAATACAAACTCAACAGAGTAGTAGTATCCTCATGCTCACCAAGTACACATGAACCGCTTTTCCAGGAAACCATCAGGGAAGCCGGTTTGAATCCCTATCTGTTCAACATGGCCAACATCAGGAACCAGTGCAGCTGGGTGCACCGCGCTGAACCTGCGAAAGCAACTGAAAAAGCGAAGATACTGACAAGAATAGCGGTCGGAAAAGCAAGGCTGCTGAAAGCGCTGCATACCATCGCGCTGGATGTCACTCAGAAGGGGCTGGTAGTCGGCGGAGGCCTTGTCGGCATGACGGCAGCACTATCCATTGCGGACCAGGGCTTTGAGGTTGCTCTCGTTGAAAGAGAAAAAGTTCTTGGCGGTAATCTCAGAAGTCTTACGAAGAGACCGGATGGACGGAATGTTGCTGAATATCTTGATGAACTGATAAAAAGGATAGAAGAACATCCAAGATTGACTGTATACCTGAACTCCACAGTATCCGCCATCGATGGTTATATAGGTAATTATCTTACCTCAATTGAGAGTAGCAATACGGGGGGAGACAGAGGAGTACGAAAGGAATATCGTCCGCTGGATCGAGGTCGGATGAACTTGCTCTTATCCACCTATCAGGTGCGAGGTGAATCCTGTCAGGCCGTTCCGGGCATTAGAAAGCCTTTTGTAACATTGACCGGGTCGGATCATCGCATGTATACTCAATTCAAGTAGAGATATAATGGAGATGAATACTTCAGATATAAAATTGAATTGCCAGGGATACAATTACTTCTATCGTGTTATAGAAAGTAAGAACGATAATTTTGAACCGACAATTTTCATTAGCGGGGCTTTCCAGAATATGGATTCCTGGAAAAGGTTTGTTAAGCATTTTTCCCGTGAGACTACAGTAATTTTAGTAGATCTACCCGGTACAGGAAAATCTGATACTGTCTATGAAAATGTATCTCTGGACTTCTTTTCAGATGCACTCTTTAAAATAGTGAAAGATATAGCTGTAAGAAATTTTTTTCTTGTATCTGCATCCTATGGTACTCCAATTGCATACACCTTTGCATATAATTACCCTGAATTCGTTTCAAAGCTTGTTTTAGCTGGAACAATGCGAGAAATACCTCTGCATGTAAAAGAAAAAATAATGGAATCACTTCGTCTTGCGGAAATGAACCTGATGGAGGAATTTGCTGAATTCGTAATACAAAAAGGATTTCTCTGTTTAGACCAATCCAGGCATATCAACAAAAGAGAATTAACTAAAAGATTGCTATATTCAGAATTAAATAACTTAACAAACGATGCTCTAGAAAAATACATCATGAATACGAAACGTCTTTTAAGTTATAAATCGCTGGATTTGAGTAATTCCCCAAATGTGAAGACTCTGATATTTACAGGAGAATATGATGTTTTTACGCTTCCGGAATCTTGCAGAGAGATTGCCGTTTCATTGTCAGATTCAATCTTCACATCCATAAGGAATGCGGATCATCTCTTTCACATAGAGCAATTTGATACAACTCTGGAATTATTGTTACGATTTGTTAAAGGATTACCATTGGAAAATATTGAGGGCTGTAATACTATAGAATATTTTCGTAATATAAACCTATGAAATACATGCTTGATTAAGCCGATAAGTATCCTTAGATCGATCAGGAAAACCTGAATACAGAGGGTGGGATAGGATGATATACAGGGAATAGCCTGATATATTTCGAGTTGCATGGATTACACACGACAGGGCAGGGCTATGTGTGCAGGTAAAAACCACGGTCTTCTCAGGTGGTATGGTCAGTTTCCGGGATTACCCGGGAACCACAGGCTTTTAGCATGTTGGTTTCAGACAGGAATCGGAGGTTTATCGGGACGAATGGGTTGCTTTGTGAGCAGGTTGTGGAATTGTGGAAATTCCACTAGATCAACTTTCCTATTGCTTGATGTATACATTTCAAGCAGCCAGAGATTCCGGTCAGTATAGGTTGGAAACAGACGTGAGTGCTTCATAAATGGCTTCTGCGACAATTCTGTTGGCATAGGCGTTCCAGTGCAGTGTACCAGGAGGACTAAAAACAAGACTGTCACGGTTGTAATTCTCCATGAAAACAGGTCCAAGATCAAGAAAATGAAGATTATCATTTGAATCACAGGCAAAATCAACCAGAACGCAGTCAATATAGTGGGTCAGGTCTTCAGGCGTTGTTCCATCATACCTGGGACCATCGCCTACGAACAGGATAGTTTTCCCCTGGATGGACGCTGAAAGGCAATTCAGCATCCATTCGGTCGCTGAAACCAGAAGAGTATCCTGCGGTTCAAAATCCTCTGCACTAGAACCTGTTCCTGCAGCAGGTGCGAGCGGTGTATCCCCATGCATCCTGAAAAGATTTAACTTAGCATTCAATACAAGATAGCGCAGGATTGCCCTGCTATTTGTAACTGACCGGACGAAATTGTAGATCCTTCTTTTCATTCCCGTGTAAGGTTCTGGTGGAATTATGTAGAAACCACAATTGTTCTGGGACAATTGAAAATTCTTATACATGGGAGGGCCAAGTGCACGTAAACTGCCGGTAACATCGTACCGATTAACAAGGATAACAATAGCATCAGGGTCATAGAGACTGTCCACATAAATTGCTGTCTGAATATTTGAAAGAAGGAAAGAACCCCACACCCCGAAATTGTAGACCTGTGTGTCGCGTCTCATAATGGAATCAAGGTATACCTCAAGATGCTCATCCTGATCTATCCATAAACCGAGTACGTAGGAATCACCAATAATGGCAATGCGCGGAATCCCCGGAGTGCGGGAATACTCATACTCAAAGAGAGAATTGTAACCATGTTCATTCAGACGCCAGTATCCTGCTTCGTTGCAGTATCTGCCAGTTGTGAATAATCCCTCTCCTGGTCCTTCTTTCTCAAAGAAAGAGAGCCCGGTCTCAGGATCGATTGATGCCAGAGGCCGTGAGCAGGCTGGAACCAGACTTCTAAATAGTATTTCAAGCAGTACGATCAATGGAAGGAAGAAGACTGCGATTCGAAGCGAAAAAGCAACGGTTCTTTTCATAGTCAGAACTCAGCGTAGATGAAGTTTCTGCCCCCGAAATCACCGAAGAATATCAGGATCAGAACCGATAAGTAATAGATCGACCACCTTGCAGTAACGGGCATGAAGGCAATATCCATCCCATGTTTTCTCCTTCGCTGGAACCATTCTATGACAAAGAGTCCTATACAGGCAATCATCACCGGCCAGTTACCAAAATGATCTGTACCTGGAATGTACGGATTGCTGAATATCGTTCCCATGTAGGAAATGGCGAAAGGGATGGAAGGAGCCCGGAAGAGTAACCAGGCCAGAGAAACCATGGAGAATGTAAAGACAATGGCTCGGATGTCCCTGATACCTGGAAAGCTTCTATTCTGGGCTACAACAGCCCCGCTGCTTGCACGAATCCTCCTGTGTACTGTCCTCGGTACGAAAAGCAATCCATGAAGAATACCCCAGACAACGAAAATCCAAGCTGCGCCATGCCAAAGACCGCTTACAGCAAAAGTTACAAGAATACCGAGTACCTTTCTGGTTTTTCCAGGACGATCACCGCAGAATGGCATGAAGATATAATCACGGAACCAAGTGGAAAGAGAAATATGCCATCTCCTCCAGAATTCTGCGATATCCCTTGAAAGATATGGGAAAGCGAAATTCCTCATCACGCTGAACCCGAAAAGACTTGCTACTCCGATAGCGATATAGGAGTAGCCTGCAAAATCACAGTAGATCTGTACTGTGAAGAAAAGAATTCCGAATACGAGGTTCAAGCCATCCATTTGTAAATAATCAGCAAAGATATGGTCAACTACCGGAGCAATGTTATCAGCAATTACTACCTTCATTAGAAGGCCCCAGAGGATTTGCCGGAGCCCATCTTTTGCCAGGGATTCATTGAACTGCCTCTTTTTAAGGAACTGAGGCATCATGTTCCTTGCTCTCTCAATCGGGCCTGACAGAATCAGAGGAAAGAAACTGCTGAAGGCCAGGAAACTCACAATGTCCTTCTGGGGTTCCATTCGCTTGAAGTACACATCTAAGGGGTATGAGAGGATCATCAATGTATAGAAACTGATTCCGACCGGCAATATAAGACGGATAACAGGAAGTGATACTCTAAGTCCCATCATTCCCAGTAATCCCGCAAACGAGGAAGCGAAGAAGTCGTAGTACTTCAACAGCAGAAGAGTCCCTACTGAGATGGTAAGACAAAGTGCAAGCAGTATCCTTCTCGTTCTACGCGAACTGACCCAACCCAGACTCAAACCTGCCAGGTAACATGCAACGGAATTTAAAAGAAGAATTGGGATCCATCTGTAGTTCCAGAGCCCATAGAAAGTGAGGTTCACCAGTATTAGATATATGTTCTGCAGCATGACGCTTCGCTTGAAAACTATCCAGTAAAGCAGGATAACTGCCACCAGGAATAAGGGGAAGGGGAATGTATTGAAAAGCAAGTTTCATGCCTCCAATTCAAGACCATTATTGATGATCTGAATTGCACTCTGCCTGAAAAAACATCTGATGATGACCGAATGAGCACGCTGAATAATAATCCAGCCGTCGATGTTTAACAACAACCCTTCTCTATTTATTCAAAAATAAACCTCTGGGAATTCCCTGAATAGTCGCAGATCGATACTTTCGATGTTCAGAAGTACTTTATTCCTTTGGTAATCGAGGAGTCAGATACAGTCAGTCTGCCATCTATTCTCTTCAGAACGCCTGTTTTTGTTAGAATTCCGAAATATTTTTAGACCAATCCTTTACTTAATCCAGTGCTTCCGAAGAAAGATTGGGATGTTGACGCTTTGAAGTGTCCGAAGTGCGGAGGGCAGATGAAAGTCATCTACTTCATCGAGTCTCCAGTACATATTTGCCGGCAACGATCTTTGACTGACGGTTTCTCAGGTAGTATGGTCATTTTTAGACAGGAATCGGAGGTTTATCGGGACGAATGGGTTGCTTTGTGAGCAGGTTGTGGAATTGTGGTAAATCCATTGTCCTATTGCTTCAAGCCGATTAACGATCTTGCGTCAAGAAGGCTCATCGTTGAAAAGAGAGGTGATAAATCCGGACCTCACGGAGGCTGGGAGTTCACATATATCACCCCTGTGAAATTCTCGCTGAATTCGGGAATAACACAGGAAGTGTTCATTCAGTCGATGAAGATCTATCAGGGGGATGAACTTGCCTGGGAATGCTACTTCCCTGACACATTCTACTGCGTAGAGGACGAATTGCCTGTACTTGAACCCGGAATCCTCGTAAGACTTGAGGTTGAGGTACTGCATACGAATCCCCAGTATGAGCCTGCATACTACGTCTATGCGCACGGCCCGTGCCCGATATGGCCCTGTCACTGGATGAACGATACGGGTCTCTGGGGAGACAGGATAGCTGATGATGGAATATGCAACTACGAATGGTACATTGAAGGATATTCGGAACATTGGTTCATTAATGCGGATATAATAGACGCAGATACGATGTTGGACCAGGAAGAAGATGATTACGACTCCGGCGCATGGGGAATCCTTGCGCTCAGATCATAACAGAAAGGAACGATAAAATGTCAGGAAAAATAAAAATCCTTGGAATTGCATTTCTTGCAGTGATGCTTCTGTGCGGTACAGCCATTGCTCAGGGCCCCGGAGGAGGGAACCATTCGGGCAGTGGACCCCATACAGAAGAATCTGAATTGAACTCCGGACCCGGAGAACACGGTCGCTTCAATGGCTTCGGACCGGAACATTTTGCCCGGTTCAGAATGATGTTCAGGCATATGAATCTCAGCGGAGAGCAGATTGCGGAAATCGAATCAATTATGGAAACTGCCAGGGTAGAGATCAGCGAGATCACGGAAGAGTCTGGAAGACCGGAGGACCCTGCACTATTCATGGATGCCTTCACCTCGCCTACTCTTACCGTCGACGACCTTGAAGAGGTAATTGGTCATAATGCCGAAGCAAGGGAAGAAGTTCAGGATGTATTTCTCCAGGCCATGGTTGATATTCACGATGTTCTTACTGTTGAGCAGCTTGAAAGCATGGCTGTAATGGCGGAGGAACATGCCGCTGGAATGACAGATGATTCTGTTACGGAGCGCGGCTCTGGGAGATAAAACCACCTGAACTATCCTGAATCTCCACACCAATACATCTCCCCTCCCACTGGGGGAAGGCGCTACCACCTCCTTCCATGCTGGAAGAAGTTATAAACTGATCTCGTCAAGAAAATACATAATAAGTGTGGTTTCCAGGACAGAGGATTCCACCTCTTCCATAAATGGCCGTTCCTCATACTCCAGAAGGAGAAAACAACTGTGGGCTGTGCTTCTGATGAAAGTTTGTGATGTTGACGCTTTGAAGTGTCCGAAGTGCGGAGGGCAGATGAAAGTCATCTACTTCATCGAGTCTCCAGTGTATATTTGCCGACAACGATGTTTGACTGCGGGTGTTTCACATCGTATTGTCAGTTTTATACAGAAATCGGAGGTTTATTTGGAGAATTATGCTGTTTCGGAGAAATTGCCGGAATGGTTTGAAATCAAGATTCCTATTGCTTATCATCGATTTATAGTGTAGATGTGGAAATATTGAGGTGTGGGGAAGAGAAATGTTATGTTGAGAGGAAATCGCTGCATGAACAGAAATAAACTTCCTTATTGCTTTGTCGGAGTGGGAATCTTATTGCTCCTCTGTGGGTGTCCTCCTCCCGATGAAATCATCCAGGTCCCTTCTGATTATTCGACCATTCAGGCGGCTATAAATGCTGCTCATGACGGTGCTTTGATACTGATTGCCAACGGGGTATATACAGGCCCGGGTAATAAAAATTTATACTGGGATGCTACCACAAAACATATCAGAATTGAATCAGAAAACGGTCCTGAAAACTGTATTATAGACTGTGACTCTGATGGTCGAGCATTTATCCTCAATCAGGGTCAGAATCGAAGTGATGTCATTAAAGGATTAACCATGAGGAATGGATGGGTCAAAAATCTTACCAGTGGAGTAAACACTGGAGGTGGGGCCATTTTATGTGATGCCACATCTCCTATAATTAGAAATTGTATCCTGATCAATAATGTGGCAGGTGATGTTGAAGCTAACTGTGTCATAAGTTATTGGACCGATGGTGGTGCCATTGATTGTATTAATGGAAGCGATCCATTGATTATGGAAAATAGAATAGAACACAATTATGCCAATCATACCGGTGGTGGAATTCATTTTGCAAATTCGACTGGAAGTGTTGAGAATAATGTTATCATGTATAATGTAAACAGGGGTTGTTATGGTGGTGGAGGGATTTCATTGGTGAATGGATCAAATCCGGAAATTATCAATAATGTAATTGCTCATAATACAGCTGAATATTATGGGGATGGTGGTTATGGCGGGGGAATCATCTGTATGAATTCAGATCCTTTTATTGTTAATAACACCATTGTTTACAATTCTACGATAACAAGTTTGTCAGATGGAGAAGGTGGTGGAATAAGAATCAGGGGAACTCCTTATCCGATAATTGCCAATTGTATCATCGGAGGTAACCTGGCAGGTCAGGGTCTTGAGAATATGGATTTTCAATATCCCGGAACTGAACTAAATATAAGTTATTGTATTATTGAAAATGGAATTGGAAATATTCTTACCGATTATGCCGGGACAATATTTGATTTGAATCCATATTTTGTGGATGAACCCAATGATAACTTTGACCTGATGTCTCATTCACCCTGTATTGACATCGGAACACCGGATTTGAGTCCTCCACCTTTTCGATTCTTTGATCTGGCCGGAAATTCCAGAATCTCAGGTTCAACAATTGATATAGGGGCTTATGAGTATCAGTATTAACAGATCCTCTGTTTCCGGTTTCGAAAAATAGTAAACCTATTCTTTGAAAAGCTCTTTGCCGGTCTTGTTTTCAGGATGCTTCTTGAAGAGAGCGTGATCTCAGAGGAACTGGTGGATAAGATGCGGAACTGGAAGCACAGCGGCTTTAGCGTCTACAGTGCGCAGCCCATTGAAGCATGCGATGACAATGGCCGAAAGACACTCAGCGAATATATCTCAAGGGCACCATTCTCACTTGAGAGGATGAGCTTCAACGAAGGGTCGGATACTGTGCTTTACAGGGGAGAACACTTTCATCCCACCCCTTGCGAGGAACTTCGATGTTTCCGGTCCTCTGGAGTGGATAGCTCGCGTAACATCCCATATCCCCCATCGGCATCTCTTCCGGTAGCCTTGAATTCGCTGCACAGGTTCTCGTTCCCTGCAAGTCAGTACCTGCAGAACTTCAAGAAGAACATCATTCGGACCGGGTTCTGGAACAGCCGGATGTTCAAGTGACAGTGGATTGGGATTTTCCCTGATATCATACAATTCGGAAAGAACCATGGCTTTCAAAGTATACCCTCACATTCGAAACACTGTATCACAGAATCATTCAGGATCATCCTAAGCACCAGAATCCTGACTGTCTAGTATTTTCCATCCTTTTCTTTCATCGCATCTCTTTCATTCATTCTGAAAACTGCTGAGAAGTTCGAATTTGTGTACGTACAGTTAAAACACCTAATACAGGTGTCCGCTCTCGGGATCAGCCGCCATGCGCCAGTACCTGCAGAAACCTATTCTCATGTTAGGCAATACCGGGTAATCGAAATCTGGATGTTCACCGCCTTCAAAATAGCTTTCCAGAGGCAGGCGGAAAACGTTATGAGGACGAA
>JAUVEU010000090.1 GCA_030594645.1 Candidatus Aegiribacteria sp.
GGGAGCAACCGCGTCACCTGTTTTCGACCTGTACGACATGAGTGATGGATCTTTTGTAACCAGTGTTGAGACTACTCTTCCGGCTATAGCCAGATACTGGAGTTTTAAAGTGTCTGAATCGGGGATACTTGGTTGGGATCATAATCCCTTTGACTATACGCGGGTGTACATTCTTGAGCTTGTAGAAAAAAATTAGTTCCAGGCACCAAGGGAGATACGGTTTCCTTGACATTTCACACCGATGTAATTACAATGTAGATACATATTGAGTTAAGGATAATGAGGTAAACCATGAGAGCACACATAATAAAGATCGGCAATTCCAAAGGCATCCGTATTCCAAAACCTATCCTTGAGCAAACAGGAATAATGGAAGACGTTGAGCTGGAGGTAGAGAATGATCATATTATTATCCGCCCTGTTTCAAATCCAAGAGTCGGCTGGGATATTGCCTTTAGAACTATGTCCGAAACTGATGATGATAGGTTAATGCTGGTTGCTGAAGATATCTCAGATTCCTGGGATGACGAAGAATGGCAATGGTAGCAAATCGATTCGATGTATATTTGATAAATCTTAATCCTGCTATCGGATCTGAAATTCAGAAAACAAGACCGTGCTTGATTATTTCACCTGATGAAATGAATAGACATATCCGCACTGTTATTGTTGCCCCGCTTACTACCGCTGGCAGAGATTATCCTACAAGAGTATCCTGCGAGTTTCAAAAGAAAAAAGGACAGATAGTTTTAGATCAGATACGAACGATAGATAAAACAAGACTTATTAAAAAGCTTGGTTCTATTAATCCAGATACTCAGCTGGAGGTTATTTCTGTCTTACAGCGGCTATTTGCATTTTAAGGTTATCACCATCAAGACCATTCTTCCGTCTATAGCCAGATACTGGAGTTTCAGAGTATTTGATATGGTGTATTCATAATTGAATATCTGTTATTAACATTATAATCTTATAACACTATAGTCTTAATACAATGAAGGCTGAGTTGATATGAAGATATTCGTGGATCGTAAATGGAACTGGAGAATCTTGCTGATTCAGGGCTAAACTGGGCAAAACAAGCCCTGCAGGCAGGGATGGTTCGTTTATATCTCTGCGGCTGGTTTCTCGGAGCATATGGTAAGATTGGCAGCGGAAAAGACAAGGATAGTCCTGATTTCGCTGGAGGACATGTTCCCGGATACGGGAATGGAATGAGGCAGATCATAAATGCTTCAGAAAAGCGGTTAAGGAGATAGGAACTATTATTGTGGGTATCGAAACCAGTATATTTGAATTGGTTAAATGATCCATATGGAAGGGAGGTGGAAATTAGAATGTTTTTAACAATCGTTCTGTTTCTAGGCTCCCTGTATATCTGCTACGCTGAAGAAGAAGCGTACTCGCGTCAGGATTTACTCGCGCCTATGTCTGATACAACCCTCAGTCCCGAAAGATACTTCACCGAACTCGACCTGAATGGTGATGGAACTGATGAACTGATAATATCCGAGTCTGTATCCCTCGGGGGAACAGGTGGCTTGATTTACAATCTTTACCTCGGGATCGGACAGAATCGGTTCCTTTTTGTGGAACGTTTTCTCTCCGGGGTCATGGCACTTGAGACCCGCGGCAATACGAAGCGACTCTGGTCTTATTCCCATTCATCAGCAGCATCCGGTACAGTTCAATATTACTGTTTCGACAGCGAAGGGGTCTTCCAGCGCAGCCACTCAATGATGATCTATCCCGGGGTCGGAGGATCGTTGACAGGTAACATGATCTACCGGGCCATTTTCAGTGAAGAGATGAAACTTCAGTTCACGAAACTGGGAGCCTCAAATCCAATGGGTGGAGGATAGCTTGAAGAAAAAAATACTGATAATCCTTTCGATAGTAATTGCAATTCTGGTAATCGGCGGAGGTATTTTCAAGATCCGCTACGATAAGATGGTCAAGGTTTTCAGAGAAGAGAGAATCGAGACGGTAGACCTTCAACAGATAGAGGATGGGGTATACACGGGAAGCTTCGGGGATTTTCTGTTATTGGTTACGCTGGATGTAACTGTATCTTTCAACCGTATTACCGATATCGATATACTGGAACAGCGCTGCGGTCCCGGTTACGATGCTTCCGAGACGGTGGATCTTATCCTTGAAGCTCAGAGTCCCTGTGTTGACGCTGTTTCCGGGGCTACGAGCAGCAGCAGGTGTATAATGATTGCCGTTTATAAAGCATTGTCTAACTCGAGTATGATGGAATAGAAGTGACGCGGTTCTCTGGTGTTTCTCTATGAATATTTGAATCCGCTGATGAAAGCAGGAAAGTAAAATGAGCCCTGAATACGGGAACCCAACTGAAGGAAGCATGCTTTTCCAGGAGAAGTACGCAATGGCGGAGTCACAGAAAAACGCCTGGACGAAGATGATCAGTACCTGGAAATGCATCACGGTCAGCCTTACATCATCCCACCTTTACGTAAAGCTCCACGGTATTTTCGGCTGGCTTATCATGCCCTTCGGGGCCGATCTTGATCATGCAGTTCCCGTTACGGATATCAGGTCGGCCGAGAAGAGGAAGAACGTTCTCGGGTATGACGAAATTTCAGTCGTCTTCAGTCTTCAATCGGGAGGTGAGCGGGAAGTACTCATTTACCTGAAGAGGGGAGAGGAATTTCTCAACCTTCTCAATAGCATGATGCATTAACAGGTAATAGCCGGACCGGAGGAGATATAGTAAACACCGGAGAAGATCTTTAAGTTCCTTCACGGCCTTGTAGATGATAAGAATTATCGTTTGTGGCTTTTCGCTGGCTGAAAGGATCTCCGTGGCAGGAGGATTCTGTCGTTTATGCGGAAGAATAGAAGATGAAATTTGCGGACTACTGCGGTCTGCTAAAGAATCCTTCCAACAGGTTCAGCATATTAACTTCGCTTAAAAACTCAGCTTCTGACGGTCTCTCCAGGAACGGAATTACATCTCTTCTGATGTCTTTCCAGTTGACGGTTCTGAATTTTTCCTTCAGTTCCATAGTGATATCCATGGATAGGACACGCTCCCTTTTCCATCCAGTCTGAATCAGACCATTGCGTAAAAGGTTCATATTGGGGAGGGGCCAGTTCGGATCGGTCATATACCACAACAAATCGTAGAAATCACGGCCTTTGGTATGACTCCTTACAAGAATTGCATGCAGTTTACCGGCCAGCAGAGATGATCTGTCGTGGTGCTGCAACCGTAGTAAGATGAACCTACGCAGCATGCTTACTTCAAGGCCAGCTCCTTCAGGTGGATTAGTATCCACTTCAACCTTTATAGACAGTAACTGTTTAACATGAGGAGACAGGCCCAGCTCGAAGGGCAACCCGGGGAATTTAATCATGACGCCTTGAACTGCTGATACAAATTTACTCTTAAGCTTAATATCGTACCCTTCCCTGGCTAAACCGGCAGCAACTCGCTTAATGGAGGACTCCAGAAGGAAGTCGGATGACTTTCTTTCCAGTGAAAAAACAAGATCCTCCGAAAATCTCGGCAGGGAGTAAAGGAATCGGAGTGCGGTACCACCGCAGAATGCCAGAGGAATCATGGCGCCGGTTTCCTGAAGGAGTCCGAGTATCCTGGCCTGCAGATATTCCCGTACCCTGTTCCAGGCAGAAAGGTCATTTTCAGCTTCACGGACGATATGGAGCAGATCTTCTTTCATAAAGTGCTTTCCTCCTCCATAGCAAGAAGGAACAGAATCCTGCTGGCGGCTCTTTCAATCTTGGGTTTTCCCCAGAGGTGAGCAAATGTAACAAGTTGTCTTTTATCCAGTTCTTCGGTGTTCTGAAGACGAAGCTGTTCCAGGAAACTTACTGAATCTCCCTCCGGTTCCAGATAAACGAGGTCCAGAAGCGCCTTCTCAGGAAGAGCTACTCTGGCTCTTTCCCCCCTCGATAAATCCATGGTCTCAAAACCCCATAACAGAGATGATTTAACATGTCTGTAAATGAAATTGCCAAGTTTGTTACTAACTGTATCTGTACGTCCGTTAGTAATGGAAACCACTGAAGGAACATACTCCGGAATCAACCCATACCATGCTAATGCGGACTGACAGCTGATATATGAAACAGGTTTTATCTCATTAGCAAGGACGAATGATGATGGAATCCTGCCTGAATAGGAAGGTGCAAGAGTATAACATCCTCTTTTAAGCATGACTAACTTCCCCTCCCTGACCCATCGGGAGACCTGGGAACGAATAACAGCTTTGTCCACATCACCCGCCAGCAACAGTCCGATTGTAAAGACAGGTGTACTCCTGACAATTTGAAGCAGTTCATTAAATTTCATGGTAGAAACATAACAATATTATTAATATATTGCAACAGAATAACATCTGATGTAAAATATGCATGAACAATTTATGCTCGGAAATAGTTCTACGTTCAAAACCGTTAAAATAAGCATAACTATAAACGCATTTGAATAACCTGCTGATTGCATCATATGGTTGTTCACTGTATGATTTAGTGACTATTAGAAGGGAGGTATTTAATCTCCCTGCTTGCCGGGGTTGAAAGCATTTATTCAAGGGATGAAAAGGAAGTTATTTATGAAACAGACCAGACCTGACCCAGGATTTCTTCTTACAGGCGGAAACTCCCTGCATAAGGTGCCACTGCTGATACTGCTTCCCCTTTTAATACTATCCTTTTCCGCTTACGCAGATACAACCGGAATCATCGGTGGAGTCGTATCGGATGCTGACGGAGACCCGCTTATCGGGGCTACTGTAATGGTGGACAATACTTACCTTGGCGCCGTGACGGATAGCAATGGAGAATACATCATTGCAGGAGTTTCTCCGGGCAGCTACTCTGTAACCGCGAGTATGGTAGGCAGAACCACCTCCAGGATGGAAAATGTTCTCGTAATTGCCGATCAGCTGAGCAGAGTTGATTTCGAGCTGTATGAAGATCCCACAGGCTCAACTGTCATTAATGTTCATGAGTCAAGAACCAATATTCTTCAGGACGTTCCCACCACCCTTCACATGATGGATTTCACTGATATATCCACCCAGACCTCAAGGAATATTGTAGACCTTGTTTCCTCCCAGCCCGGTGTGGTAATCAGCCACGGTGAACTGCATGTAAGGGGAGGCCGCGCCGGAGAGGTGGATTACCTTCTTGACGGTATCTCCGTCCGGTCACCCATAAATAACACATTCAATCTGGAACTGCCCCTGAGTTCCATATCAAACGCTTCTCTTATGACTGGAGGGCTTGGTGTTGAATACGGAAATTCCATGTCAGGAGTTGTTAACCTCATCGGAAAAGAAGGCGGTGATACTTACCACGGCACCCTGATTGCCCGTCACGGAGATGTCACTACCGCTTCCATTGAATCCGGAGAGCAGGTTTTCATGGAAGAAGTGGATGTGGAGCAATGCAGAAGCAACCTTAACGGTATTGAAGGGTCGGTGTCGGGCCCTGAACCCATCACTGAAATGCTCCTTCCCCTCATTGGAATTCACATACCCGGTCAGATGACCTTCAACGCATCCGGTCAGGTCTCCTTAAGCGGGTGGGATACCCTGGATACTCGCAGCAGATGGGAGAACAACTGGCAGAATGACCTCTCGGGTGTTGCCAAGATAACTTACAGACCGCATAACAAAACAAGTTTCGCTTTCACCGCCCTGGGTTCTCACAGGGAAATGGGATGGAATGAATGGTCCTGGTCCAGATATCATCTCCCGGCATATATCGATGACGCCGGATATCTGGGAAGAAGCCAGGACTACGCACTCCCCATCCGCTTCAGCGAAACAACCGGAATGACTTTTAACGCCACACAGCTGCTTGGAAGCGAAACCGTTCTGAAACTCACTATGGGTATCATGAAGTTCCAGGACTGGAACCGAATACGGTTGCAGGAAGGTGGTTACATCGGGGAAAATACATACCCCATATACTGGTTCACCCAATACTTACCGGAAGATAGAATTCAGGACTCTCTGGGATTCTATCACACCGGGGTTCACCCGAATGTCTGGTTCGATTCCAAGGCAACGGTAAGCAGCATAATGCTGGGTTTTGATTCGAACCCCAATACCAGAACACGCATAAAGGCGGGGCTTACAGCCGATTACTACGACCTCTACCAGTACAATGTATACGCCCAGGGCTACCGCAACATATTCGTTTCTCAGTGGAACGCTTACCCTCATTCGGGGTCCGGCTACATCCAGGGCAGTTACAGATTTTCAGGAGGAGTCATAACCACAGCCGGCGTCAGAGCTGATATGTTCGACGCAAATACCTCAGTATTCGATTACAACGCCGGGACCCAGGTGCATGTTGAACCAAAATGGCATATCAGTCCAAGAGTGGGCTTCTCTGTACCCTTCAGCGAGAATTCTATTTTCTTCTCAACATACGGACACCATTTCCAGATGCCTCCAATGAACTGCCTTTTCGTTGAAACATCCTATAACCTTGCCGAGGACAGGATAGTGGCGGGCAATCCGAACCTTGATCCTGAGATGACCCAGAGTTTTGAAGTGGGGATAAGACATTTGATCGACAGGTTCACTGAGCTTTCACTGGCAGCATATTACAAGGATATCACAGCTCTGGTGAACACCGAATTTCACAGCGAGGGCACATACTTCGCCTTTGCCAACGACGACAGTCACGGGATGGTAAGAGGCATTGAAGCCACTCTCAACAGGAGAGCGGGAAGTAATATTTCAGGACAGATCTCGTACACTCTTTCCGTTGCCAAGGGCAAATACTCATCCATGCTCGAAAGGTACAACTATGCTCAGATAGGTGTTGTGTACATTTCCAACGAGGATAACTACCTTGACTGGGATCAGACGCATACGGCAGCTGCATCTATTGAGTTAAGGGGTTTTGAATCTGAAGGACCGGAAATAGCGGGAATTCATCCCCTGGAAAACACCAGACTGGGAATTTCATGGCAATACGGCAGCGGGATGCCGTACACACTTCCACCTACGGAAGAGGAACTTGTGAGAACCAATACAGAGAGGTATCCCTTTTCCATGCAGACCGATCTAACAGTTTCCAAAATGTTCGACATCGGTCCCACCGAGCTGAATCTGCTTTTTGGAATATTCAATCTTTTCAATAGAAAGAACGTGGTTCATATTTACGATACTTCAATTTTTCACTCAACCGGAAATCCCGGCGGCGCAACAAATAACGCAAGGGCCTGGTCTCCGGCAAGGCATTTCATCCTGTCGGTGGGTATATCATGGTAAATACGCACGCTAAATTCAAAATAGTCCTTATTGCGGCAGCGCTTCTTATACAAAGCAGCTGCACTGATCTTACGGAATTTGATCATACACTGAATGCGGGAATAAATATTTTGCAAACACCTGGCCTTTCCGTTGTTAATACAATTGAGAATATATCAGGAGCCAGATCCCTATGTGTCCTTCCCGACTGCTTTGTTGTGGTCTCCACTGAGGGAACATTGACCCGCTTCGATCTTGAATCGCACGAGCAGACAGGTTCCTTCATCATCGGCAGTTCCTCTCCTTCAGCCTACTTCGAAATAGAGTACAGTCCGAGCGAAAGCACCGTCTACATCATTGGAGCATTAGGACAGATACTGGAACTCAGTGTACCTGATATGGAATTTCTGCATAGCTTCAGCGTCTGCGAAACTCCTGTGGATATTGAAATAGCCTCCCTGAAACCCTACTTTTATGTAGCCGGGGCGAATACATGCAGAATCTATGAAGTCAGTAAAGAGAACAACTTACCCGGCAGATTCTGCACCCTGGTGGCCAGCCCGACATGCATGGCCATCGATCAGTGTCAGGATACGATACTCGTTGCGACCACGGGAGAAGTCGAAATTGTTTCAACCGGATCAGATGTAATGCGGCGAAGAGTAGCGGACTACTTTCCAGAGATAGTGGCTATTGAAACCATCCCCCATGAAAACAGTGATACCAGATTTTGCGCAGTGATCAACTACGGCTATTCCATGATGATTGTCACTATACTGAATTATTTTCCAGGTTGGGCGAGTAACCCGCTAATGGTTGGAAATGTTCCGATTGAAGGAGAAATCCACCACATCTGCACCGATATTATCGGCGATTATTCTTATGCATATGTACTCAGCTATCTGGGAGATAACACCAGCAGACTGGTTTGCTACAACACCACTTTCTACGACATCGAGAGCCAGGTCGATCTGCAGGGTTACCCTCTTGACCTGGAAGTAAGTCCTGGAGGGACTCTGCTGGTTCTTACTACTGAATAGCACTACGGACGTTTACCCGGAGTCTGCGGATTTACTCAGACCACTGAAACGGCATATACAGTATCCGCGTTAATTCAGGTGAGATATTTAACCGGAGGGCGGAAGTGACCATCAGGATCTGGATAATCTTTGCAGCGGCAGTGCTTCTTGCTCTTTTCGGCTGCACTGATCTTACGGAATTCGATCATGCGCTGAAGGCTGGAATCAATATTATTTCTCCACAGGATCTTTCCGTTGTTCATACAATTGAGGATTTATCAGGAGCCAGGTCCCTGTGTGCCCTTCCGGACTGCTTCATTGTGGCCACAACAGAGGGAACAGTGTTCCGCTTCGACCTTGAATCGTATCGGCAGACAGGTTTCACAGCCATTGGCAATCCGTCCCCTTCAGCCTACTTCGATATGGAGTACTGTCCGACCGAAAACACCGTCTACATCATTGGAGCGTTGGGACAGATAGTGGAACTCAGCGTACCGGACATGGAATTCATGGACAGTTTCATCGTCTGCGAGACTCCCGTTGACATTGAAATGGCTCCTGAAAAGCCGTTCTTTTATGTGGCCGGGGCCAGTTCACGCGGAATCTACGAGGTCAGTAATGAGAACAACGCTGCAGGGAGGCACTGCATTCTGGCGTCCAGCCCCACGTGCATGGCCATCGATCAATGTCAGGATACTATTCTGGTTGGAACAATGGGAGAAACCGAGCTTGTTTCCACCGGATCAGATGTGATGCGCCGAAGAGCAGCGGACTACTTCCCGGGGATACTGGCTATTAAGACCATCCCTGACATAAACGATGATACACGTTTGTGTGCGGTGTTCGACTTTTCAACCGGGACAATTGCTACCATACGGCACTACTTTCCCTCTGGAGTCGGTGGATCATGCTGGGTCGGAACAGTACCTGTTGGCGGAGATTTCCACTACATTTGCACCGACTCTACCGGCAGCCATGCTTATGTTCTCAGCTATCTGGGAAATAGTACCAGCAAGCTGGTTTCCTATAACTGCACCGATTATTCCATTGACGGTCAGATCACTCTACAGGGCTACCCCTTTGACCTTGAAATGAGTTCTGGAGGAATGCTGCTGGTTCTTACCGCTGAGTAAGCCTACGGTAAAAGCATTCTAACAGCTTCATCAAGAACAGGATCAATTCCGGCTGCGAAATCAGCCTCGGAGACCGGGACGAGAATATCGGGAGCTATTCCTGAATTGAATAAAAGGGTGTTGTCAAGGGAATAGGTTACCATGGAAGGTATCTCAACAGTCCAGCCTTCAGTAAGGTTGTATGAGACGGCAGGATTTGCAAATCCGGCTGTAGTATCGCCGATTACCGTAACATGCTCCTGAGACCTGAGA
>JAUVEU010000087.1 GCA_030594645.1 Candidatus Aegiribacteria sp.
TGCGAGTATGGAAGCACCGGACAACGGCAGAAGAGTTTCTTCTCCGTATCAAGCTGCTGATGTATCTCCAACCCGCTTCGAAGTCCGATAGAACTGTAATCGGAAGATGTCATATCCTCAATTTTCCTGATCCCGGTCAAATAAATCTCCTTCCTTGGGGCCGGGCCTTACATTTAAACATTTTCTTATTATCTATTGTCTATACATGCACTTCTATTCGTGTCCCAAATTCGAATGTAAAAGTAATTACTCAACAAAAATGTTTAAATGTAAGGCCCGGCCCCCTCTATATATCAAGCTCCTTCAGGCGGGATAGAAGCGTTCTGTAGCTGACTTTCAGAATTTCCGCAGCTTCTTTTCTGTTTCCACCAGTTTCATTTAAAGCTTTTTTAATCAGTTCCTTTTCTCTTAATTTCGCTGCTCTCGATGATTCTTCAAGCAACCCGTCCTCCGGTATGATATCATCAATCTCAAGAATATCAGCATTGATTATACTCTCTTCAGCCAGCGCTGCCGCACGGAGTATAATACTTCTAAGCTGACGTATATTACCGGGCCATCTGAATCCTTTCAGCTTTATTATCGCCTCAGGTGAAACAATCACTTCCTTGTATCCTGAAAGATCAAGAAAATATCTTATCAGCTCAGGTATGTCCTCTATCCTTTCATGGAGAGGAGAAAGAGTCACGGGGAACTCTGCAATCCGGAAGTAAAGGTCTTTTCTGAAAGTACCCTCATCAGCTTCACCTTTGAGATTTCTGTTGCTTGCGGATATCACCCTGGCGTTTGTCCTGAGAATTTCTGAACCACCGACTCGAGTATACTCTCTCTCCTGAAGAACTCTCAGGAGCTTCCCTTGAAGTGTGGGGTTAAGATCACCGACTTCATCAAGAAATATTGTACCACCCTGAGCAAGCTCGAATCTGCCTTGTCTCATCCTGTCAGCACCTGTGTAAGCGCCCTTTTCAGCACCGAACAGCTCGCTTTCGATAAGATCCGCAGGTATTGCAGCGCAGTTAACCGGTACGAAAGGACCGTCTGAAAAGGAGCTTTCATCATGTATAATCCTTGCTAACAATTCCTTACCTGTACCGCTATCTCCAAGCACAAGAATGGAAAGATCAGTCCGGGCACCCTTTCTTGCTCTTTCAATTGTTGAGAGGAGTCCTTTTGAGGATCCGATAAGCAATGTTCCCGACGCATGCACATATCTTCTCAGGAGTGACAGCAGATCATCCAGATCAAAGGGTTTTGTAATGAAATCCCGCGCTCCCTCCTTCATAGCTTCAACTGCGAGATCCACTGTTCCAAAAGCAGTCATAAGAATCACCGGTACCCAGTGACAGGTTTCCCTTGACTTCCGGAGTATATCCATACCATCTATCTTGCCGGGGAGACAGATATCACTGAGCAGAATATCGAAGTTTTTTCTCTCAATGCTCTTCAGGGCTTCGCTTCCGGACGATACTGCGCAGACATTCCATCCATCCTCTTCAAGAGCGGTCGTCAGCATATTCCGCATAGCCCGCTTATCTTCCACAAGGAGAATGCTTTCAGTATGAATTATTATCCTCCCTTCCGGATACCGGAAGAAGAATCGTAAAAACAGTTCCTCCGCTTTCCCTGTTATTACCACTCAGCTCGCCACCCATGGACCGGATAATCCTTCTGCTTATTGAAAGACCCAGACCCATATTCCCTCCGCTTCTGTTCTTTGTAGTTCTGAATGGCCTGAAGATTTCTCCCGGGTCAAGTGTCAGGCCTGGTCCTGTATCCGTTATAGATATAGTGATGCTATTATCTGAAGCTTTTACTATAACCTCAAGTGTTGTCTCTGAATCCGCTTCAAATGCATTTCTTACAAGATTCCTTACGCATATGGCAAGAAGTTTCCTGTCAGCATTAAGCGAAAATTTCTCATCTGTCATTAGAATCGAATGCTTGATTTTATACACTTCGCATGCTTGAGTGCAAATCGAAAACACATCATCTCTCAGCAGTTTTGAGGTTACCGGCTCAGGTGATTTTGCGAAGGTACCAAACGAATCAATCAGCTCCTGCGCTGAATTCATCTCTCTTTTAACTTCACTGAGTATCTTAAGTGTTCTGTCATCGGAATGACCTCTTGCAAGGAGATCAAAGAATCCTGAAAGAGCACAGAGTGTATTACCCATCTCGTGTGAAATTCCAGCGGACGCAGCGCCAATATCCGCCATTGCCGCCTGATCAGCGATATTTCGTTCGAGTTCGCTTATCCTTGTGGCATCCGTTACAAGGACTGTTATCTCATCGGTGTGTGACCTTGATATCGACACACCATACATCTTTGCTGGATGAATAAAGGATTCCTGAATCTGAAACTCCCCGGAGTTTTCTCCCGACTCACCAAGTTCATCCAGAACCGTCCTCAATGCCCTTCCTGCGGCAGTTCGATTCCAGGGGAATTCAGAATTCAGGTTACTGTCATTCAGGTCAAAGAGATCGCCTGACTGCCTGTTGAAAAGTGAGAGGTTCCCTCTTTCATCAAGTGCGAGGACTGCTGAACCGAGGACTGAAATAATCGCTGTCGAACGCTTTTCAATAATATCAGCGCGCTCCTCAGCCGCTTTTCTAAGTTCATTCAGCTGCTTATCCTTCTCATGCAGGAGTTCCATAATACGAGTAAATGATGCTCCTGCTGCTTCTGCACTGCTCCCGCTGCCGGAACTGAATTTGTCAGCTGCAACCAGCACTTCGCGCAAAGGTGTAATAACAGTTCTCGTTAAATATCGGGGTGTAAAGACAGCAAGTACGGAAAGAACCAGTGTAAGCGCTGCAAAACCAATTAGAAGAGTCCTGTATATGAGAGCATACGGGGATTCCGGCGGTTTAACTCCCACAAATAATTCACTGTCCTGAATCTTTGAGAAATACCACTCATCCGTTTCAGACGGTTTCGGAATCTCAGCCTCTGACATTCCTGCACCGATTATCAGATTCCCGGAAGTATCAACAACCGCAAAAGCTTCCAGCCTCCCACTCCATACAAGCGGAAAAACGGCTTCTTCAAAATTATTTATGTCATTGATGGATTCAAATGAACTTGCCAGAACAAACGCTGTTACAGTCGCCATATGATCTGTTTCAGCGGACATATCAATCTGTACAAGAAATACTATGATAAATGACACTGCCGCTGCAGCTGCTGATGCACCGATAGCAAGTCCTGTCAGAAGTTCGACTCCCATAACGAATTTCCTGGCCAATGAAACTCCTTCAGTATATTTGTATTGTCATCAGGAATACTCTGTATAACTCTGTTTCTTAGCGCAAGTATCAGAAGACGGATCTGAGTTCATTATTTGAATTCAATCCTGTCAAGATAGATACCGTGCATTTCACTACTCGTATTACTGACACCCAGAGGAGATATTCGCACATACTCTTCACGTTCATCTACCGGAAGAATGAATTCCACATGTAATTCTTCAAGGTTCTCAGGTCTTTTATCGAGCTGGTTATCCCTGAAATATCCGACCCATTCCGGTTTTTCAAGGACATCGGATGAAATGTATATCGAATCATGGAAATCACCGCACGAAAGCTCTATTCCGGGAATCGGTCCTGATTGAAGTGATCTGAATGCTACTTCCAGCATTACACTGTCACCGCAATCAGATGGCAGCGGAAGATAAACCGCATCTTCAGAAGATGACATATAAAGCATATTCTCTCTTTCAAAGAACCAGAATTTTCTCCATTCAGGATCGGGATTATCAGGATATATTGAGCAATAGCTTCTGTATTCAGATGGAATATCCTCAGCTTCCCAGGCAGTTCTTTTCTGACCGGCAAGACACCCCAGCAGAAGAAAAATCGCAATAATGACAGAACTTGCGAACCTGCTTCTTTTTGCAATCATCCATATAAGCACACCTGCTGCAGCAAGCCAGCTTAAAAACACAGGCACATTGAGTCTTACAGCGCTGGGAAGCCATTCTGATATATTGCTGTACTGTCCACAAAATGCGCTTACGAAAGCATCCGTACCATCAGCGAAGTTGAATTGCAGGTGCGGATATGTGAAAAAGACAGCGGATATGCCAAGGGACACCCATATAAGGTATTTAACACTCTTCTCCCTTAGCATGCAGCCCACAGAAGCAAGAAGAACCGGAAGAACCGGAAGAAGCATTCTTCCAGGAGGAGTAGGCATGCCGGCCCAGTCATGAGTTGTCCACAGTATGAGAAGCAGGAAGTAAATCAGCGCGGGAAGACCGAGCCAGACAAAAAGATCGGAATATCTCTTTCTCAGCAAAGGAAGTCCTGCAAGTCCAGCCAGTATCCATGGAGCTTTCCAGAGAAGCCCTGCTTCAATGTCCACCAGCGAAGCTCCGCATGCAAGCAGTATTTCAGGTGTCCTGAAAATAGGTTGAATTATCAGTGTCTTGAGGAAATCCATATTTCCATATCTCACCCAGAATATTCGACCGCCTGTAAACAGATCAAATGACAAACCCAGGATTATGAGACCCGCAAAGACAATTGGAAGGACGAACTTCCTCTTCCCTTCCGTCCTGATAAACAGAGCCAGAAGGAGACCTGCGGACATACCCGCGAATCTGAACTTTATCAGAACAAGAAGCAGGGATATGACGACAGTCCATGACGTGCGCGTGAATAATGTACGTCTGGAATCTGTAGCCACCAGGACTCCTATGATAAAGATAAGAAGTGCCATCCATCCGGGATAAACCAGCCCTAGAACTCTGGAACCTGGAACAAGAAGAAATCCCAGAACCGCAAGATATCTCCAGTTCAGCATTCCTTTCCTTCTGAAAAGCTCTGAAAGAAGCATAACCGCACCGAGCGCAAAAAGAAGGTTCATTCCTCTTAATCCGGTCGATGAAAGTGGATACCCCGGAATCATTAAAGCCGGGTAAAGAAGCTGGTGATGAGTAACTGAAGCGGATGGATCGCCACGCTGGTGAGTCAAATTACCGAATTTTCCGGATCCGGGTGAAACGAAACCTTCCGTTATTGTGGCATAATGCGGCTCATCACCTGTAAAAGGTACAAGAACAATAATGAGAGGAATCAGAGGGATCAGAGCACGAAGGATGCCGGCACGTTTTCTTGAAACAGCGAGAAGACCGGGGAATATACCCATTAATCCGGATGCTGCTGCAAGTATTTCAACCACGGGACCTGTTCCCCAGAACAGCGATAAAAGCAGGTGAACCGCAAGAAGAATCTTTGATAATTCCGGTACTTTTCCCTTTCCGTAGACTGCCCCGGTAAGAATCCATGATAAAGGAATAAGCCTTCCAAGAGTGCCCGGGAAGGGCATTCCGAAAACACGCCATAGAATAAATATTACTACCGCAGCAGCGAAATGAAACAGCAAACCGGATGAATCTCTGCAGTATTTTTTCATAATATTCATGGTGTTGCCACTGCGTTCTGAATCCGGATTACCGGATGGTTGAATGGCTGCCATTTGCGGGTAAGCGTAATAACTGCTGGAAAAGATGCTTCCCTTATTCTTAATACGTTACTCCCCGGCATTATCTGAAAGGTTTGCCCTCCGGTTTCTATTACTCCTGCAGAGCATGTGTCTCTCACCCCTCCAGCGGAGGTTTCAATAATCAAATCAGCACTATCCATGTTGAGAGCTTCAAGCATCACAACCGGATGATTAAGATTCACTGATATTGGATCCTGCCAGATTACTCCGTTCTCAGTGAGAATCTCGTCATGTACCAGTATTCTATACGTTGAAGCTACGGGAAGACCGCATATCAGAAGACCCGCAGCAACTCCTCCTGCAAGGGCAATAATCCTCCACTTCTCCCGCTTAAACAGCAGAGCGGGAAAACTTGCAGCGAATAGAGGAATTATCCCTGTAATAGAGCCTTCAAACAGAATAACAGAGAAAGAAACGATAAACACTACTCTTGGAATCAATGAATCTGAGCCGGCGATTCCAAACAGCAATCCTGTCAGGATCAACGCTGTTCCAGCGTTCGGGTCTCCCGTTATCAGAGAGATTCCAGCTGCGATTATCGAAATGAACGTAATCCTGTTTTGTTTTTCAATGAAAGATATGCCTATGAATAGCAGAGCCCATGAAACCGTGAATCCGGATATTCCTCTCAGAAGAAACAGGGCTGCTGACGCCAGGCCTGTTAATGCTAGTCTATCAGGACGTATAGCTGACATCATCTATTTCTATCCTCTGTTTTCTTCTGTCTGGAACAAGATACAGTTGAGTTAATCCTCCGTCGATATCTGCTGTGAAACCTGTTCTTTCAGAAACACGGAGATATTTGCGGATAATAACACCGTTCTCAGACCAGAGGGCAAGTGAACCTGAAATATTAGAGGAGGAAGCAGTGAATGTAAAAGAACCAGCACTTGAGGGTACCCGTATACAGCCGAAGCCGCAATCGTCAATTCTTCCATCAAGCCACCCAGGGCCAAATATCACGTCATTCCCAGGATATGGCGTATGAGCGTGATCTGCAGAACGATTAAAAGGCATACGCAAAGGTCTGGGAGCAATTATATCCTGCAAAAGGGAATCAGGCAGATCTATGTGTTTCACTTCAAGCTTCTCGGCTTTATGTACTGCTGCAATTCGCCAGATCCAGGGTTTTCTTTTAAGCATAAGGTACATTCTTATTTTCAGTTCCATCTTTTTCCAGTATGCGGGAAGCTGACACTTCTCACCGCCCAGATACTTCCTTGCAAGATAAGCTGAAGATTCAAGCTCCCATTTGTCGGCAATTCCTCTACTGCTGGAAAATCCCATAATGTGTTCTGCTTCAACAGACCGTGCAAGAAGAAATTTGTAACCTCTTTCTCTGAGTCTCAGGCATAGATCGGTGTCTTCATAATACATGAATATTTTTTCATCAAAACCGTCCACTTCCTGAAGAGCTTCCCTTCTGAAAAGAGATACAGCAGCGGTTACAGCTGGAACTTCAACTATCCCACCGGGGGGAGCAGGTTTAAAATGCATGAAATCATAATCATACCCCCTTCCATATTCAGTCATTGCAGATCCAGCGCTTAGGGTTACCAGAGGCCATCCCCAGAGCCTTATAAGCGGTTGTACCGCTGCAGCAGACTTATCCCTGTCAAGTATTTCAACAAGAGCTTCCACAGAAGAAAGGGATATCCTGGCATCGGTGTTCAGAAGCAGGATATATGGTGTTCTGCACACCTCGAATGCCATGTTGTTACCATAGCCGAAACCGCCGTTTTCCCGATTACTCAAAACTTCTGCCCATGGGAGTATTTCTTTCAGCACTTCACGGGTTTGATCGGTTGATGAGTTGTCCGAGACTACAACATCACATATCGATTCAAGATCATTAAGTGTCTCCGCGAGTTTCGGCAGAAGCGCTGAAGAATTCCATGTAACGATAACAACCGTGATTTTCTTATTCAATTTATTAACTTCCCGGTACTGCATTCGGCCATTCTTCTATAAAAACGGTCGGTAACCTTCTCCCATGTCCTCTCCCTCAGGACCATCTGCCTGCCCTTTTCTCCCATGGAATCACGTAATTGAGGATTCTTCAGAAGTATATCTATCCGATTGGCAAGTGTAGCCACATCTCCCCATGAAACAAGGAAACCGTTATGCCCATCCTCGATCATGTCCGGCATTCCGCCTGTCCAGCACCCGATAACCGGTTTTCCTGATGCCCAGGCCTCCAGTATCACTATTCCGAAGCATTCCAGGCGTGACGGTTGAAGAACTATGTCAGCCGCTGCCATCAGATCAATCCGTTCCTCTTTAGGTACATAACCTGTTATTACGATATTTCCGCAGTCGTTTCCATTAAGCGATGCATGATCAGCAAGGTAATTCTCAATGTCCGGAAGAACAGGACCGGCAAGAACAAGAGTGAACTTATTCCCTTTCTCCCACAAATATCTGCATGCTTCAATAATGTGGCGGGAACCTCTGTCTTCGCTATGTGCTGTCATACTTAGCACTACAGGTTCTTTAACACCCAGGCGTCTACGCCCGACCGCGGGATTGCTTTTGACAAACTCTTCCGGTTCTATTCCGCTTCCAAGCAGCAGTATTCTTTCAGATGGGACTCCAATATCAACGTACAGATTTCGCTCATAATCGCTCTGAGCAACAACATAATTACTCTTTCTAATTATATTCTTCTGGCAACCGCTGAAGTAATTAAGAGCTGAAACAGGCCTGTACTTCTCTCCTACACTTGCATGAGGTACCGAAATAAGCCCGGCCCCCGTTTTCCCGCTGTGATACCATCCTTCGTAAAGCATGAACGGCATTGCATTTGCATGGATAATATCAAATCCTCGATCAATTGAAAGCCATCTGTGCAGAGAAGCTATAAAAGGATTCGGATAGAAATAGCGATCAGGGCCACAGGGCATGATTCTTCTCAAAAGAGCCCGGAAGAGATTCTGTAAAGGAGGATGTACTACGGGAAAACGAATTATTTTAATGCCATTCCATATATCGACTTTCTTCTGTATATGATTACCGGTTCTGGAGACCAGCCAGGACATGTCCCATGCATCCGTAGAACAGATCACGGATTCATGTCCCCACCTTTTCCCGGCCAGAGCATGTTCAATTACATAACGTTCAGCACCACCATGATACGGCCAGGTTCGATGAATCAAATGGAGAATTTTCATGATTCATTTATCCTTCTGTAGAATCCACAAAGTCTTTTTGCCACGTCCCTCCAGTTTTCCAATTGAGCACCTTCAGCCATGGAGCGCAGTTCAGCCATCTTCCCGGCATCTTTCAGCATAAGCAACGCCTGAATCCACGCTTCAGGATCATCAGGGCTTAACAGCATTCCTCGATCTCCGACCGTTTCCGTCAAAGCAGTTGTGTTGGCTGCAATTACCGGTGTATTACATGCCAGCGCTTCCAGTGCGGGAAGTCCCAGCCCTTCGTAACTACTTGGATAAAGCAATACTCTTGCGCCCCGGTACAGATCAACCAGTATTCTGTCATTGATATTATCGATTATCCTTACGTTACTGTCATGCTCAATGCTTATATTACCCCATGCGCTTGATCCGACCATAACCAGCGGAAACCTGAGACCTCTTTCTCTTGCTCTGTAATAGATATCAATAAGAAACGGAATATTTTTTCTGGGCACAAGGTGTCCGACATGAAGAAGATATTCTCCATTTTTCAGATCTAACTTTTTCAGAGTATCAGCAGAAGGTTCTCCGGGGATAAAGATATCATCAGCAGCTCCGCCCGCGACGCATATACTCTCAGGATCAATATCAAAATAAGCAGATACCTGTTTCGCTGTCCATTCTGAAATAGCAACCACACGGGAACCATTTCGAATCATCTTCGCCTCTCTCTCCGCAAAGGCAACTGTCTCGCCTGTATGCCATTCCGGATGCTCAAGGGCGGAAAGATCGTATACCGTAATAACTGACCTGCTGTTAGCCGGAAACTCTGGCTGAACGCCACTGTGATGAAATATCGAGCAGTTCTCAGCGATTTGTTTTATCCTTCTGCTTCTGGAACACAATTCCCACTTTCTGCGGATTGGAATCCTCCTCAGAAATGGAATCTTCAGGTAGAATGGTGTTCTCAGTTCGATGCAGTCAACAGATGGACCGGGAACTCCAGGATGCACGGCAGGCACATCAAGTGTACTGAATTCAATTTCCTCTTCCTGAGCAACTTCCTTAAGAGCCCGGGCTACAGACAGAAGGTATCTCGACACTCCACCAATAGCATGAGGAACAATACTCAGATCAAGCAATACACGAGGAGTTTCTATTTTACACCTCTTCTGTCAAGTATCCAGATGGAGTCCTCAGATGTAAATCC
>JAUVEU010000117.1 GCA_030594645.1 Candidatus Aegiribacteria sp.
GGTAAGATCATACACATATATGCTCAAACTAAAGATATAACCCTAAAAACTTGAGTGTAAGTCTTCTATGGGCATCCTAACTACTCTAAACCCGAGAGTGCTGTATCGAACAGATGGGCTACGTGAGCTTCTGTATGTTGAAGTACACGTGCATTCATAGTTGCTCCTATAACCACCCCCGCGACGTATACACCTCTCTGGATTAGATTGACCTTGATCAATCCAAGGGGATCCGTCAGTCGGAATCCCGGTATAGTCCTCATGATAGTAATCCTGACACCACTCCCAGACATTACCATACATATCATAAAGCTCATAATCATTTGGCTGCTTCTGAGCAACCCTCATCGGGCCATCCGCCACGGACGCACCACTATAGCTCCACGCAAGATCATCCATAATTGAAGACCATGCATCCATATCACCGGAATAAGTAACATCATAACGACTTACGTATTCCCATTCTGCTTCAGAAGGGAGTCTATATACATACATTGTGTCTAATTGGTTCAGAGCTACCATGAACTCCTGACAGTCTTCCCACGAGACTAAGTGCATCGGGATGCTGTCGCCGATAACACCTATTCTACCGGTGGAATGGGGATTAGCCGCATTGTGCTCGACGAGAGTAGTCCCCATGATTTCAAGCCACATGCCCTGGGTAACCTCAGTATTCATTATCTCAAAATCATGCATCTGCAGAATGGGTCTGGAAACAACGCTTTGATTGTGATCGATACCCTTATCATGGGAGCCCATTTGATATGATCCGCCCTGTATCTTCACGAATTCCATAGTTTCGGGTATCCTGCTAGATTCAGATGCTGGAATCTCCTCCTCAGCTGATTTTTCGAACTTGACATATTTGAAGCTTACCACGACAGCAGAAATCGCCAGGATTACGATCACGGGGATGGTAATCCGTAATCTTCTCCCGCTTTCTTTTCTACGCCGCTCTGATAAATAGATGAATAGAATCACTATTGCCCCGATGCCGATTATAGCAAAGAACACGGTGTTCGTATTGCCGATATTAGATTTAATCTGTGGCAAAAAATAAGTCAAAATCGTGATTACAAGACTATAGAGAATTATTGCTTGATTTGTGCGAGGATAGAATCCCCCAACAGATTCCTTGATTCTTTCGCCAAGGTCCCTTTTAGGTTGATGATTAGGACCAGTAGTCGGATTCTCATAATCCGTTTTTTCGTAAATCGGGTTAGCCGCTTCCATACTGCTCTGTAGAATTGCATCCCATAGATACTCGCAGATTGAGCCCTCCTCTACATCAATTAATTCTACTGCTTCATCACAGGGCTTGAATGACCACTCAGCATTGCCGTCAACAAAACCTCCCCATTTACAGGAAGTAGTATCCATTGCCCTTACCAGCTTTATGAAGTCACTGTCATTTATCCCTAATTCAGATAAGATAATATCCTTAGGGATTGCAAATTCAACAGAACCATTCTCATTGATCAGCTTCCGCAAAAAGCGAAGAAATGCCGCGATCAAATCAAATATTTTCTCTCCATCAGGTATGAGGATAACACCCATAATACCCAGAATATACACTTCAAAGGGGCTCGAAGAGCTGTCTCTCAGGATACCACTGCCCAGATCACGCAGCCCTTTCTCAACATCCCTAGGAGATCCAAACTGAACTTGAATTTTACTACGTCTTGGCCAATGGCCGTTTTCCTCATAGTTAGCCCAGATTGAAGCGAGAATCTGTGTCTGGATTTTCGTGAGATATTTTCTTCTTGTCCCTATTTTTGAATGGTAGCTCTTTCTATCTTTTCTGAAGCTAAGAAACCTCATTAATCCCCTCCCCTAGAGATTCTGTGCACCGAGTAAAGACCATTCCTTCCTTCCAATCATCGTGATGAAATCAGTATGGTCTCTTTGAATAGAATTATTAATAAATTTTTATACCGGATCTTTGCTTATAATATTTCTTTTTTACTGGAATTACTAATTCTTTAATAAACTTAAGAACATTAGGAAATTGGATTTTCCTCTATCCCAGAATCGACTCCCGATATAACTTTAAATTCCCTTTTTCTCTGTTTCTTCCTCTGAAATAAAAATATACCACCTTAATTTCATATCTGTCAATGAAAATATCGGATGACGACTGCTTGAATTAATTGATCAGGATACACCTTCCTTCTGAAGTCGGATTGCTGAAAACTCGTAAAACCTCTATTTCTAGAACATCATCCTTCCAGAGAACGAAAATGGGGACTGAAGTGGCTCCGTTTGTGTGGGCAGCTTGATGTACTTCGATACTTTCAGCAGTTGTTCCGAACCATTCCAACATCGCTAATATGGTACTCTTAATGAAATCATTACATATGTTATCCATATTTCATCTACCCCGTGGTGGAGGTATTTCGAACTGTTGTCATGGTTGGGAATGAGTTCTAAACTCTGAGATCTGGTACCCCCTGGTGGACGAATTTCGAACTCTGGTAGTTACTTTATAACGACGAATTCTTGAGTCGCGGTGAAGTCGTCTGTGATCATCCTGCAGAAGTAGATACCAGATGAAAGGTCTTCAAGTTGAACATCATGGTAACCCGAAGAATATTCGATTTCCCTGGATTCACTCACGAGTCTTCCTGATATATCGAATACTGAAAACCTGACCAGAGATGCTTTTGGAACTCCGAAGTGTATGCACGCGGTTCCGGTTACCGGATTAGGTGATACGCTCAAGAGTGAGTACTCTGAAATAACCAGATCATCCTCGATCCCCTCCAGACTGAAATAGGCGTACTTCAAATCATCGTTAGTGTAATCACAGTAAGAAATATGTGGATTACCCGAGGAATCCAGAGCCAGGGAGGAGGAGGAGCCTGGGTAACCTTCTGTGTCAACAATCTCGATTTCCCAGGAGGAACCGTTCCAACTGGCGCACTGCAGATCATAGTCTGGATAACCATTGCAATAGGCGATGTATGGATTGCCCAAGGAGTCCAACGCCAGGGAGGTGCAGCAGCATACATCACTTTCTGAATCCACAATCTCAATTTCCCATGAGGAACCGTTCCAGAAAGCGTACTTCAGATCCCAGTCTGGGTAACAATCGTGATAAGAGATGTGTGGATTGCCAAGGGAGTCCAGAGCTATTGAGGAACTCAGTCCTACATCACCTTCTGAATCCACAGTCTCGTTAACCCAGTACAAGCCATTCCAGACGGCATACTTCAGTTCATCATTAGTGAGATCGCGGTAAGAGATATGGGGATTGCCCGAGGAGTCCAGAGCGATGGAGGTGGACCCGCCTACATCACCTGCAGAGTCCACGGTTTCAATATCCCATGAGGAGCCATTCCAGAAAGCGTATTTCAAATCATTGTTAGTAAAATCCCAGTAGGAGATATGTGGATTACCCGAGGAATCCAGAGCCAGTGAGATGTATTTGCCAACTACACCTTCTGAATCCACAGTCTCGATTTCCCAGGAAGAACCGTTCCAGAATGCATACATCAGATCATCATCTTCGTCGGAGTGATCGGAGTAGGAGATATGTGGGTTGCCCAAGGCATCCAGAGCCAGGGAGTTGAAATAGCCTGCATACATTGTTGCGTCGACGGTTTCGATCTCCCAGGAGGAACCGTTCCAGAAAGCGTACTTCAGAGTACAGTTATTAAAGTAGGAGATATGTGGATTTCCTGAGGAATCCAGAGCCAGGGAGCCCCAGCCTCCTCCCGTATCCACAATCTCGATATGCCACCCAGCGAATCCCAGACTGGTCAATATCGTTAGTGTAACAAGAAGACATTTCATATTATTCTCCTTAACCCAATCTTTAAGCCAAATTATTTCTTAATTTTTACATAATTCACTATTGCTATTTAGTCAATAGTAGAATAATATGAGCATCAAATTAGTGTTTGATTCAATGCATAAGCTCAATTGAACGATTATTGGTTTTATACACAAGCGGGATTTCCTTCGACTCACTACGTTCGCTCAAAATGAACTCACCAGCCAGATCTTCTTCTCGAAGAGGGTATGATCTCGAAGGAACTGGTGGAGAATATGCGCTCCTGGAAGCACAGCAGTTTCAGCGTCCACTGCGGCAAGCCCATAAAGAACGTTCCTCATACTCCAGACGGAGAAAACAACTGTGGGCTGTGCTTCTGATGAAAGTTTGGGATGTTGATGCTTTGAAGTGTCCGAAGTGCGGAGGGCAGATGAAAGTCATATACTTCATCGAGTCTCCAGTACATATTTACCGGCAACGATCTTTGACTGGAGGTTTCTCAGGTGGTATGGTCAGTTTCCGGGATCACCCGGGAACCACAAGCTTCTGGCATGCTGGTTTCAGACAGGAATCGTCTCCCGTTGCCAGCTCAAAACATCTGTTGCACCAGAACGTAAGCCGAAACAATAAGAGGTCCTGACCAACTGGATCGAAATGACGCGGAAGACCGCGCTGTTCACGAAGAACATCAGGTTTTGCAGACCTATGGGATAAATTGCGGCAACCTGTTATAAGAAAATCTTTGAGGAGCATTTTGAGAGCAGTTATCTGCACGAAATACGGACCACCGGATATTCTTCAGCTCAAAGAGATGGAGAAACCTCTTCCTGAGGATAATGAGTTGTTGATAGAAGTTCATGCGTCAACAGTAAATCGAACCGACTGCGGACTACTTAGAGCAAAACCGTTCATTGTCAGATTTTTCACAGGTATATTCAAACCCAGGAAATCAATTCCGGGAACCGCATTTGCCGGTATAATTAAAGCTGCTGGCGAAAAAGTAACGGCTTTAAAAGTAGGCGACAGGGTCTTTGGATTTGATGACAGCGGCTCAGGGTCTCATGCCCGATACATGACAATATCCAAAGACAAAGCATTGACAACAATACCAGGAGATATGACATATATGCAGGCTGCAGCCTGCACTGAAGGTGCGCATTATGCTTACAATTTCATAAATAAAGTAAATCTAAGTAGTGATCAAAATGTTCTCGTTAATGGGGCAACAGGGGCTATCGGTTCAGCCGCAGTTCAGCTTCTGAACTATTTTGGGGTAAATGTTACTGCTGTGTGTGAAGGGGAATATTCCGAGTTAGTTAAATCATTAGGTGCTAATAAAGTAATTGATTACACACAGGAGGATTTCACAGAAATTGATCATACTTATAACTATATTTTTGATACTGTAGGCAAAAGTTCATTCGCCAGATGCAAACCGTTGCTGAAAGCCGGTGGCGCTTATATTTCTTCTGAATTGGGCTATATGGCTCAAAATATCTTTCTGGCGCTCACGACACCAATACTTTGCAGCAAAAAAGTAAAATTTCCCATTCCTACAGATTGCAGAGGAAGTATACTTTTTATAAAACAGCTTATTGAGGATGGAAAATTCAAAGCAGTGATAGATAGAGAATATCCGCTGGAACAAATTGTCGAGGCATACAGGTATGTTGAAAAAGGACAGAAAATAGGAAATGTAGTAATAACCATGGAACACAACAACAAAACCACGCAGAAAAGCGAACATCTTACTAAAACTACAGATTGAAAAATATGGAAATTAAGAAGTATCATGCATCGTTGTGTTTTCTGCTGGCAATATTCCGGGTAACCTCCCTTCAAGCCTATGAGATACAGATTGAAGAAATCCCATTTATTGAAACAGAGTCAAACATTTCCCTGCTCGATAATCCTGCTCCTCCTGACGAAGGTGAGGCTTTAATATCCTGGTTAGGCGGGGTAGAAGAAATCGAGAGAATATTGATCGGTATTCCATACATGAATTCAAATCAGGTAATATTAACTGAAGAGTATGTGCGAAACCGCTTTAACAATACTATTTGTGTAAATTCCAGGAGGGATGCCTGGCATTTTGCCCCACTCACAACAGGCACAATTTATCTTAGGGATGACAGCCGGATTGATTTTTCGATGTATCTGTCAGGAATATCTATTGCAGGACACCTGTTTGCTTTGGAATTATCAGATTCAAATTGAAGTATATATGAAAAAGAACCCAACAAGCCGGATGCAGATAACAGCACCTGATCCATGGCGTTAAGGAGTGAAAATGCAAAGTAAAATGGGAATTCTTACCTTCGTTCTTCTACTTTTCGGCACTATCGGTCTTGTACTTAATGAATTCGTATTGGAATGGGGAAGATCAGCAACATTGGCTTTCGCCGCTTCAAACCTTATTGGCCTTGTTATTCTAATAATTCTTCACTCCGGCCATTACACAGGGAAACCAGACTGAACTGCGAATTTCACCAGAGAGTCAGCGTTTGTATCCAATTTTCTTAAGGAGTTGGAGACGATTTTCTATGTCCTCCTCTATCTCA
>JAUVEU010000130.1 GCA_030594645.1 Candidatus Aegiribacteria sp.
GTCGTAATTGAAAACAAGAGTTTTCCAGTCAGGATGAAATCCTTTCTTTGGGTCTTCATGCTCGTAAAGACATGTCCCATCGAAATTTCCCAGACCGGCTTCATCAGAAGGAAAATGCGCGGGAGCCCAGTCAAGAATGACACCGATACTAGCAGCATGGCAGCTGTTTACGAAACGCTGGAAGTCCTCCGGTTTACCAAGTCGGCTGGTAGGCGTGAAATACCCAACGGTTTGATATCCCCATGACCCGTCAAATGGATGCTCCATTACCGGCAGGAGTTCAATATGCGTGAAACCGAGTTCCTTAACCCATGGGATAAGGCTTTCCGCGAGATCATCCCAGGAAGTGAAGTCCCTCCAGTCTTGCGGTTTTTTCCATGAAGGGGCATGCAGTTCGTAAATAGAAACAGGGGACGAGAGAGGTGCATATGTTTTTCGACTCTGCATCCAGTCGTCATCAGACCAGTTGAATGATGATATGTCCGCTACTACAGAAGCCGTTCTTGGTCTGTATTCTGACGCCAGCGCAAGAGGATCGGATTTTTCGATGATATCGTTCGATTGTGTTCTGATCGAGTATTTGTACATGTCTCCCTGCGTAATGCCGGGCAAAAAGAGTTCCCATACACCTGACAATCCTCTGGAGCGCATGGGGTTTCGTCTTCTGTCCCAATTGTTGAAATTGCCGATAACACTGACAGAGCTGGCACTGGGAGCCCATACAGAGAAAAGTACACCCTTTATATCTCCCGCTGTCCAAAGCCTTGCTCCAAGCCTGTTGTAGAGTTCGTAGTGATTCCCCTCGGCAAGCAGATGAAGATCAAGCTCACCAAGCTGCGGAAGGAAGCTGTAAGGGTCTCTGGTCTCCCAGAAGGTACCGTTCTCGTTCTCAATTATCAATGTGTATGAAAAGGGTTCAGTATCTGGTTCTGATCTCCAGACGAAAAGACCGTCATTGTGTACTTTGATCATAGAAGCAGGCTTCTGATTTGTCACCCTTATTTGAACGTCTATTGCTGAAGGATAGAATGCTCTGACTTCGATTCTGTTATCATGTTCCATACCGAGAGGATGCATTCCAAGAAGTCTGAATGGATCAGCGAGGTTTGCCTGTGTAATAAAATTTATTTCATTCTCTGAAAGGTATGTTCTTATTCCGGATTTCACTATAGGATTATTATCATGCCAAGGCCAAGCAGAAGCAGGTAGCCCAGCGAATCAGTAAAAGCTGTGAGTAGTATATTACTCCCAAGGGCCGGATCGCGTCCCAGAGCGCGTAAAACAAGGGGAATTGCAGCTCCCAGGAGGCTGGCCAGACCCATATTTCCCACCATCGCAAGGAAGATAACAATCCCGAGAAGCAGTGGATCAGTATTGCCGGGGAAGAGTATGGCTACAAGTGAGGCCACTGAACCGGCTACGAGACCCACGAGCAGGCCCACTCTGGCTTCCTTGAAAATGGCTTTCAGGCTGGATGAGAATTCCATTTCTCCAAGAGCGATACCTCTGGTTATGACTATCAGAGATTGGTTTCCTGTATTTCCGCTCATACCAGCGACTACAGGCATGAAAGCAACGAGCATCGCAACTGATTCAATTGTTCCATGAAATGCCCTTATGACAAGGGATGCGATGAACGCTGTGAACAGGTTTACCCATATCCATGGGAATCTCTGCCTGAATGCAGTGGATACAGGGCTGAATATTCTGTCATCCTCCGAAAGTCCGGCCATTCTGTACATGTCTTCCGTGGCTTCTTCTTCAATTACATCAAAAAGACTGTCACCTGGAATGACACCAACCAGTCTGTGATTGTCATCGACAACTGGAATGGCCATTATGTCGTACTTTCTTGCAAGTGTTGCAGCATCCTCTCGATCTGAATTGACATTTACCGTAAAAGGATCAGCCATCATGAGTTTTCTGATCGTAGTGTTCTGAGGACAGGTAACAAGCCTTCGCAGCGGCACTACACCGGACAATCTTCCATCATCATCAGTAACGTAAACGTAGAACGGAACATCCACATCTTCACTCTGCTCACGAATTACCTCAACTGCCTGTGCAGCTGTAAGTTCAGCTCTGATGGACATATAGCTGGTGCTCATGCAGTACCCGGCGGAATCCTCAGGGTAGATCAGCAGCTGTTCGATCTTGTTTCTCTTAAGTTGAGGAAGAATACTCATGAGCACATCTCTGCGCTCTTCAGGAATAACTTCCAGGAAAGCAAGTGCTTCGTTTGATTCGAGTCCTGCAAGCAGCTCCGCAGTCATCTGATCATCAAGCCGTTCGAGAATATCGTGTAAAATACCCTCCGGGAGTTCCATGAGAACTTTGTCGGCCATTTTCTGTGAATGGAGTATTTCGACGAGTCCCGTAGATTCGGGGGGGGTCAGGGTACCGAATAGATCAGAGATGTCCGCGGGATGCATTTTCTTAAGAACAAGAATTGCTCTGTTTTTAGCACCACTCGAAATTAATTTACGCACATAGTCGCTGTGCGTTTGAGTCATCGGCATTCTTCACCTCCCTGAAACCTTTACTGTATATCCTGTTGAAGCTAATTGAATAGGTTGTTCTGTCAATGGTTAGCGTTATTTGTAATGCACTGTATTTTTCTGAAATGCTTGCTGTAATGAATATTGCTCATACTTGTGAATGGACAGATAATTAAATCTACCGGGAACAGTCTGATGGCTGATCCCGGTAGATTGCATATGGTACTGAATACCTGTTTCTGCTAGAAAGCAGCCCCAATTATCCGGTAAACGATGATCCAGAGCCCGACGCAGATGCCTGCAAGCCCAAGTGTTCCCTGCTTAGGTGCCAGTTTTGCTATTGTCAGATCAAGTTTTTCTACAGCGGCTGGAGCACTGACAAAAGTTTTGATAATACCTATACCCAGAAGAAGACCAAGGGAGAGAAGCAGCAGACCTGAAACAAGCCAGGATATGAAGCCTATCGGGGCAGCGTTTAAGAACCTCATATTGCTGAGGAATCGTATGATAACGATTACTCCATAAACAACTGATACAGCACCTATCCACCCCTGGTAAGGTGCCATTTTTCCAATGATTTCCTTGGCTTCAGGTTTTTTCGCAATAATGAGGTTCGGCGCAGCCAGTATGCCAAGCACTGCAAGCCAGATACCGTCAAGATAACTCATAACACACTCCTTTCTTAGAAATGAAACCTTCTGAAAAGCACAAATAATGAATCAATTTGAATAATAACAATTACTCGATTCAGTTGTAGTAACCCCATCCTCATATCAGCGAAAATCTGTTTTCTAGAGGCCTGGAATATTCGGCATTGCCAGATTGGCAATCGCTCCCGTAAGAATACTGATAAGAACCACAGCGATAACGAGAACAATCATGAATGTCATCCGTTTGTTCTCGGGTATGTCAAGCATTTTCTCAGTTGCTATCCAGAGAAGATACAGGCTGTAGAATCCTGCTATCATAGCTATCACAGAAAGTGCAGGTATGATGTAAAATACACCTGCTACCCATGCGGGTGTGTAGGAGTAAACGATAGCGCGAGCAGCGACATCTATGTTTTCGTTTCCGCCAAAGTTGGTTGATAGCTTCTGTGTGATAAATATAACTCCGATGACCAGAGCTACACTGGCAGCATACCAGAGAATAGCATGGGGAAGAGCATACTTCATTGGGTATCGAACAGTGTGTCCAAAGATGCTTCTTCCAATAACGGCGTAACCGATAAAATTTCCGATAGCAGGTATTGCTGCAAGAAAAATGACATACCCCATTATAAGTTCCTTCAGGGTAGTCTGTTCGCCCTTTGCTTTGACAAAGAAATCAGCGGGCTTGGTTAGCAGTTCCTTAACTTTTTCAACCAAGGAATTCATATATGGTCCCCTTTCATTACAAATGTGAAAATTTTTCAATTGGCAATATAACTGAAAGTCATGAAGAATCCAGAGAGCAATAATTGAGATGATTCGGATATTTCTGCGGGGAATTAAGGTGGCAATATTGACAAGCTGGAACTTCAGGGGTAGCATTGGGTTTAATTAGCAAATACAGACTTCCCACCATAATTCAGGAGACGTGATTTGCATAAGAAAAGAGATACTGAGAAGAGAGACTACCTCAGAACAAACATAGGGTGTCAGCTATCTGTCAGTTCAAAGGACATGCCGGAACTACCTGTAACAGCATTGAATGTCAGTGCCTCAGGTATCTACTGTGTAAGTACCAGAAGTATCGGTGAATTGACAAGAGTTGAACTGTTGTTGCGAGTACACGATTGTGATGAGATTCCTGCCCGAGCGGTGGTTATCAGAGAAGAACAGCTTTCGGACGGGTCATACGGTCTGGGTCTGTTTTTCACTAGGATCTCAGAAGATGGGAGAAATACTATCATTGAATACACATCTGACCTTGAGACAATAGGCTGAGTTAGCATGTACAAAACACTTATACCGATTCTTCTCCTTGGATTTTCCGGCCTGCAGGCAGCAAAATACGCAGGTGAATTTCTTTCCATTGGTGCAGGAGCAAGAAGTCTTGCCATGGGAGGCGCTTTCTGCGCTGTAGCTGATGATGCTACAGCCGGATACTGGAATCCTGCAGGACTATTCCGAATAAGCGGACAGGAAGCCCAGTTCATGCATTCCGAGAGATTCGGCGGAATTGTAAAGTATGACTATCTGGGTTACGGAAGGTCAAACGGTACTACAGGCCTTGGCGCAAGTTTATTCAGGACAGATGTCGGGGATATCGCGAACACACTTAACCTTTCATATCACGATACCGGTTCTGACGGAGTCTTTGGTGTGGATGGTACGGGTGAACCTGGAGATGCCGGAGACGATGATTACGATCCGGATACAAATCCCGATGGTACCGAGGGTAACGGGAACTGGGAAGCAGGCGAGGAACTCATATACGATGAGAACTCAATTACATACGAAAGTGGAGTTGACTGGGCTCTATATCTTACATGGTCCCGCAGTATTTCACCTGACATTTCTGTTGGAGCCTCAGCCAAAATAAT
>JAUVEU010000023.1 GCA_030594645.1 Candidatus Aegiribacteria sp.
GCTGTTTCTCTTGCCAGCACCTTTGCAGGCCTCCTTTGCTGAGCCTGAAGTAGATTCAATCACTGTCTCAGGAGATATTCCTGTATCTCAGAGTAAACTTCTCCACGGAACAGGGCTTGAACCAGGATCTTCTCTTTTAAGTATTACGCCTGCTGAAGTGCAGAATGGTATTGTATTGAACCTTACAGCAATGGGATACCTTTCGTCAGCCGTTGATGTACAATGGCCCCTCTGGGATGATGAAACAGCAGTAGTAAGAATATCAGTAGATACAGGAATGAGAAGCCTGCTATCCGGTCTTGTCTTCAAAGGTAATACACTCTTTTCCGCTGATTCTCTGGCAAACCTGTATCCAGGAGCTACAGGTGAACCGGTAACGCCTGCAGATACTATTGCTTTTCGGAATGCTGTGCTGAAAAGCTACAATGAAAGAGGTTATATAAACGCGTTATTGCATATCAACCTTCTGAATTTCAGTGAAGTCGAGGATCGGACAGGAGCGAATGCAGGTTACAGGGCGGTTGAATGTGTAGTTGATGAAAACAGCCAGATTTTCCTGGGGAGTGTTACGGTGACCGGGCTGGAAACTGTCCGTGAAAAGGTTATAACCAGAGAATTGATGATATCTCCAGGTGATTCTCTGAATATGGAGCTGCTCCGTCAGTCTATAAGTATGATTTACCAGCTTGGTCTGTTTCAGGATGTTCGTTTTTCCTATAGTGACTGCCAGGATGACAGCAGCATTGTAGATCTTGTTGTTACAGTGAGCGAATGCAGGTATCACAGAATCGATCTTGGTACGGGCTACGTGTCTCCATCCGCCGTATTTGGCAGCATCAAATGGCTACATCCAAATATCATGGGGAATAACCAGAGACTCACAATCGGACTTCAATACATGGAGTATTTTGGATCTGTTGTAGGGCGCAGGATTGAACCGGAAATCACGTATGAGGAACCCTGGTTTCTTTCTACAAGGTGGAGGTGGCAGCTGAAGCTTGGATACCTTAATCTGTATATACCCGGTCTTCATCAGAGGAGTTACTCGATCACATCATCATTTGCAAGGACTATAACAAATCACTTGAAATTTTCTGTGGGATACAGCCTTGAGTACGAGACATACAGTGACAGCGCGGCAGATGAGGGAATCACGGAAGCTGTATGGTATACAACTTCCAGTATCATATCATCGCTGGTTCATGATACCCGTTTTCCTCTTTTCAATCCTATCAGAGGACACTGGATGATGGTTGGAGGTAAACTGTCCGGCGGTTTTCTCGGGGGTGCCGATTACTACAGGTTCTGTAATGAGGCCAGATGGTTTATCCCATTCGGTAATGATCTTGTGCTGGCAATGCGTATGAGATCCGGAGTAGCATTCCCCTATGGTGATGATATTTCGGTTCCACCGGATGACAGGTTCTTTATGGGAGGAGGAACATCAATTCGCGGTTATCCTTTCAATTCACTTGGTCCTAAAGATAATGATGATAATCCTATAGGTGGGCGGGTAGAAATCCTGAGTAATTTCGAAGTCAGAGCGAGGATTATAGGTGATTTTGGTTTGGTCCTTTTCACGGATATCGGTGGTCTATGGAATTCCCTGGATAACATTAATCTTGAATCAACAGGTTTTGGAATAGGAGTCGGACTTCGATACAACACTGTTTTCGGTCCGATAAGAATTGACTACGGCTTTGCTCCCACCTGGAGTAATTCTCTGAAAAGGGGAAAATTTTACTTTGGTCTCGGTCATGCTTTCTAGGACAGACTCCCGGGGTTCCAGTAGAATGAAAAAAGCCGCTTTATGGATTAGGATAACTCTTCTTGGTCTGTTTCTCCTTATCATATCATTCTATCTGCTTCTGTCTTCAGGATTTTTTGGTGAAGCGCTCGGAAAAGTTGTCAGCACGATTGTGTCGGATGAAGTCACACAGATCAGCTTCAAAGGTCTGCGTACGGATATCTTCTGGAATACCATAGCCGATTCTGTAATTGTGATTGATAATCACGGCTTGAAGATAGCTATATCCGGTACTGCGATACAGGGAAGCCTGCTGGACTTCCTTGCCAGCAGGCATGTCGATTATATCCTGGTTGATAGACTGGAGATCAACCTTCCGCCTGAAACAGGGGAAGCTGATTCTATTCCAACGCTGCTGAGCGAGATTCTTGAAAATATTGATATGGGAATAGCTGTAAGCACGGATGGATTCATTCTGGAGTACGGAATAATCACCGATCCGTATGGTATTATCCTTGATTCCATGTATCTGGATGCTGTAATCAAGAGGAAATCAGGCGTTTCAGTAGATGTGAATTCAGCTCGAGTCGTGCTTCCGGGTTTCGGACAGATTCTTGGGAATGGTATGCTCACACTTGTTAATGGTGATGTGGTTACTGAAGGATTTACCGGGATTGCTTTTCCAGGCTTATTGTTGATTACCGGAACGCTGAATGGTAATGAAGGAACATTGAATGCTGGTATTTCCGGCAGAGTGACAACGGATAACTTTGATATACCTGTAGAACTGTCCGTTTCAACCAGCGGATCCATTTCCGGTCGGCTTTCAGACTTGCAGGCGAATCTTACGTTCAGTAATGGCGAAGCATTTCTATTCGGCAGAGAAGCCAGATTTACTGTTGATACACTTACAGCCGATTTGCAGAATCTTGTTGTAAATGGACTTCATCTTGATACTGATAACGCATCATTTGATCTTGATGGAAGTTATGATATTGCTTCCTCGGAATGGGACGCTTCAGTTGATCTGTCAATGAATAATACTGATATATCAGAATACTTCACCACACTTCCCGATACAAGAATAACCGGTTTTATTTCCGCTTCCTGTTCCGGAGACGAGTACCTGTCTCTCAATGGTTCGGCAATCATTGATCTTTCCGCTTCAAGTGTTGATATACTGGATGTTTCTACTCTTTATCTTGATGCTGTTCTTCTTGAGAACAACGTTGATTTCCATGGATCAGTCAGTAGTGCGGGCAGCGAATCAATGACATTTGCAGGCCGGAGCACCCTTGATCCGGATTGGAAACCTGTATCATGGTCCGCTGAAATTGAAGCCTCTCTTGGATCTCTCCTGTTTCTCGAGAAATATGGAATTGAAGGGCTTCCGAACATTGCAGCAGCGAATCTTGATATAAATGGAAGCGGAACAAATTTCGGTATGGACCTTGAAGGTAAGATAGATGTTTATGAATTCTCCATAGGTGACATCTCCGCTGACATGGCTTCCCTTCAGGGAACGGTGAATTTATCCCGGAGAAACCTTACAGCAGGAGTTTCTCTTGTAGCAGATAGTCTTCGCCTCCTTTCAGACGTTTTTCACGTAACTGCCGATGTTTCAGTTGCTGGGGATGATATCACCTCTGAAGGTTTAACACTTACCGCGTCAAACGATCGGATCTACACCGGAGATATTGCTGTAAATACAGGGGATATTACCAGATTCGCCGTGGAGGATCTGAGAGCTACACATTCAAAACTCAGGGTAATAACAGATGGAGGTCTTTCAGGATTTGCGGAAAACGGCACTGTCGTATTGGATTCCCTGTGGGTTAGCCCTCCGATTGGTGAATTCCGGATGTCAGGGATGATTGATGACGAAAATATGTCATTTGAGGCAGTGATTGATAACTTTGATTTTACGACATTCAGCACTTTCTCCGGCCTGCCTGCAGATATGTCCGGAATAGGGAATTTTCATATATCCTATTCAAAAGATGCGAATTATTTTCAAGGTTCACTAACAGGTAAAATATCGGATCCTGCGTACGGTCAATTCTCAATGGACAGCGTAACGATTGAAATATCAGCGGATGAAGGCAATGTTTCCGTTGACGGTATCTACGCGTGGCACGACGGGGTGAGATCCGGCCTGCAGTTCAGCGCAAGCAATGTATGGAGCGGTACGGATTTTGATCTGCTGGCAGAGAAAATAGACTGGCTGGAGCTTGAGGTTAATGATATCGGCGACTGGCTTTTCTATATTCTTCCGCTTCCTATAAACACCATGGGCGCAAGCTTTTCAGCCAGAGCCGAATACAGAAGGGCAGATGATGGAGACCATTCTCTTGAGTTCCAGGCGTCTGCAAGAATCAGGCGGCTGTATATCACACTTCTTGGAATTGAGCTTCCCAACGTGACTTTGTACCTGAATTATCCGGATTCTACTGAGCGGGGATATAATACCCGCCTGACACTGGGAGCAGGAACCCAGAATTCAGGTGATTTTTCTTCTACGTGGCTGGCTGATTTCAGCAGTATCTATCCATTTGAACTCGGTAATTACAGTGTTTATGTGCAACTTTCCGAAATGGAGATTCCTCTGCCTGGAATTGGCGCGATTGTCGCTTCAGGCGGAGTATCCATGGAAAAAGATGAATCAACCGCCAGACCTGTTCTTGCGGGAAAATTCACTATTCTGGAAGGCGCGATCGGCATACCTCAGCCGGTATCAGCTTCATCATCAGGAGGTTCGGATGGGCTTCCGTTTGATCTGGAAATCGACGTATCCGGCACCGGAAACCTCTGGTTCAGAACAAATTTTGCGAATATTGAAATGTCAGCGAAGATGAGAATTTTTTCGCTTGAGCGTAAACCTACAGTAAATGGATATATAGATGCCGTCAGGGGAAAAATAACAATACTGCAGAGAGATTTCGAGATAACAGAGGGAAGAGTACAGCTCATCCAGGGAGTTCCCCCAACCGTTCATCTTAATGTTACCGCGGAAACTACTGTACGCAGCATCATGAATCGTGATGAATATCACATAACCATTCTGATTGCCGGGGATATGGACAATCCTGAAATCACACTGACCGGCGAAGGACCAGGAGGGCAGATCGCCCAAGAGGATATTCTGACACTCCTTGCTGCCGGATTGACCTATGGTGAGATGCAGCAGCTCAATTCAACCGCACTGAGATCTGAAGTTGAAACTGTAGCGCAGACATTACTGGGGAGCCTTCTTGCCAGGAATATCAGGGATGAGATCGGGCTGGACACTTTCGAGATGTCCCCGGAGCTTCTGTCTGATACTACAAGCCTGATTCTGAACGTCGGCAAATATGTATTTCCTGATCTTTACGTTTCATACGAAGGAGACGTGTTCTCGGCAAATCCCGGATTATTCAGCGCGCAGTACCTCTTCAGCTCATCGTTTTACGTTGAAGGATCGACAAGATCTACAATCCATGGCGATATGGAACCCACACTGGAGTTACACTACACGATCCGATACTAACCCGCATTGAATTAATTCAGTACTATGAGATCCACTCATCTTTCAGAATACCGTACATCGCCATATCTTCGAACACATCCCATTTTCTCATGTGTCGCCTTGCAACACCCTCAAATTTCATACCCAGCTTCTCCATCACTCTTCCTGAAGCGGGATTCCTTGTCATGAAGGTTGCGAATATTCTGTTGAGTTTTAGAACTGTGAATCCATATTCTATTACAGCAAGAGCAGCTTCGGTGCAGTATCCATTTTTCCAGTATGTTTTTCCGATCCAGTATCCAAGCTCAGCTCTCGAATGGCTGCTTCGCATCGTGAGACCGACTGCCCCAAGGAGGTTTCCGTCCTTTCGGCAGGTGATGGCAAAAGTGTGGCTGGTATTCTCATTAAAACCTGCCGCATGCGTAGATATCCACTTCTCAGCCATCCCTTCCCCGTATGGATGAGGAATATTGAGAGTGGTATCTGCTATTTCTCTTACACCAGCAAGTCTTCGGACATCTTTCGAGTCTCCCATCTCGAACGGACGGAGGACAAGCCTTCGAGTCTTTAATACAGGATGTTTCGTCAGCTTACCCGTATTCATGCCGGTTTACTCCCGAGGATTACAAGTGTTGTAGCGCCGTGAAATCCTGTACGGTGAAGGCGTTCACGGAACTCGTCTCCACGCTTTTTCAGATTCTCGAAATCATCCAGCCCTGAAGCTTTCTTCACATACGTATCGATAGCGCTGCCGATATACTTGATTCCTTCAGGATCCAGAGGGTCTTTATCCAGGAAGGCATAATCCTCAGAGATCATGTTCTCAAGCCCGAGGTTTGCGCAGATGTTAAGAATTGCATCTTTTCGGAATGTACCGTTGTGCGAAACTCCCAGAGCCGAATCGATCTCAGCCCACCACTCATGCATCAGGACGTGGGTCATCTGGGCATCAGTCTGGTTGTTACTGTACATCTCACTAACAAGGAAATATCCTCCCGGACGGATAACCCTCATCATCTCCGCAAGAGTATCCCCGAGGTTTTTCATATGGTGGAGCGAATTGGAAATACAGGTCATATCAAAAGCCTCCGGTTTGAACGCCATCATCGCGGAATCCATGCAGGCAGGTAAAACATTTCCGATCTTATCGAGCGGTTCTTTTGCCCTGGTCAGCATCGCACTGTCAACATCTATCGCCGTTATCGTGCCGCAGCCTTTAACATTCTTTCTGAGGAAATCGGCATAGTTTCCCATGCCTGTTGCCACATCAAGCGTCCGGCTGATGCGTATATTATCAAGAGCTGTTTCCAGCCTGTTCTTCTCTACGATGATTCCACTCCTTGTTTCAGTTAAGCAGTTTACAGTTTTGTATTCTGTGAACCACCCAGACATTAGGTTCAATATATGAACCTGTTCCCTGATCGGTGTTGATCTCGACAGGAACAAGAGCGCCTTCAACGATATACCTTCCGCTTCCGGGGAATTCCATCCCTGTCCAGTCCTCCCAATCCTCCAGCGAACCGGGAATTGTCATTGATGCTCCGCAGACACCTGCGATCTTTCCCCCGCCTCGTACATGTACCCGAAGCCAGGGGTCAAAAGGCAATCCTGTGGTACTCCTCCACTTGATATAATCTTCCATCGGTATGAGAGGATAATCGGGTTTCAATGAGGGGCGTACCGGTGCAAGGAGCGTTCCAAGATTGTTCTTTTTTCCTGTCTCCTTCATGATCTCAACCATGCAGCCGCTCAGTTTTCTGCCCCTGTATTCGTGTGACACTGCTATTGAAAGCGCACTAACGGCATTTGGCTGTACTTTTTCTAATTTATTCCTGAATCCCGTTATGACAGACCAGTCCCATCCCTTGTTCGGAAGGTTCTCCGGTTCTTCGTCCCAGAGCAGAGGAATGCAGTTGCCAGCCGCGGCCATCTTGCCGGACTCCTTATCAAAAAGGGCAAACTGGTATTCAGCGAAAGCAGAATAGAGCCGTGCCCAGTACTGATTGGCCACTGTGTCATGAAGCATGAATTCCGGCCAGACATCTGTCACTTCGGCATCAACAGCCTTTAGAAGTCCGTCCCTGTCCCTTGCGGTTACAAGATCAAAACCATCCGGCATTATAGTATCAATGTTTGACAATTCTCCTCCAACCAGGATATGATCAATGTCATATACGAATAAAAGGAATAAATTCAGTTCTTGAGCAGTACAAATTATGAGTTGCGGTAGATTTTCTTTTCAGGTATTACTCCCCTGATTCCACCCCTTGGATCATCAACATCGCGTTCGAACCTTGGTATAAGGTGGATATGGACATGAGGGATTGTCTGACCGGCTGCAATTCCTTCGTTTACACCAATATTATATCCGTCGGCAGCAAGACTCTGTTCAAGCTGTCCTTTTCTGATGGTCAGAGCTTTTGCTATCGAAGACAGCTCTTCAACAGTAGCATCGAAGATACTGGCGAAATGTCTGAAAGGTATGATCAGAGTGTGCGAAGGCGAGACAGGATACAGGTCCCTGATCACATAAACGTTTTCATCTCTCCATAGTATCCTCGTATCATCCGGGTTACAGAAGGGACATTCTTTCATTTTTTTACCTCCGGAAGAATTTAATTCATACTTATTTCTTCTGCTGACATAATGCATGATGTTTTGTCATAACGCAACAGCAGAGTCATCTGAAGTGGTGTGTGATTTGAGGTCAGGATCGCTGATCCGGAAGAAGGAACGTCATGCACCTGCAGCCTTTGTGATTCAGAATATCAGTGTGTCTTTACCCATCTGAAGATCGGAAATTGTTTTTTGAAGCCTATTTTCTCGTAGTACTTGAGTCCAGCGTCCATGTGGGCGACCAAAGCTCCAAGATCTTTCAATCTGCGCAAACCTTCCATCACAACCTCCCGGCCCATACCCAGCTGGATTGCACCCACCGGTTCCAGTGTGCCCATCCTGTTGAAGGAGTCGAACCAGGCAATAGTGCATGCGACCCACTTGCCGTCCGGTCTTTCTACAACAATATCGAGTTCCTTGCGGTAATCCGGAGCCTTCTGCAGTTCCTGGTAAGAGTAGAGGATTGGCCAGTCATCGGGGTCAGGATGATTGAAGGATAGTCCACCTACCTCCCTGAGTTTTTCAAGATCGTTGTTCTCTTCTCTTGATACGAACCGGTAGCCATCCGGCAGATCAGGCTCGGGGATATTCCCCAGATCGAAGAGCATGTAATTTATGCAGGATTTCTCGTCTCTGACAAATCCCCGCTCCTTTGCTGCTTCCTGTAGAGATTTGTCCGGCTCACCCACGAATATCCGGGTTGTACCTTTGCCGATAAATGTCTGTTCCGCGTAGGCAAGCATTTCCGGTAAAAGATGTTCATAATGGGGATGACGCTGCAGGAACGCCTGACCGAGTGCGGGATGCCAGGGTGCGAATTCGTCAGGGCAGACAACGCCTGCGATATCACCCGCATAGTTCTCCCAGATCCCAATTGAATTCTCCCAGAACCTGATAGCCTCCCTGCTACCATTACCACTGGTATCCGGATGCTTCTCTGCTTCGGATCCCAGACCCCGTGCTCCTATAATGGGTGCCACGAGATATCTGGCGTAGTTCCACCGAACCAGGGCCCAGTTGACAGGGTGATCGAACGCCATGTAATTGGCAACCAAGAAATCTCTGACCCTCAGAAAATCATCAGGTACATATTTGCGTAATTTTGTTCCCATATCTGATTATACCTCATTACAAGTGAAATGATGGGATCGGACCTCAAAACTTAGCATTAAGGGTCTTGCATTCAAGCGTTTATAGTCTTCATATAATAAAAAATAGCAATAAATGCTTAAATGCAAGACCTGACCCTATTCTACTGATGCAATTATTCGCTTCCGTATTTCAGATGCTCTTCTTTAACCTTGAGAGTTTTGCTTAGACGCTTGGCCATGGCATCGGAGTAGGTGCGTCGACCATGCTCATAGTCGCTGACCATGTTCTGGCGGATACCCAGTTTCTCTGCGAGTTGGGTCTGAGTCAGACCGGCCTTAAGCCGAGCACCGGCAAGCAGGTTGCCGATGCGGTTCTTTTCCATCTCCTGCCAGTATTCAGTACTCTCGATGGAAACAGATTCGTCTTCTGGATATTGATCGTTGGCCAGGACGGTAACATCGTACTTTTTCTTGATCCAGGCGAGCAATTCGTCAACATGTTCGCCGTGAATCGAAATCTCAATATGGGGTTTTTTCACGAGAGCCAGCATAATACACCTCGATCACTATTTCGTGTTTATGGCATGTCCAGCATGCCACATATCTGTAGTTCAAATGGCAATGGTATCGATCCTTGCCCAGTGGTGAGAAGTTGCGCCATGATTTTTGGACCGGGCCATCTGCCTGGAGATCTGCGATCAATAAGAAAAGAATCTTCTGAACATCGACGGGTAGCTTCTTCAGACGGTGAATAACCTTCTTCTTGATCCGGACTTCATATTTCATTGTGGTTATAATATAACCTGATACTTGAATTTCTGCAAGATATTTTTCTCGACAGCGAACATTGATTATACAGCTGTATCAATTCTAATTTTATATGAAAATGATGTTACTATATTGTAAGGTCAAGATTGCATGGGGAAATTTGCGGGTTGATTTCAACTTGCCAATTAGAACGGCTGATGCAATAATTTCTTCTGAGTATTTTATCCGAATGATCATAAACCCGGAAGAAGATGCAATGAAATACAGAGAATCCTTATTTTTGCTTGCCGGTGTATATTTTTTAACCTCAGCAGGTTGCGGATCGGGTGATGAAATCGGTTCAACCGGAGTAGCGCGAAGAGGAGAGGATACGCTGGTGGCTCCTGCCGACAGCGTACTTTTTGTATCGGACACGATCTCGGTTGATCTCATGAATGATTACGGTATTGTTACCGTAGATGATATTGATGCTACTGACAGAGGTTTGATAGCGCTTCTCGATGGAGTAAGCGCAACAGTCACCGTCATTTCGGAGAAGGGTGAGCTTATTGCCCTGACCGGAAGCTCAGGCAGCGGTCCAGGTGAATTCCAGTGGCCTCAGGCGATATCCATCTCCAGCAACGGCTCAGTCGCGGTTTCGGATATGATGGCTGGAATTGTGAGGATACTCGAGCCCGATCTTGATTCGTATTTTGATCTGCAGGGGTTCACAATGGCAAATCCAGGTGTCATGTATCTGATGAGTGATGGCGGCTTTGTTGGAATGAGAGTGATCTTTCGCTCAGATGAAGGGAATACTTTAATAGGCCACCAGACTGCCCGCTGGTCTGAAAGTGCGTCAGAACCCGTAGTGATTTACAGGGAGGATTTGGAATTATTCACTCCCAATGATTTTGGCCGGTCAATAATCACTCCCTACCCTGCGGCCTGCAATTCAGATGGCATTGTCTTTTTAGCGGATGTGTCCAGCGAGGAGTACATCCTGCATTCCTACAAGCCTGACGGAACCCTTCTTCGGTCGATTGAATGCCCGTTCCAGCGAACGGAAAAAACGGAATTTGAAATACGCACTGAAGAAGATGTGGTGTTAAGGCGTATGCAGCAGAGCGCCCATCAGGCTGACTACACAGCAGATCCCTATCATTACGCGGTTTCCTCACTGGCTATTGGCCCGCGGGGAAGGCTCTGGGCGGAACGACCAGGAGCAGAAAACGTATTTTTTGATGTCTACGACCCGGAGACGGGTCAGCTTCTTTTCACTGCATCAGCGGAAGTGGAACTTGACCTTGCAAGGCTGGAAGTAACCAGAGGAGGAATCCTGGGAGTTACGACAGGTGAGATTCCCTCCCTTGTAAACCTGGGGGTTACAGCTCCTTGACCGCCTGGAACTGTGGAAGGATACCGGAACTCCATTTGAGGAGATGTTTGCGCTGAACGAGTATATCTCTCCGCCGGAGGAATTCTTCCTCAAAGATGCGGTAACGCTAGCTCCGGCTCTCCTCGGGTGCATATTAAGAAGAGATACCCCGAATGGATTAATCACCGGCATAATCGTTGAAACAGAGAGCTACACAGAGGATGATCCGGCTAGCCATGCTTTTGGCGGCAGGACAGATCGCAACTGGCCGATGTTCGAGAAAGGGGGTATGGCTTACGTGTACCTGATCTACGGTATTCATAACTGTTTCAATGTAACCTCGGGAATGGAAAACAGCGGTGAAGCAGTGTTGATCAGAGCTCTTCAACCTGTTGAAGGGGTCGAACTCATGAAAAAGAACCGGATGGTTAGAAAAACGACTGATCTCTGCAGCGGACCCGGAAAACTCTGTCAGGCGCTATCTATCGACAGGAGTCTTTCCGGTGTTTGTCTGACGAACGGTGAAATTCAGATCCAGATGCCCTGTTTCAGGGAAGAAGTGGATATTGTGAGAACGGTACGGATTGGCGTTACAAAAGCAGCAGAACTTCCAAGGCGATTTCTGATTAGTAATTCGAAATGGGTATCCGGAAAGATTGATCAGTCGGGTTGAATTTCAGGCATCCTCGAAAGAATTCTGGAGGCGAGCAGCAGTAGCCCTATTCCTTCCAGTACCGCAAAGAAGACGTAGATATCACCGTGAAAAGCAGCTCCACTTCCCTCAATCCATCTAAGAGTCCAGAGTATGTACCCATGTGGAATAAGCAACTGAAAAACAGGTGACAGTGTCCACGCTGCTGAAACTGCCTGTGACATTAATGCCATTAGAAATAGAATTCTTCCGCTGAATGGCAGATATTCTTCAAGGATAAAAAGAAGAGAAACCGCAGTCATGGTCGAAAAGGGAATAACGACCCACAGCTGCCATGGGATAATATCGAGTCTCATTCCCCATAGCGCTGCAAGCACGAGAGAAGGAAGAACACCGGCCAGGAATGGAAGTGCAATCTCAGGAAGCAGGAGAGCGACTTTTCCCGATTTTGAAGGGAACAGCAGTTCTGCAAGGGCTTTCCTTGCAGTTGACTCCGGCCATCCCATAAGAAATGCTGCTGGCGCTGCATAAGCAACACAGGAAATCAATAGAGTCAAAGGATCAACTCGTGTCTGGCCGGGAAATATCCAGGCCGCAACCGGTGCCGCAAGCAGGATCCATAGAAATGCCTGCCTGTTCACAGCCCATTCGGACATGAGCTGGAGCACCCTGATCCAGGTTCTCAGATGTCCAGATCTTCCCCGCAAAAAAGATCCACCTCTCCAGTGTCTTCATCTTCAGAGAAAAAGTCCATCAGTTCCTCTGAAGAAGGAGATCTGATTTCCAGACCTGCGATCTGCCTTGAATTAGCTCTGGCCAGGTTCGCCAGATTTGTGACCGCTGCAGACAGGTTAGAGTGATTGAATTGATATCCGCCTTCTACTGCTATAATATTTCTTGCACCTTTAAGGCTTTCCATTACCGATCTGGGCAATGCCGGAAAGAAAAGTACCCTCACACGAATGAGGGAAGAACACGCATCGGCAAGTTCTTGGAAGCGAATAATATGGGCAACGCTGTATTTACTGCACAGAGCAATTCTCTGAGATGATTGTGGCACATACTCCAATCCGGGAACTGACGCAACAACTGCGCAATTACTGTCACAGAGGTCTTCCAGGAGTGGATGCAGATCAATTGGAAATGGTCCCTGAAGGATCAGAACCTTTGGAACAGGAAGGCAGGCTGCTGCGAAACCGGTGAAAAATCTCAGATCAGCTGATAGATCCTCTACAGGAGTGTCCCTGTAATCTGTCAGAGAACACCAGTTATACAGCTGAGAGAGGATTTCCTCAGAATCCTTTCCGCTGAAACCGGCCGCTGCCGCAGCAAGTTCAAGGTATCCTGAGACCGTTACACCACCGGGACATGAAAAACTCGCAGATACATATGCTGTGAGACCTCTTGCGTCATGACTCATGACATCCAGATGCTGCTCACCTATCAGGACCCTGCCTGAAACAGGGCTGCTTCTTCCCGCCAGAATAGCGGCAAGTTTCGGGGCTATTGTATTCTGGTCACCCAGAAGGATCAGCATCGAACCTGCAAGAACAGCCAGTTCCAGTGGATCAGCAGTTTTATTCGAGAGGTACAGTTCATCGGTTATGAGCTGTACAGATGAATCCATCCTGCTTATTCCTTTCTGAAAGCCTTCTTCAGGCTGTCATCAGCCAGCTCAAGTGCTCGTACAACCGCAAGTCCCTCGGCTCCTGACGATTTGGGAGTACTGCCGGTTTCAATGCAACGGAGAAATTCTTCCATTTCGCTCGCGAGAGGTTCGCTTGTGTCGAGTTTGGGTGAAACAATATCTCCCGTTCTGTAGGAGAGCTGATACTCGCCAAAGCTTTCCGGTTCAATTACTTCAACACCTTTATCGTAGATCTTGATTTTTTCAAGAGGTTCAGTGTCATCGTATACAAGCATCTTCCTGCTCCCGACAATAACAGTTCTTCTTAATTTTGAGGGTGAGAGCCAGGAAACCTGGACATTGGCTATTGAACCGCTTGGGAACGCCAGATCAATAAAAGCTACATCCGGTATTTCATTAAGAACATATGCATGACCGAATGCATTTACTTCGAGCGGTTCTTCATTCAGCCAGTAGAAAAGCATTGAAAAATCGTGCGGGGCGAGATCCCAGATAACTGATACATCCTTCTGATGCAAACCCAGATTTACTCTGCTCGATGTTATAAAATGAATGTCTCCGAGATCTCCGCTGTCGATTATTTCCTTGGTCTTGATTACGGGAGGAGAGAACATGAACGTATGTCCAACCATGGTGACCAGTCCGTTTTTTCTCCCTAGATCAACCAGTTCTTCAGCTTCCTCTATACATTTAGCGAAAGGTTTTTCAACAAAAACATGTTTTCCTGCCTGAAGAGCCTGCTTTGCCAGCGGAAAATGAGAGGAAACGTCAGTGGCAATAACAATAGCATTCAGATCATCGTTGTCGATCAGATCCTGGTAATTTCTGGTGCTTTTAATATCCGGATAGTGTCCGGCCATCTTTTTCAAACGCGCAGCGTTGGAATCGCATATGACAAGACCGCCATTCCTGCGATTGGCGTAAATATTCCTGAGCAGGTTGGGGCCCCAGTATCCAAGTCCGACTATTCCAGTTTTTACCATAATATTCCTTCCTGATTTTTTATACATTCAAGCAATACGGAATTCCGTGGAAACTACCACCTTTTGTCGCAACGGTAAAGCATCGCGGCGGGGGCCGGGTGGGGGCCGGGCCTAACATCTAAACATTTTTTTTTGCGGGGACACGCATCATAGAGTGCATGTCCCCTTGGGGCGAAGTTAGAAAATGTTTAAATGTTAGGCCCGGCCCCCATTGACCGGTTGCCTGATTTGAGACTTGCATCTATATGTTATGCAAAGGAGAAGTTGTTTATGGATTTCGAAAAATTAACGATTAAATCAAAGGAAGCAATCCAGGAAGCAGGTAACCTTGCCATTGAAGCAGGCAATCCCGAGATTGCCCCGGTTCATCTGGCATCAGTGCTTCTTGATGATTCGAAGAATGTTATTGCAGGTGTACTTGACAGTCTGGAGATTGACCGGAACAGGATAATAAACGAAGTCGCCGGGATTCTTGGATCGCTGCCAAAGACTCAGGGCGGCACTGAGCCCCGCATGTCAAGAACGATGATCAAGGTGTTAGGCGCTGCAGAGAAAATCGCATTCAAGATGAAAGATGAATATGTCGCCAGAGAACATCTGTTCCTTGGTCTGTTAAAAGAAGGGGGCAGGATATCTGATGTCTTTGAATCCATCGGTATCTCTGAAAAAGATTTTCTTTCAGCTCTGGCTGCGGTAAGAGGATCTTCCAGAATTGATACCGAAACCTCCGAAGACAACTATAAATCGCTTGAGAAATACACAAGAGATCTTACGAGAATGGCCCGTCAGGAAAAGTTGGATCCTGTAATCGGAAGAGATGACGAGATCCGTAGAGTAATGCAGGTTCTTGGCAGGAGACGTAAGAACAATCCGGTTCTCATTGGCGAGCCAGGTGTCGGTAAAACCGCGATAGTTGAAGGACTTGCGCGCCGCATCGCTGAAGGTGATGTGCCGGAAACATTGACTGATAAACGGGTACTGTCTCTGGATATGGGTGCGCTGATAGCCGGAGCGAAATTCCGCGGGGAATTCGAGGAAAGACTGAAATCAGTACTGAAAGAAATTACGGCATCAGAAGGCAGAGTAATTCTATTTATTGACGAAATGCATACTCTGATAGGAGCGGGGGCAGCAGAGGGGGCTGTTGATGCGGCCAATATGCTTAAACCGGTTCTGGCCAGAGGGGAATTGCATTGTATAGGCGCGACAACCCTGGATGAGTACAGAAAGCATGTTGAAAAGGATGCTGCTCTTGAAAGAAGATTCCAGCCGGTTATGGTCAAACCACCTTCTATTGAGGATACAATCAGTATTCTAAGAGGACTGAGGGAAAGATATGAGAGTCATCACGGAATCATCATTCAGGACGCTGCCCTGATTGCCGCGGCCACTCTTTCTGACCGTTACATAACTGATAGATTTCTTCCTGATAAAGCGATTGACCTGATGGACGAGGCTGCGAGCAGACTCCGAATTGAAATCGACAGTATGCCCGAGGAAATCGATGAAATCAGGCGGAAAATCATACAGCTGGAGATAGAACGGGAAGGTTTGCGAAGAGAGGATGATTCGAGTTGTCGGGCAGAACTTGAGGCTATTGAAAAGGAGCTTGCTGAGCTTGGGGAGGAGAGAACTGCACTTGAATTGCGCTGGAAAAATGAGAAGGATCTCATTGACAGGATCAGGGATCTCGCAAGGGAGGCAGAGGATCTTCGAGGAGAATCAAAGATCGCTGAACGGCAGGGTGACCTTGAAAAGGTAGCTGAAATAAGGTATGGAAATCTCCATGAACTTGAAGAGAAAACGTCAGATCTCAGGCAGAAGCTGGAAGACATTCAGAAGTGTGGATCCATGCTTTCCGAAGAGATCACAGCCGACAACATCGCGGAGGTAGTTTCAAGGTGGACAGGCATTCCTGTCTCCCGACTGATGGAAAGCGAGAAGCAGCGTCTTCTCACACTTGAAGACGAGCTTCATCAAAGAGTTATCGGGCAGGATGAAGCAGTTTCCGCTATAGCGGAGGCAGTCAGGAGAGCGAGAGCGAATGTGCAGGATCCGAACAGACCTCTCGGAAGCTTTATTTTCATGGGACCGACCGGAGTGGGCAAGACCGAGCTTGCACGATCACTTGCAGATTTCCTGTTTGATGATGAGAACTCACTGATCAGAATCGATATGAGTGAGTTCATGGAGAAGCATTCTGTTTCCCGCCTGATAGGGGCACCTCCCGGATATGTAGGATACGATGAGGGAGGATACCTGACAGAGGCAGTCAGGAGAAATCCTTATTCCGTGATTCTTTTCGATGAGATCGAGAAAGCGCATCAGGACGTTTTCAACATTTTTCTGCAGATCCTGGATGAAGGCCGTCTTACTGACGGGCAGGGAAGAACTGTGGATTTCCGCAACAGCGTTATAATCATGACAAGCAATCTGGGGAGTGACTGGATAGCTGAAACAGCTGGAAAACTATCGCAGAAGGAGTTGACAGAAAGAGCAAAGCGGGAACTTGGCACCAGATTCAGACCTGAATTTCTTAACAGGATAGACGACATAATTGTGTTCCGTCCGCTTGGCCGGGATGAGATCAGAAAGATCGTGGAAATCCAGCTTTCGAGGTTGAACAGAATTCTCGGAGAACAGAATATTGCTCTTCTTTCATCCGAATCAGCAATAGATCTTCTTGCCAGGATAGGATACGATCCGGCATTCGGAGCCAGGCCTCTGAAACGTGTACTGCAGAAACATGTACAGAATGAACTCGCAACAGCTATTATCGACGGGAGTATTCTCCCAGGCCAGGAAGTTCTCCTTGATACGGATGGAGATGATTTCATACTTGAACTCGTTTCATCAGAAGAGGATAATTCTGAAACAGAGTAGCGAGTTTCTATGATCCCGACGCTTGTGGTACTGGTTGGATATCTGGCTGCGGATATTTTCCTGTCAGGATATTCTGCTGCTCTTCTCGTTATATCCCTCGGACTGGGAGAATTCCTTTTTCTCCTTATTTTCCGTGGGACGAAGCATCCCTCCCTCATCCTGGAGGGGGCTGTGCTTGCAGGTGCGGGTCTGGCCGGAGAGGTTCTGGCTGCAAGAGGTTACAACGGAGCTGGCTATATTCTACTGGAGATTGTATTTGCAGGTGTTCTTCTTATTTCAACTGCTGCAGGTAAACCATGGCTTGCTTCTCAGATAAAAAGGTTTGCAGGGTTTTCAGCAGGCAGAGAATTTTCCAGGGATATGTCTGCAGGGATGGGTTTTCTATTTCTGACCCATAGCATTCTGTTGACGATTATCATGTTTCTGAACGGCAGTGTATCTGCTCTTCCAGCTGTGCTTTCTTTTATTGTGCTATATATGGTTACAGTATACATACTTAGAAAAAGACAGAAAAGATTTAGGATTCTAACTACTCCACGGCTTCAAAAGGTTGGCAAAGGAGAGTACTTTCTTGAAGTTGCCGGAAATCGGCTTGCAGGTCTTTCAATGTGCCTCGGGGTTGTAACAGATATCTCCTCCGTTGATATCGCAAGGGAATGTGAGGTGCATCGATTTCTGGAATCTCTTGAGGATTGTCTGAAAACGAGTGGATGCAGAGCAGTCCGGTTTACCATGTGGGATAATGATACGCTTCCTCTTGAATTGTCAGGTTACAGAGAAGTTCCGGCTGGCTGGAACAAGATTCTATAAGAACTATTTCATAACATGAAAAAATGGCGATTTGTCTTCCATTTCGATATATTTTCCCTGCATTTGAAAGGTATTTTATGAAACGAATTCTTCCTGTTCTTATTCCTGCAGTCGCTGTAATCATCGTTCTTACTTCATGCGGGGACGCTGCAGGGCCTGTACAGATAAACAAACCAACTCCATCAATTCTCATCATTGAGATCCAGGAAGGCAATTTGCTGTCAGGAAAGAAATCGACTGAGATAGTGCATGCACCGGATAGGCAATTTTCGATTGATTACAGTGCCGGCAGAAACGGATATTCGGCACATGCTGTCTGGACTCAGTGCCCAGATGATAATTTTGCATGGTACGAAATATACAGATCGGATTCTCCGGAAATAGCATCTGATCCCGGAAGTGCCGATACCAGTGTTGTATTCACCTCTGTTTCTGAAACATCCTGGATCGATGACAATCTGCAGGAGGGTTCAACTCTTTATTACGTTCTCCGAACCGTCAATATCCAGGACCTGGATTCCTGGAGCAACGAGGAATCGTTGACCATTCCTTCGACTGATCCACCCACACCCTCAACCCTGATCGCAGCTTACACTGGTGACATGTCATGGGCACAGGTAACACTTGAATGGACCATCTGCCCCGACTCGGACTTTTATTCCTACGTTCTTTACAGATCATCCATCCCCGGAATTGAGAATGATCCGTCTTCGGCAGAAGTTGCAGCTGTCACACAGGAAATTGGAGATGTGATTTTCGAGGACAACGATGTCACCGGATCTACGACCTACTACTACGCTGTACAGACATGGAATGAAGGCCAGCTGAGTTCATGGAGTAACGAGTTCAGTATTACAACTCCGGAGATCACCCCGTTGCTGACCGTGTTCTTCATTGATCCCAGTTATGGCTCCTATTCAGGCGACGCCATTCTCCTTCGAACTCCGGATAATTTGTACTATCTGATTGACGGTGGACAGGGCTTGACCGGTACCTGGAGCTGCGGAGAACAGAAAGTCCTTCCTCTCCTTGACAGTCTCGGTGTTGACAGCCTTGATGGAATGGTGGGAACACATCCGCATTCCGATCATATCGGTGGTCTTGTCGCTGTACTCGAGGCAGTACCGGTTGAAACTGTATGGGATTCAGGCTGGCCATACTCCGCTTCATGGATTTATGAAGATTACCTTGATGCTATTATTGATAATGGAGCTGACTATGTAATTCCCAGAAGGGGAGATGTCCTTCAATGGGGAGAGGAAATCACAGTTGAATGCCTGCATCCTGTAGACCCGCTGAATTCAGGGAACATGAACAACGCCTCTATCACGCTCAGAGTAACTTACGGCAGCGTATCCTTTCTTTTCACCGGAGATCTTGAAACGTCAGGAGGTGAGAATGTTATTCTTGATGCGGTTGAACAGGGCATAATAGAGGATATTTCAGCACAGATACTGAAAGTCGGGCATCACGGTTCAAATACTTCAACATCCTGGACCTGGCTGCAGAAGGTTGATCCGGCATATGCTGCTATCGAAGTAGGCAGCGGTAACCCATACGGACATCCGACGGCCGAGGTGATAAACAGGCTTGAGAATTATGGAGCGGAAATTATGAGAACCGACATCCAGGGGGATTTCATCATTTCGACTGATGGCTCGGAGATATTCACATATCCGTAAGCAGATTCTACAGTCTTTTTCCTTCATTTATGTTGACTTGAAGTGATTATTGAACAATCTTTACACGCTATGTCCAACAGACACTATAGCGTTTAACAAGGACCAGGAGGTTTCCCATTGAGTGAAAGCAGGAAATACCCGTTTCCGGTGATTGATTCGGACATCTGTAAGGGATGCAAGCTCTGTATTGCAGCTTGTCCGAAAAAAGTACTTGTCATTTCAGAGAAATTGAACTCAAAAGGTTTTCATTTCTCGGAGTATGTCGGTGAAGGTTGCATAGGATGCGGCAACTGTTTCTATACGTGTCCTGAGCCAAGCGCGGTTACCGTCTATTTGAAGGATTATGTACCAGAGGAGGTGAGCTGAATGCCTCGCATGCTGATGAAAGGAAACTACGCTGCGGTTTATGGTGCTATTCTGGCAGGATGTGAAGCCTATTACGGCTATCCAATAACTCCTGCCAGCGAGATTGCGGAGTCTGCGTCCGCTCTGTTCCCGAAGTTTGGCAGGACTTTCCTCCAGGCTGAAAGTGAAGTAGCTGCAATAAATATGGTTTACGGAGCTTCAGGCTGCGGACAGAGGGTGATGACCGGCAGTTCCGGTCCGGGTATCAGCCTTAAGCAGGAAGGAATTTCGTATTGCGCCGGTTCAGCGCTTCCATGTGTAATAGTCGATATAATGCGCGGGGGACCTGGTCTTGGGAATATTGGTCCGGAGCAGAGTGACTACAACCAGGTTGTAAAAGGCGGTGGACACGGCAATTATCGCAATATTGTTCTGGCTCCCAACTCTGCCCAGGAAATGTGTGACCTGACGATGCTGGCTTTTGAGCTTGCGGATAAATATAGAAATCCCGTATTTGTACTTACAGACGGAGTTATCGGACAGATGATGGAAGCTGTTGATCTTCCGGAGCCTGTTACCAGGTTTCCCGATAAGAGTGACTGGGCTGTAAAAGGAACTGCTGAATCAAGGCATCTGATTAATTCCATCTATCTTGATCATGACGATCTTGAAAGATGGAACAGAGAACTCGAGAAGAAGTACGAAACCATCCAGAAGAATGAAGTTCTGGTAGAGGAATATATGATGGATGACGCCGAAATCGTGACAATCGGTTACGGCAGTTCAAGTCGTGTACTTCGATCAGCTGTTGACACAGCAAGAGAGAATGGCATCAAGCTCGGACTTTTCAGACCCATAACACTTTTCCCATTCCCGGTAGATGAGATTGCTCAGCTTCCGGACAAAGGAATAAAGGGTATCCTTACAGTCGAGATGTCGACTGGCCAGCTTGTTGATGACGTGAATCTGGCACTGAAAGGGAAAATGATTTCCGACCTGTACAGCAGGCTCGGTGGAAACGTTCCTTCTGCCACGGAGATCCTCGCGAAGATCTCCGAGCTTTACGGGGTGTAACATGGAAAAAAAGACAGTACTCAGAAAACCAAAGGGATTCATCAACGTATACAAACACAAACCCGGAGCTGAAAAGGACAGAACGCATTATTGCCCCGGATGCGGTCACGGTATACTGCACAAACTGATAGCCGAAGCTCTCGAGGACTTTGATCTGGTCGAGAAAACGATAATCATAAGTCCGGTCGGCTGCAGTGTATTCGCGTACTACTATTTCCACACAGGCAACCTTCAGGTTGCTCACGGAAGAGCTCCCGCAGTTGCTTCAGCGGTTTCAAGAGCAAATCCGGATTCGGTAGTCATAAGTTATCAGGGTGACGGCGATCTCGCGGCTATCGGAGGCAACAATATCAATCAGGCTGCTAACAGAGGCGAGAACATGGCTGTCTTCTTTGTCAACAATGCCATCTACGGTATGACAGGCGGACAGATGGCTCCAACAACTCTGGAAGGACAGAAGACGACCACAACTCCATACGGTCGCAATGTAAAGACCGACGGATATCCTATACAGGTGTGTGAGTTGATAAACACATTCACAGCTCCTGTCTATATAGCAAGAACATCTCTTCAGGATATGGTGAATATCAGAAAAACCAGAATTGCTGTTCGCAAGGCAATCATGAACGCGAAGGACAAGAAGGGATTCTCCCTTGTTGAAGTTCTCAGTATGTGTCCGAGCGGCTGGAAGAAGGATTCATTACAGAGTCAGCAGTGGATCAAGGAGAGAATGGTCCCAAGATTTCCACTCGGTGTTCTCAGAGATATATCCGAGGAAGCGGAAACAATCGAACGTCCGGTTCCGGTGATGGATCCCGAGGAAGTGAAGAAGATATTCGGCTACGGCGACTTCAAAGCCAGCACGATTCAGAAGAACACTGAAGCGAATATCAAGAAAATATCCCTTCGCGTAAGCGGTTTCGGTGGACAGGGAATAATGTCTACAGGAATCGTTCTTGCGAATGTCGGTATGGAATATGGTTATAATGTCAGCTGGCTTCCATCTTACGGTCCGGAAATGCGTGGCGGAACCGCGAACTGTTCGGTTAAGATACAGGAAGACACTATTGGTGCATCCGAAGTCACGGAACCCAATATGATTATTGCCATGAATCAGCCAAGCCTGGAGAAATTTGAGAAAATCATGATTCCTGGCGGAGCACTCATGTACAACAGTACACTTATTGATATCGAACCTACCCGCAATGATGTTGATATCTATAATGTACCCATTACCGGAATGGCTGATGAGCTGGGAGATACAAGGGTACAGAGTATGGTCAGTGTCGGCGCATTTGCAGCAATTACAGGATTATTCGATCCGAAGGAGATCGTTACGCTCATACCCTCGCTGTTCGCTGGAAAGCCGGATAAAGTCCTGAAGATGAATGAGGAAGCGGTTCTGAAAGGGTACAATTACGTTACTGAGAACTTCTCTGTTTGATTGGATGTTGAGATGAGCTGCCGGTGGTTTTACCGCCGGCAGCTCATCTATACTCGGTCCCTCATGCAGAAATCAGGGGATTCGATGAGATTATTCGCTAATATGATATTGTTGATGCTGTTGCTTTTTCCAGGAATTGTCTTTGCATTCGGATATGTAGACGCTCATGGGAATGGCAGTCCGATTCCCGGATTTAACGCTGTATCTCTTGGTCTTGGAGGAGCGCGAGCAATAGGTTTCGGTGATGCTCTTTCCATTCTGACCAATCCTGCAGAAATCTACAGGATTCCAGGAACTTCTTTAACAATGTCTATTGGTCCTGCTGTGCTGGTAGAAACAGTTGAAGACAGCTCCGGAAGAAACATGAGTAACTGGATTGCTCTGGGTAATCTCAGTGCTGCAATGAAGTTTCAGCCAGATTCCAGACTTGCCGTTGCCGCGGGAATTGCCCGAATAACCGATTCATCCTTCGACGGTATTTACCATATACGTGATGGAAATCCGGGCAGTCCGTACTACGGTGAAATCATAGAGACCATGGAATTAACTGTTTCAGGGGGCCTTTATGAATCAGCCGCCGGATTTTCATGGAGACCCGCATCCTGGATAAATGTAGGCCTTTCCGGGGGGCTTCGTTTCGGTAAGGTCGATTTTGATTCTACATATCTGGACAGAAAAGATCCTGAAAACGATACTCTCATATCATGGGGCTGGGACTCTCGCTCCTTTTGCTGGCATGCAGGAATAATAATTCCTCTCAGCCTGGCAAGTCTGGGTGTTTCCTGGGCTTCCCCGAGTGAGCATTACGATGGAAGAATAGCTGCAGGGGCAATTCTGTATACAGGTGAGTTTAAACAGGGAGCTTTTGGCGGGGAGATTGAGATAATTGATCCGGGTGACGCCAACGAACTGCAGGCCCGAATCATTGGTCAGTTTCATCCTGCTGGTTCTCTCACATTCAGAGGGGCTTTCACATTCAGTGACAGAGGAGATGAAGTCAGACGTAAGGGAATTGGTCTTGCGCTGGGAGTTGGAATAGCATTTGGAAAGCTTACTCTGAACTCAGCCTATTTCTGCTCATCTATTGACAAAGGTGGAATCGCGTTTGGCTATACCGAAGCCGAAGATATCAAGCTCTCTTCATCAATATTGTCTGTAGGACTTAACTGGAATCCTTAGCCCTGTATGTTCTGAATTTACAACCAGGGTCTGACAGACAATTTGTAGCTCATTATCTCATCAGGTGAGAAAAACAATTCTATCTCTCTCAGTGCGGATTCTGTTGAATCAGATGCATGGATCATGTTATGTCCGGGTGAAGTTGCATAGTCCCCTCTTATTGTTCCAGGGGCAGCATCAGCTGGATTTGTTGCTCCAACCATTGATCTGACGATGTTTACAGCAGCAAGTGATTCCAGTACAATTATCACCGAGGGGCCACTGGTAATAAATGAAATCAGACCTTCATAGAATGCTTCTCCCAGGTGTTCCCTGTAATGACGTTCCGCCGTCTCGGTAGAGATAATGCATAGCTTCATTGCGGTGATTTTCAAACCTCTTTGTTCAAACCGTGAAATCAGATTGCCGATAAGCTCTCTTTGCACAGCGTTGGGTTTCAGAATAACAAGGGTCTGTTCCATAAAAATCCTTTCAGTTAACCCTAAAAATATATATATACCCATGCTCGGCGCAACATTGATTCTCAGTCTATGCAGTAGTATCTTCCATTTAATTAAAATCAATTAATACCACGCCAATACGAAAGGACCGTTCAATGAAACTGAGCCCATCCCGAGTATCTATTCGTACAGGTACCGATTCGATAATCAGCATGATACTGCTGCAACTGTTCATAGTATTCTGTTTTGTGGGAAGCAGTGAGGGATATGGATACCATGATGCTCTTAATATGGGCAACAGCATTGACGTTATCAGTATCAGGTCGGCTGCCATGGTTGGCATCAGAGTCTTCGGTTCAGATGGACCCACTGCTCTGTTTTTGAATCCAGCCTCTCTTCACAGTATTGATCGATTTGAAGGATCGATTTCCACATCTTCAATTGCCTGGACCGAGGAAGTTATTGACAGTACCTACATAGTACAGCGGTCTGATATTGGTCTGGGTTCTCTATCCGGAGCTATTGCGTTTCGTACCGGGCCGGATATCGTCCTCTCCGGTGGTTTTGCAAAGGTATCCGACCACCAGTACAATGGCACGCACTATATGCCCGATGATCCCTGTCATCCGGGTATTGACATAATTGAGACTCTTGATGCTTCAGGTGGTCTCTGGGAAGCTCTTGGCGGTTTGTCATGGGACCTGAAAAACAATTTTGTCGTTGGCATGTCAGCTGGAATGAGATTAGGTAAAGCCGAATACATTTACATATTTGATCGTCTCTACACTCCCGAGGTAGACTCAATATCCAATTGGAGCTGGGAAGCCAGTGATTTCTGTTACCATGCAGGGATTCTTATTGGTGACGATGCAACTGGAATTGGTGCGTCTTATACATCCGGATCGGATCATTACGAGTCTCGTATTTCCATTGCGGGAAGAGCGAGAGCTGAACATATACACAACATCAGAATGGGTTTTGAAGGTGAAGTTATCAGTATTTTTGAAGCTAACTATTTCAATGGCAAACTGTCTCTGGAAGCTCCTATCCGGAGAGATGTTAACCTGTTCGCCGGAGTCGGGTTCTACGAGGGTGAGAATATGAACCGTGTTGGAACCGCATTTTCTGTAGGTGGAAATTACACCTTTAAAAGGATTATGTTTGAGTGTGCTATGTTTCACAGCGGAAGATCCCGGAAAGGCACATCTTTCCCGCACGAATATTCTGATATTGTTGATGACTCCTGGACACAATTCTGTTTCGGTATGACTTACATACTCTAAAGCGCGGTTGCAGGAAGAATGAATAAAGGATCCAAATCCTCCCAGGCTTCAGGCGGGTGGGTAAGAATTGCCTGGATACCTGATTCAGGAATTGTACTTGTATCCGGAGACAGTGCCGGAATACTGGGTGTTTCTTCCAGAAGATTGATAAATTCCCCGGACCCATTGACCCTGTTACCTGCGGAATTAGCAGGCATTCTTTCCAGTGGGTTACCTGAAGTGCCTGTTCAGATATCCACTTCATCATTCACAGGAACTGTATGTACTGAAAATGGCCGTGCTGAAATACTGCTGTTCGATACGCCGGATCTTCAGGATGGCGGCAATATCATGCTCGATGAACTTGGAGCCGGTGTAGTGGTTACTGACAGAACCGGGAATGTTGTTCTCTGGAACAAGGCTATGACAAGTATCTTCAGAATTCCCAAACAGCATGTTATGGGAAAGCAGCTTCAGGATGTGCTCACCTCTCCGGTCCTGTACTCATGGGAAAACGTTATTCAGATGGTTCTTGATGGAAAGCAGATCAGAGTTGAATGTCACCTTGACGGTCAGAGGAGAGTTGACAGTACTTTCTCCCCAGGAGGACAAGGAGTTATTGGAACCTGTTTTGAGACAACCGAGAGCTTTCAGGCAGAAAACCGTTTGAGAACAAGCAGAAAAATGAATCAGGCTTACTTTCATTCAGTGAGTACGGGGTTGGTACTGTTTGACAAGGATTATCGGATACTTGTGGCTAACCGTGCATTTGGCCGGATGTTCGGTCTTGTCGAGAATCTTCTGGGCATTCATTTGAATGAAATTCTTCCGAGGGAATGTTATGCCATTGTCGAGGATCAGACCAGAACTCTTTTTAATGGTCATGGTAATAGTGGTAATAGAGAGAATGAAATGGCAAGGATAGTCAGATTCATCCTTCCAGATGAAACCAGAAGGGTCATTTCACAGAATATCAAACCTATTGTAGAGGAATCCGGATCTGTATTCTATGCTGTCGGGATTTTTGAAGATGTATCCGAGAAATCGATCCTTTTGGATAAGTACAATACTTACCGGAACAAGATCAAGGATATAAACACAATTGCATCGATATTCTTCTCCGATCAATCTGACAATCTGAACAGGATAACTGAAGTACTGCGTGATTCTTTTTCTGCAAAAGCGGTTGCGGTCTATATTTCAGATGCTCTGGGTAATATTGAGCTTGCAGGAAAAACTGCGGAATGGCCCGGGGATGCTCCGGAATCTTTTTCCGACCTGCGCCTTGCCTCTTTTATGATTGAATCTCATTCAAAGTATCAGCTCATTGGAGACGAGATCGGAATCCTTAATTCCTGGTTTCAGACTTGTTTCATATTTCCAATAGAATCGAATGAGAAAAACTATGGTTACGTAATTGCGGCTGATGTTGATAATGCGGCTGGACCAGAGGTTTTTTCTCTTGCGGAAATATCCACAATGATGCTTGAACTTCTATTGAGTTCCGCTGATAAAACAACGGAAATTGAGCATCTGGATCTTCTGCTGATCAGACAGAGCAAACTTGCCGGCAGTATTATCTCTGCCCTTGATATCCCGGTTGCTGTTTTCAGAGTCGACTGGTCTGTCATTCTCTGGAATGATTCGATGGAAACAATTACTGGAGTTTCTTTTGATCTTGCTACAAGTCGGACTGAGCTGGCTGCAAGTGTTCTGTTTGATGATATTGGAGGAATAGCCGCGGTACAGAGGATTGCGCGAAATGGAGTATCTGAGTATCCTGAATCTTGGGAAGTTACTAATCAGGATGGAATCACAACGAGGTGTGCGTGGCGTCTTTCAAGGACTGAATCAGTGGAAGGCGGAAAGCTTGAACCTGTTGTGATTGTATCCGGAATCAAGTCAGATGACATTTACAGCATACAGGCAGCAAAGAAGGCAGCCGATATGTATACAGCCCTTAGCAGAGGAACATCTGCACTGCTTTCCGCATCAGACAGAACGAAGGTTGTGGAAGCTGCAGCAACTGCTTTTCTTGAGATTTCCGGCGCATCCAGGATTACTCTTAGCATTCGAGGAATAAATCCCATCACAAGAACTTCGTACGATCCCAAATCAGAAGAAATAGTGCCTCATCGCTGGAGACTTGCAATTGAAACCGATACAGACTCATTAGGAGAGTGTTTGTTTCAGGGAGGTAAAGATTACTCCGCTCTGAAGGATTTTGCGAGAAATGTCGCCAGGACATGTGGTGAACTTGAGAAAACAGCTATCGGACGACGTCTTGCTTTCCTGGCGGAAAAGGTAGCTGGTAAATTCCTTATCACAAACAGCAATGGTAGAATTCTGCTCTCGACCTGGATTCAGGTTACAGATGGTATTATTTCAAACAGATCAATATATGATGTATTCAAAGGCTCGGACTGGGTGTATCTTGATTCAATGATGATGGGTATCCTCAAGATTGGGCGATTGGATATGCTTTTGAAAACCGAGAGCGGAGACGAGTTGCAGGTTACTGCTGTCGCTCTTAATGGACTTGATGCAGAACCGATTATTATCTGGTGGCCTGTAATTGAGCCATCATATATTTCTCAACTTGAATATCTTGATAAAAGTGAAAGCGCTTCCTACGCGCTTCTTGATGTGCTTGATGATCTTTCTACTTCCATAGGCAGGGGTTTCATTCGGATAAAGGAAGTTCTTAATCCCGGTCACCCTGTTGCTGCTGTACTTAATACTGCGAGATATGCTTTTGAGGGGTTGAATAAAGATTATCTATACCTTCGACTGCTTCAGACCGTCTGGAATTATGTACCTGAGCAGATAGATCCTGAATTATTCCTGGACAGTATCAAATCAGCCTTTCTGGAGAATGGATTGCTGCCTCCGAACATATCCATATCGGGTGAACTGTATGATATCTGTGGTAATATTGATCTTCTTAAGAAAGTGACAATACAGCTGTGCCATGTTATCTGCCCCAGCAGCAGTTCGGTTTTCAATGTATCACTTGTCAGCAGGAAAGAAATCAGGGAACCTGTTGATCTCAATAAGGGAACGGAGCAATTTGTAAGGATAGATCTTCGGTGTTCGGACGGGAGAGTGCTTTCAGGAATATCGGATGATTTCTCTGATATCAGCGCGCCATTTGATTTCAGCAGCGGACTGAACCCGGCTTCTGAGATATTTCTTCTTTCCCTGATACTCCGACTCGCAGGAGGAACTCTCAAACCGGATGATGGCTTTTCATCACTTACGATTCTGCTTCCCTGCTGGAAATAGTATCGGCTGTACTTTACCATTGCTGTAAATTTCTTCATACTTGCTCTTCGAAAAAAGACACCATCACATTCATGGAGGACTGACCTTGAATCCATACGATTTCAGAGAGCTTGAGGAAAAGTGGAAACCTTTCTGGGAAAAGATGGGTCTCTACAAAACCGGAACTGATCCTTTAAAGGAATCATTTTTCTGCCTCGACTACTTTCCTTATCCGTCCGGCGCGGGGCTGTCTGTGGGCCACTGCAAGAACTACATCCCGACAGATGTTATCTGCCGTAAGAAACGTATGGACGGATTCAATGTACTTCATCCGATGGGATGGGACGCTTTCGGACAGCCTGCGGAGGAGTACGCCATTAAGACAGGTACTCATCCAGCGGAAGTGACCAGGATAAACTCCGACACCTACCGAAGGCAGTTTAACCTGATTGAAGCAAGTTACGACTGGGATCGTGAGATCAATTCCAGTGATCCTGATTACTACAGATGGACCCAGTACTTTTTTAATCTTCTCTTCGACAGGGGACTCGCATATGAGTCGGAAAGCGACCAGATGTGGTGCCCTAACTGCAGGATAGTCCTCTCAAACGAAGAAGCTGCCGGTGGTATCTGCTGGCGTTGTGACGGAGAAGTTACCAGGAAGAAGCTGAAGCAATGGTTCTTCAGGATCACAGAGTACGCTGACAGACTCCTGGAAGACCTTGATGATCTCGACTGGCCTGAGGGCATCAAGGCCATGCAGAAAAACTGGATTGGCAGATCGGAAGGCGCTTCCGTCATCTTTATGGTTAAGAACCCTGCATCGGGTGAGCAAATAGAGCTTCCCGTATACACAACCAGACTGGACACCATATTCGGGGCTACTTTCTGCGTTCTTGCACCTGAGCATCCGGATGTGGAAAAGATGACAGCCCCGGAAAAACATGATGAGGTTATGGCCTATGTCAGTAAAGCAATGTCAAGAAACGATGTCGAGAGAAGAGCGGACGCGGATAAGGAGAAGACAGGAGTCTTTACAGGCTGCTTTGCGATCAACCCGTACAATGGAAAGGAAATTCCTCTCTACGTCGCAGACTATGTACTTGCCGGATACGGGACCGCTGCAATCATGGCTGTACCGGCGCACGATGAAAGGGATCACGCATTTGCCAGGAAATTCGGTATACCGATAATTGAAGTTATAGCACCTGACGGCATACCTCAGGGAGTTGAGGAGGAGGCTACAGTCGCTGACGGTCAGCTTCTCAACAGCGGGGTTTTCTCAGGGCTTGATTCAGACGAAGCCAGAATCAGGATGGCGGCATATGCGGTTGAGAAAGGTATCGGGAAAGCTGAGGTTCGATACAGGATAAGAGACTGGCTCGTATCGAGACAGCGATACTGGGGAGCCCCCATTCCGATTATCCACTGCGATAAATGCGGGGCTGTGCCGGATAGAAATCTCCCAGTGAAGCTTCCGGAAATGAAAAACTTCGAACCGGATGACACCGGCCGATCACCCCTTGCGAGGATTGAAGAATGGGTGAACACGATCTGTCCCGCTTGCGGAGGTCCGGCTCGAAGAGACACAGATACAATGGCAGGATTCGTCTGCTCCTCATGGTATTTTCTCAGGTTTGCCTCTCCCTTTGAAATTGAGAGACCGTTTGATCCTGAAGCCGTGAAGTACTGGCTGCCTGTAGATCTTTATGTAGGCGGAGCGGAACACGCTGTCATGCACCTTATCTATGCCAGATTCTGGACCAAGGTAATGTATGACGAAGGCATGCTTGACTTCACGGAACCATTCTTGATTCTTAAGAATCAGGGAATGATACTTGGAGCAGATGGACAGAAGATGTCCAAGTCCAAGGGTAACATCGTTACACCTGATGAAATGGTGGAAAAATTCGGAGCTGACGCTCTGAGACTCTATATACTCTTCATGGGACCTTTTGAAGCTGAACTTTACTGGAGCGAAGACGGTATCGCCGGTACTTACAGATTTCTCAAGCGGGTATGGTCCGTAGTTCATGAAACGGCAGATCCGGAGAAAAAGCCTGCTGACGGTGAATTTGCCGCTGAACTCCGTTACCAGCTTGCTAAAGCACTGAAGAAAGTTACAGAAGACATTGACAGTTTCAATTTCAACACAGGTGTCGCTGCTCTGATGGAATTCGTGAACTTCTTATCCGCCAACAGAGAAAAGGCTGGAACAGCAGTAGATCTCTGGAGGAAAGCCATCCGAGAACTCATTGTAGTTATGTCTCCGATGACACCGTTCATATGTGAAGAACTCTGGCATAGAATGAACTTTCAGGGCGAGACCGTTATTATTCAGCAATGGCCCACATGGAACGAGAATGACCTGATTCTCGATACGATCGAGATGGTCGTTCAGGTAAAGGGAAAAATCCGCGCAAGGATTACTCTCCCGGCAGGTGCCTCAAAGGAAGAGATAGAGAAAACCGCGCTTTCCGAAGAGAAGATCATGGCGATTCTGGGCGGCTCCGAACCGCGAAGGGTGATAGTCGTTCCAGGCAAGCTCATTAACATCATCCCATAACCTGTTCTTATTCCGGAGACAGTATGTCTATTTAAGGCTTTCGTTTTTCTGGAAGGGGAAAGATGTGGAACGATGTTCTTCGATCCGGATATATGGAGCTGGACAACTGTTATACCGAAAGGAGATATGTTCATGCAGCATTTCGTATTTTCAGTTATTGCATTAATCGCATTTTCCTCCCACGGGGGAAACAGGGGTTTCGATTCTTCCGATCAGCTTGAATCTTTCATTGACTCTGAGGGTATGTCCTTCTCGGAGTTCAGAATGTTTGCGGAGGAGGAATCACTTCTTGAGCCTGATGAGTTTGACGATGCGATGAGTAATTATCAGGAGTATGTATCCAGACGTTATCGTCACCAGTACAGCTGGGTGCGAAGGATTTTCGCATGGGAGGATGAAATCCGGGATATCAGGGGTTTTACATACCTGCTCACCAGGCTGGAGCTCTCAAGAATACAGATAATGTATCTGAATGAGCTTACCTCGTATATTGAATATGAAATTGAGGATCTGAGAGATTATCACGATATTGGTGGCATCAGGCGTGCGTTTTTCGAGGAATTTGTGGATGATTATTATATGCCTGTCTCCATCTACTTCATCTGGGAGGACAGGGGCTGGTACGAAAGCGACATACATGATCTCATCGCGTATGCTGTTGGTGAAATCCATGATATGCTTACTGATTCACAGCTTGAAATAGCAAGAGAGATTGTTGACCGCATGTCCTGGAGTGAATCCCCTGGAACACGCTGGCCCGTTAATTATGATGATCTCATGTGGTAAGAAGGTTCTGGTCGTTCTGAAGAAGGACCAGAGGTCGGGAAAACTGACAGAAGGTGTTGTAAAGGAAATCCTTACGAAATCTCCCACACATCCCCACGGTATCAAGGTCCGTCTGGAAGACGGCAGGATCGGAAGAGTAAAAGAGATAATTGAGTAGATTTCATATACAGCGAATTGCAGAAGTCTGTTCAGCAGCAGGTCATCACCGGACGGAGGACACATCAGGATGGATATGGAAATCGTATTTCCAGGCGGCAAAGGGGTGAATGCCATATATGAAAACTTTACGATCATGACCGATCAGTCCGTTCGCGAAGGTGGCGATGGCTCAGCACCTGAGCCGTTTGATCTTTTTCTTGCATCAATGGGAACATGCGCCGGAATCTATGTACTGTCATTCTGCCAGCACCACGATCTTCCAGCTGAGGGCATAAGTTTGATTCAGACTGCAGAGCATAACCCTGAAACCAGGATGATTGACAGGGTGAATATTGATATCAGGCTTCCTGCTGATTTTCCTCAAAAGTATCGAAAAGCTCTGATTCGTTCAGCCGAGCAGTGTGCCGTGAAGAAACACATCGCAGTGGGACTCCCTGAATTCAATGTAACTTCCACATAGATATGATTAATAGCAAGGGTTTCGTTTATCTGCACGACAGAGTTGAGATAGAAGAATTCCTCAGAAAGGATATTTTTCTCAATATATACGGAATAGGGGATCTCGATGATTTCTTCTGGCCTTACACATGCTGGTTCGGGCATAGATCCGGCGGTGAGATCGATGCGGTTGTCCTGCTTTATACAGGGATGGAACTCCCGACGCTGATCGCTCTTTCAGAGGATACCGATGCGATGAGGAAATTACTTGAGTCTATTGATCACGTTCTTCCGGAAACGTTTTACGGCCATTTCAGCCCCGGTCTTGAATCCGTATTCGAATTAACTCATTCCATTGCATCGCATGGAAAATACACCAGAATGGCGCTTCTTGATGACAGAATTGTGTCAGGTACAGACTGCGGGGAAACAATCCGCATGGTCAGAGGGGATACTGATGAAATTCTTGAATTCTACAGAATGAGCTACCCCGGGCACTGGTTTGACCCCAGAATGCTCGAAACGGGACAGTACTTCGGTATAAGAAGAGATAAGAAACTTGTCAGTGTTGGCGGCATACATGTTTTTTCTCCTGAGTATGGAGTGGGTACCCTTGGCAACATAGCGACCCTTCCGGATTTCAGGGGAAGAGGTTTAGGCAGAACTGTCACCGCCAGGGTCTGCCAGTCCCTTCTTATGGATGTTGCGCATATAGGTCTGAACGTCAGATCGGACAATATCGCTGCTGTTTCCTGCTACAAGAAACTCGGATTCCGTGAAGCCGCATTGTACGGTGAATTCATGATTACAAAAAAGAACGCTGACGAAGATGAATAATCGCATAATACCGATTGTTCTGGGGATAACCCGGTGTTATCTGATCCGTGGTGATAGCCTGATATTGATTGACGGTGGAACACCGAACAAAGCTGGAGCTTTCAGGAAAGCGCTCGGTAAGCTCTCCATCGATCCAGGGGAGATAAAATTGATAGTGATAACTCACGGGCATTGGGATCACATCGGATCGGTCAGGGACATCAAAGAATTGACCGGTGCCAGGACAGCGATACATGAACTTGACAGGGAATGCCTTGAAAAGGGCAAAGAAAGAAGGGCGCCTGGCGTAACCAGATGGGGCAGATTCATGACCAGAATGATAGGATCATTCAGCGGCAGCATAAGAATACCAACGACCGATGCTGATATAACACTTGGCGATGAATTCCCGCTTGCTCAGTTCGGGATTAACGGAAGCATTATCCATACTCCTGGTCATACACTGGGTTCTGTCAGTGTTCTGCTTGAGACAGGGGAAGCGTTCGTAGGAGATCTTGCTATGAACATGTTCCCTCTGACCGTCAGACCCGGTCTCCCTGTTTTCGCGGAGGATCTCCAGAAAGTGAAGGAAAGCTGGAAGATGCTGCTGGACAGGGGAGCGAAGACAATTTATCCCGCTCACGGAAAGCCATTCCCTGTCACACTACTCCCCTGAAGCCGGATCAGTAAAAAAGTTATCCTGGGCTTGAGAGAAATTCCTGCAGATTGATATGTTTGATCCCATTCCGACCCGGATATATATCATCCATACTTATCACTGTTTTAGGATAGTTGTCCTTTATCAATTCAAGTGGATGGAATTCTCTTTCAACAGTTTCCGGTGAAGCGAGAAGGTAAGCAACCTGAAAATATTCCCGCTCGCCTGATTTCTCAGCTACGAAATCGACCTCATATCCACCTGTACCACCAATGTTCAGTCTGTAACCTCTTCGATGTAATTCCAGAAACACAAGGTTCTCAAGCAATCCGGATATGTCAGCTTCTCTGTATCCGATAAATGCATTCCTAATCCCCAGATCGTTCACAAAGTACTTTGCACCCAGTTCAAGATGCCTTTTTCCCTTGATATCGTATCTGCCAACTCGATGAATCAGATAAGCATCCTCCATGTGTGACAGGTAGTTCAGTACAGTTTCAAGTCCAATTGAAATTCGCTGCGATTTGAAGAAATCCAATATCTTTTTCGCTGAGAGTATGCTGCCGACATTATCAAACACAAAGGCGCATATTCTGCGAAGGAGTTGCACATTCCTGATATTGTATCGTTGCACAATATCTCTCAGTAGAACTGAATCAAAAACTGATTCAAGATATCTGATGAATACTTCCGGATCTCGACTGAACTGATGCAGGCCGGGAAGCCCCCCGAACCTTAAGTATTCCTGAAAATTTGCTTCATTGCCACTGAATTCATTGTACTCTGGATAGCTCAGAGTATTTACTTCGATCTCAATACACCTTCCAGTGAGCAAACTCGCAAGTTCTCTAGAGAGAAGCGCTGCATTGGACCCACTGACAACAACATCTAATTCCGGTCTTTTGATCAGCGAAACAACCGCTTTTTCCCAATGTTCAATTTCCTGAACTTCATCAATGAGAAGAAGAACCGACTTTGCATCATCTGGAATTCGGGTTCCCACCTCTTCCATTAAATGGTGATAATTCCTGATGTGATCGAAAGAATAATCTTCCTTGTCAATAAAACAGACATTTTGATAAATATCGCTGCGTCGTGCAAGCAGACGCATAATACTGGTCTTCCCAGTGCGCCTCATTCCAGTGAGTACTTTCACCAGTGGTTTTCGAAGGAATGGCTCAATCCGATCCATGCATATTCTTCTATCATACAGAATGCTTTCACTATTCACGCTGCATCCTTTCGGTATATCGAAAGATTGTACATAATCGAACTCCTGTCAATATGAGGCCGGACTTTGCTTGCGGAACTTGCAAAAATAAAAGGGGCGAGAATCCCCACCCCTCGCTGATCAGTAGATGTAGAACTGTTATCTGGTGACAACCAGGTTGGTCACACCTGTCCAGTCGGCTGTTGAGATCCTTACGTGGTACACGCCGGAAGGAATGACGCTGCCGTTCGTGTCTCTGAGGTCCCAGACAAGGCTGTGCTGTCCGGCGGCCATTTCTTCAGCTGCAAGTGTAGTCACGATTCTGCCTGTTATATCATAGACATCAATTCTTGTAACCCCTGTTGCCGCAAGACTGAAGAGTATTGTAACACTGCTCATGGCAGGGCTCGGATAATTTGAAACCGCACGCTCCGTTAAATTGCAAGTAGAGTTATCATCATCGTTGATACCAAGAAGTTCATTCTTGAGAATTTGAAAAGAACAATCAGTAGAAACGTAAAGATAATCATCTGCATAATCTAAACCTCTGCACCAGCCCGCAGTTTGAAAGAACTCCTCACGAAAAGGAGCACTGGGATCGCTGACATCTATTTCAAGGAAACCGCCTATGAAGTTTACAATATAAGCATAATCTCCATCAACATGGATATTCGTATAAGTGGAAAGATCACCATCAGAATACGATCCGACAATCTGGGGAGTATCAATAACACTGATATCAACTATTTGAAGTTGTTCCTGGGAAACAACATAAAGCAAGTCTCCTACCACAAAGATGCCTGATACTTCCCCGGCAGCATTGAATGATGTAACCGTTTGAGGATATAAACTATCAGTTACATCCACGATCCATACTTCACCTGCACAGTCTCCAACAAAGGCGTATTCATCAGCTACATATATTTTGCAGCCATCTTCAGTACCGAGCGCTATGGTACTTAATAAAGAAGGATTTGAGGGATCCTGCATATCCGTTATCTGCAATGTGTTGCCAACCACAAGATATGTATATGGATCACCGGCAAATAGATCCTCTACAGCTGCCGCATATTCTCCGGCATATACAGGCAGATCAGGATTGCTGATATCGACGATCTCAAGAAGATCGTTCATTATATCGGGGATATATGCATAGTCATTCTTTACAGTAAGAAAAAAGCAGAAACTGGGAAATCCAATAGAGTAATTTCCTCTGGGATATGGATTATAAGGATCACTTATATCAACGATATTAAGTCCGCTATTGAACCAGTCTCCCAGATCTACTATGTAAGCAAAATTACCTGAGACCTGTATTTCCCGCGAATAGTAAGCATCCACATCGATACTTCCTTCAAGTACGAAGTTCAATGGATCCTGTATGTCCTGAATTTGAATAGAATTGGAAGCAGTTTCAAACAGCCTCTCTTCAGCCACAAACAGGTTTCCGCTTCCTCCATAATTAACTGCTATAAAAGGATAAACAGGATCAGACACATCTATTACAGCGATCTTATCAGGAGATGATACAGATACAACAACATACTGGGAATTTATCTTCGCTATGCGCATTACCGATCCGTCAAAATACAAATTTGAGAGCAGGAAAGGATTCAGAGGATCGATTACATTTACTATATTGAATCCAGCTGACCCGGAAGCGAGATAAGCATATCCATCTTCTTCAATGAGCTTATTAGTACAACAGATATCGGTAAGCTCCGAAACAAAAATGGGATTTTCCGGATCTGTGATATCAAGGACAGTAAATCCCGCACCTGCCGTTGACGAAAGAAAAGCATAATTACCTGATATATCAAGCCCCACAGCGCCTGATTTCTCATAAAAGCCAATGGAATCCGGTTCTGCGGGATTCTGAACATCCAGCACCCAGAAGCCGGTACCATCAACCACAAAAAGATCAGTATCTCTGAGATACAGAGTATGCGCCCTTTTCAGAGAGTAGGTTGAGACAAGTTCCATATTGTTTATGTTAATTATTCTCACGCCTTCATGGTCGCCAATGTAAGCATAGTCGCCTTCTATCAGAATATCATTCACACCCATTATCTGTCCTTGTTTTAACGTGTATAGAGGGGTATAAATTCTGGAAAGAAATTCAGGGTTTGAAACATTTGATATGTCGATAAGCCACAGTCCATCCTGGAATGAGCACCAGACGCTGTCACCACAAACAAAGACATCACTCATTCCCTGCCACATACAGCTTCCTACATGCTGAACAGTTCCATTTTCCCGAAAATCTGTGGATTCCACGAAGCTTTCTGAGGGAACCATCCATCCATCCGGAAGACAAGGTTCTGTTTCATCGGTTTGTATTGATAAAGGATTAGCAGGTATTGTGACGGTAATTTCAACTGCAGTTGCAGTGAACGCCGCTGCAAGCAGAACAAATAGAGCTAAATGTTTCATTTTCGATCCCTTTCAATTAATGGGGTCGGACTTCACTTGCGGCAACTACAAAAAATGTTACCGCAATAGTAATCGATAGCACTCTTCCTTAAAATGTTACCTGATAATAATATCTGCCGAGTAAAAGAAAAAGAGCGGGAAGATCCCGCCCTTTCCCTCTCTGCTTTTCGCAGAATCTATCTTGTGACGACCAGATTGGTCACACCTGTCCAGTTGGCTGTTAAAATTCTTACGTGGTATACACCTGAAGGAATGACGCTGCCGTTCGTGTCTCTGAGGTTCCAGTCAAGACTGTGATTACCCTCAGCCATTTCCTCCGCTGCAAGTGTAGTTACGATTCTACCAGTTACATCGTATACATCAATTCTTGTAACCCCTGTTGCCGCAAGGCTGAAGGGTATTGTGACGCTGTTCAAGGCAGGGCTGGGATAAACGGAATCGAAAT
>JAUVEU010000021.1 GCA_030594645.1 Candidatus Aegiribacteria sp.
AGCATTTATGGTCTTCATGTAATCAAAGATGGTAATAAATGCTTAAATGCAAGACCTGACCGTATCATCAAGCATTTATGGTCTCCATGTAATCAAAGATGGTAATAAATGCTTAAATGCAAGACCTGACCCTATGGTCTAAGTAGATTTGTTACCGGAGTTTTCAGGATTTTCCGGAAGAAAATGTATGCAATTCCCGTTGAAGCTGCGAGCATTATTCCAAGGCCTGCCGTAAGCCACCCTACAGGGAAAACAGCAAGTGTATCTACTGCGGCTCTTAGCGTAGGGCTGAGAGAGAGAAGCGTACTGCTGGCACCCCAGGCGAGCAGGCATCCAAGCGTTGCTCCAAGAACTGTCGTTACCATTGACATGAAGAAAATCTGGAATGAAAAGATCATAGCAAGCCGATCGTATGGTGTGCCCAGAGCAATCAGAACACCAAGCGCGAAGCGTCTGTTTCTCAGATCGTTAACCAGCGTGTGAATCGCGCTTGAAAGTGCTGAGAGGAGGATTGCCGCAGCAAGAGCTGAAAGGGCGGCTGTAACGGCTCCGACAAGGATCTCCGCCTTCTGGGCAATACCCCTTCTTGTTTCCGCTCGGAGGCCGGTCTCCTCCACCTCGCGAACAATTGATGGAACGTCTTCAGGGCTTACCGCAGTAATGACAAGAGCGCTGTACCTTCTTGTGTCCTCGGGCAGGAAGAGGAAATTAATCTGATCCACAAATTCAAAGGGCACTCCAATCGCGAACAGATTCATGCTTCGGGAAGTAGCTTCTATCCGTGCTCTCACAGTGACAGGAGTGTGATCGAGTTCCGCAATCGAGCTTCTGCCCAGTGTTACCGTGCATTCCATGCCGATAACTCCTTCCGGCGTCAGCCCCAGGAGATTGTTTGATTCAGCGAAACCGGCATTGTATAGAAGCAGCAGGTTCTCGCTCAGAACGACAGGGAGCAGTCTATTCGACGAATCCTCAAGAGAGTAGGACCAGTCTACTGTTTCAAGGAGAGAATCGCCCAGGAACTCAGATGTAACGCCTTCAAGGGTTATGTCCGTGTAGTAAGGCTGTCCTCCGAGGTGACCTCGAAGATAAGCGGGAACATGTGCGTAAATCTGTGGATCAACTCTGGCAACCAATGGCAGTTCTTCGAGAGATAGTCTGATATCCTCCGTAATCTCCATACCGCCTGTTTCGGTCTGGAAGAACCCCGCCTGCATGCCGGGCGGAGTAACACGAACCTGTTCAGACGGAAGATCGCTTGAAAGAAATCTGTCCAGAACGTTCTGTACACCCAGGCCTATCGATATGAAGAATATCAGCAGGAGAGATGCGGTGAATAGCATGCCCTGGCTGAAGATATAATCCTTCCAGTGACCGCGGTTCCACAGATGAAGGGCGAGGCGGATTTCAGATGGTTTCATGCAGAATACCATCCTTAAGTTCAAGAATACGGTCTGCTCGTTTCAGGACACTTTTCGAATGAATGACAGCAATTATTGTGAACCCCTGCTCCTTTCGAGAGTGATCAAGCAGATTGAACAGTATCTGTTCGCTCTCCTCATCAAGACTTGCGCTTGGTTCATCAGCCAGGAGGATCGATGGCCTGTTAACCAGACCTCTGGCTACTGCTACTCTCTGTCTTTCTCCTCTGGAAAGGAGAGATGTCTTCGTTTGATCGGTTCTGACTGAGAGCATTTTCAGGACATTCTCTGCCTGGGAACGGGCCATTTCCAGGTTGCCTCCGGAAAAGACAACAGGAAGAATAACATTCTCTATAGCGTTCAGTGATGGGAGAAGATGAAAATCCTGGAAAACAAACCCAAGATGTTCTCTGCGAAGAACTGCCAGTTCTGACGATTTCAACTCGCGAGTGTCATTTCCCGCGATGGAGAGATTTCCACTGAAATCCCTATCATGTGTTCCGAGTATTGCGAGGAGTGTGCTTTTTCCAACACCGCTTCGACCTGTGATTGCTAGGAATTCTCCCTTGAAAACAGTGAGGTCAAGATTTGAAAGAACTTTCATTCCTTCGAAGCTTCTTGAGATATCGTGCGCCTGGATAATACTCATTCAGGTAACAACTCCAGCAGCACTTCCTGAATAAGACTGTCAGGAGAAATACCCGTATCGCTGAAACTGATGGAGAGACTGGAAATATAGTCATCATCTCTGACCAGCTTGATTTCCAGAATTGTCATTGGGGGGTTGGAATCTATGAAATCGAGGCTTATTCGAAGGGCTTTCAAACCAGCTGCCTGCACCAGATTCCTCAAATTTGCCAGAGAACGTCTCTGGGATCTGGAAAACATACCATCCGGTAAAACCGAGAGAAAGGAAATCGAGTTATTTGAAAAGAGAATAGTCAGATCCGCTTCTGAATCGGCTACTTTCGTAAGATCAGTATCGGATGCAAGGGACTCGACAGGCTCAAGTTCCAGCCATCTGTCAACCGCTCTGTCAGATCCGGTTCCCGTGACAAGGCATGTCCAGCCATTCCTGGCGGAAATGGAGCCCAGCACACTTCCCTGATCGCTGACAAGATCGATTCTGTCACCTGCTTCCGCTGAATTGCAGCCGAATCCTTCCATTGCGATAGGAGTTATTTCATCAGCGTCTATACTGGAGGAGAGAAATAACAACTGAGGAGAAAGATCAGAGAAATTTATGCTCAGCAGACTGATACCCAGGCTTCCCCTTGAGAGAAGAGAATCACACAACCATACGGGTATAAGTGTACTGAAATTCACAGGCAGCAGTTCGACATTGAAATCAGCGTTCATATGTGCATGAAGAAAACAGAGACCCGGAACCATTTGAAGCTCATCCTGAAGGCCCGGAGTATTGCCGCAACTCATTGCTACCAAAAGCACAATTACCCCACAAGTAATTCCATATAATCCGGCATTCATTGACATACTCCCGGTTCCGGTGTAATTTCCCCGTTCGATAAAGCTACAGATTTCCTTTTGTCTGCGTCAATGTTCTTCACCTTAGTTGTTACAGGGCAATGAGAATCTTGACAGTAGAGAGGGGTTGCTGTATGCTTCAGGTTCGCTTTTTGCTGGCGTAGCTCAACTGGTAGAGCAGCTGATTTGTAATCAGCAGGTTAGGGGTTCAAGTCCCTTCGCCAGCTCCAGAGGAAAAGGTGCTTTGTTCAGATAAATTGCAGGAATTGGCGAGGTTCCCGAGCGGTCAAAGGGGGCAGACTGTAAATCTGTTGGCAATGGCCTTCGGTGGTTCGAATCCACCCCTCGCCACCAAGCCTGAAGCCGTACCGCTTTAAACAGGGTCTGGCATGGCGGGAGTAGCTCAGTTGGCAGAGCATCAGCCTTCCAAGCTGAGGGTCGCGGGTTCGACCCCCGTCTCCCGCTCCAGGCATGAAGCCGGAGTGAAAAAGGAATAATGCGGGAAAATCCGTCTGGTTGTTGCCGAGCCCACGTAGCTCAGTCGGTAGAGCGCGTCCTTGGTAAGGACGAGGTCAGCGGTTCAATCCCGCTCGTGGGCTCCATATTGGTATTAGTAGTAGAAAAAACAGCTGAATAGCGAACAGGAATTCAGCAGATTATCGAAGAAAAGGAGAAATCATGGCTAAGGAGAAGTTTGAAAGGACTAAACCTCACGTTAATGTTGGCACAATCGGTCATATTGACCATGGCAAAACTACACTGACTGCCGCAATAACAAAATGTCTTGCAACACAGTTTGATAATGTCAGTTACGTAGAATTTGACATGATCGACAACGCTCCCGAGGAGAAGAAACGTGGTATTACCATTGCTACTTCTCATCAGGAATACGAAACTGCGAACAGACACTATGCTCACGTAGACTGCCCCGGTCATGCTGATTACATCAAGAACATGATTACCGGTGCTGCTCAGATGGATGGAGCTGTTCTTGTTATAGCTGCAAACGACGGTGTTATGGAACAGACAAAGGAGCACGTCCTTCTTGCTCGCCAGGTTAATGTTCCAAGAATGGTCGTATTTCTTAACAAAGTTGATATGGTTGATGATGACGAACTTCTAGAATTCATTGAAATGGAAGTCGGCGAACTCCTTGAGAAGTACGGATTTGATACTGAATCACCTATAATAAAAGGAAGCGCTCTGAAGGCTCTCAACTCAAGCGGCCTGCCGGATGATGAAGATGCAAAATGCATCTATGAGCTTATGGAAGCAGTAGATACATGGATTCCCACTCCCGAGCGTGATACTGAAAAGCCTTTCCTTATGCCGGTTGAGGATGTGTTCTCCATTGAAGGCCGTGGTACCGTTGGAACCGGCCGTATAGAGCGTGGAATAATTCACACTGGTGATAAGGTTGAACGTGTTGGTATTCACGAGACGATCGAAACAACCTGCACGGGTGTAGAGATGTTCCGGAAGATTCTTGATGAGGGTCAGGCTGGAGATAACGTCGGGCTTCTTCTTCGCGGAATCAAGAAGGACCAGCTCGAAAGAGGAATGGTGCTGGCAAAACCCGGCTCTGTTAAGCCTCACACTGAATTTTTCGCCAATATCATTATCCTCAGCACAAAGGACGGCGGAAGGAAAAAGCACTTTATAACCGGATATCGTCCACAGTTCTACTTCCGTACAACCGATGTGACCGGAGAGATAGAACTCCCTGAAGGCCGCGAAATGGCTCTTCCCGGAGACAATATTGATGAAGTAAAAGTAACACTTATCACTCCCATTGCCATGGAAGAAGGCCTCCGCTTCGCTATCCGTGAAGGTGGACGTACCGTCGGGCACGGAGTGGTTGACAGAATCGGGGAGTAGGCTGGTTAACTGTGAGAGTAATAGTGACACTTGCCTGTCAGGAATGCAGACGTCGAAACTACTCGTCAACAAAAAATCGACGGACGAATCCCGACAGAATGGAACTAAAGAAATACTGCAGGTTCTGCGGTAAGCATACTCTTCACCGGGAAACGAAATAGATATACTGGAGAATTCTGGAAGAACTTCCCTTTGAGCTGATTCAGGATTCTTTCGTATAGGGAATTAAAGCATATGCGGAAGAATCTGCAGGGCCGTAGCACAATTGGTAGTGCACCGGTCTCCAAATCCGGCGGTTGAGGGTTCAAGTCCTTCCGGCCCTGCCAGATTATCAGGCCGAACCAGAATTTTAGAGGAAAAAGAGGATTTAGTATGGCTAAAAGCAAATCCAGAGACGGCAACCTGATAATAAGGATCGTAAAAGGTGCTTTCAGGTTTCTTGGCGAAGTTAAAGCAGAATTGATCAAAGTAGCCTGGCCGACAAAAGATGAGGTTATCGCGTCAACCTGGGTCGTAATTATCGCGGTGGCGATAACTTCCGTATGGATTTTTGCTGCTGACCAGGCCTCTGCCATTCTGGTAAACGGGCTTATTAGACTGATTCACTAGGAGTGTGTCCGGCAATGTACATTGAGCAGAATATTCTCATAGCTGAGATAGAATGTTTGAAGATTTGAGGAGAATACTGGATGTATTTGACGATAATATGCGGGGATCATAGCCAGATGTGTGGGTTTTATGCCAATGTTTCATTGTTGGACAGACTCCTGGATTACAGCTGATAACCGCAGCTAAAGGATAAAAAAATGACTGAAGAAGAGACCAGCGGACAGGAAATACCAGAACTGGAAGAAGACCAGCCTGACGAGAAGAACAATGATAACTTTAAATGGTTCGTTGTTCATTCTTTCTCAGGATACGAAAAGAGGGTAAAGAGATTTCTGGACATTCAACTTAGCCGCAAATACCCTGATAAGGTGGGAGAAGTACTTATACCCACGCAGGAGGTTTCGAGCACACACAGGGGAAGTAAATCCATAAGACAGAAGAAACTTTATCCCGGGTATGTATTTGTTCAGCTTGAGCTGAATCCGGAAATGATCATGGACATTCGAGCCATGAGCAATGTCAGTGGTTTTCCTCCAATGAATCAGGGCTATCCACAGCCTCTTTCGGAAGAGGAAATCAGTCGTCTGAAAGGCCAGGCTGAAGGTTCAGACAGGGCTAGAGTTGTAAGAGTACCCTATTCTGTAGGGCAGACAGTCAGAGTGACCGAAGGTCCATTTAATAATTTTACCGGGGTTGTTGAGTCCATCAATCCCGAACGTGGTCGCGTGAGAGTGATCTTCACGATTTTCGGCCGTAAGGCTCCAGTGGAGATAGATTTTTCACAGGTACGTCCGGTCTGAGAATTTAACCGGACAGTTCTTGAGACGGAATTGGTCCGTCTCTGTAACTAAGCCATCACTACCAGTATGGGGAGGTAGCGACGGCGAAGGAAGGAGTTCCCATGGCCAAGAAGATCTTGGGTGTGGTGAAGCTTCAACTGCCCGCAGGGCAGGCAACACCGGCTCCACCTGTCGGTCCCGCACTGGGACAGTACGGGATTAACCTTGCCGGTTTCTGTAAGGACTTCAATGCTCGAACCCAGGGGAGCGAAGGACTTATTATTCCTGCGGTCATAAGTATCTTTAAAGATAGGAGCTTTACCTTTATTCTGAAATCCCCACCAGCAGCCGTGTTACTGAAAAGAGCAGCAGGGCTTGCAAAGGGTTCTCCGGAGTCCAACAGGGAAAAAGTCGGCACTGTTACTGTTAAGCAATGCCGCGAGATCGCGAAGATAAAGGAGAAAGACCTGAATGCCGCTTCAGAGGATGCCGCGATATCGATGATCGCAGGCACTGCGCGGAGTATAGGTCTTACGGTGGAGGACTGATATGGTAATGAGTAAAAGATTCCGCCACGCTAGAGAGGTCATCGATTCACAGAAGCTGTATTCGCTTGAGGAAGGCTGCATGTTCGTAAAGAAACTTGCGTCAGCGGGTTTTGATGAGACGATTGAGATGGCTATTTGCCTAAACGTGAATCCTAAACACGCTGATCAGATGGTCCGTGGAACCTGCATTCTCCCGAATGGCACAGGCAAAACCGTCAGAGTTGTTGTCTTTACGACTGGAGATAAAGCTGACAAGGCAAAGGAAGCAGGAGCGGACTTTGTTGGAGACGAGGATCTTGCAACAAAAATTCAGGGAGGATGGACTGATTTCGACGTCGTAATTGCCAGTCCCGACATGATGAGAATAGTCGGAAAGCTCGGAAGGGTTCTCGGACCCAGAGGGCTGATGCCGAATCCTAAAACTGGAACAATCACTGCGGAAGTAGCAAAAGCGGTGCAGGAGGCCAAGGCAGGCAAAATCAGTTTCAGAGTGGATAAAACAGGCAACATTCATGTTCCGATAGGCAAAGCCAGCTTTGAGGAAAATGCTCTCCGGGAGAACGCATTGTCGATCTTCGAGAAGGTATCTCAACTAAGACCATCGGTTGTGAAAGGACGATACATGAAAAATGTTTCGATCTCTTCCACCATGGGACCGGGTATTAAGATCGATGTCAGCGATCTTAGAACCCTTATTCGATAGGCGGTGATGATATAATGGCTGTTTCCAGAGAGCGAAAGGAAAAGGTCGTAGCCTCCCTGGTCGAGGGTCTTGACGGGGCAGGTTCAATTGTCTTCGCTGATTTTACAGGAATTAACGTTGAGGACATGACCGAGCTTAGAGCACATATGCGTGAAAACAATGTTAACTTCACTATAGTGAAAAACACACTTCTGAAGATAGTATTCGATCAAATCGAAATTGACAAAAATGAAGGTGTGTTTGAAATGATGGAAGGACCGACTGCATTGGCATACTCAGCCGATGAGGTGCTTCCAATAAAGATATTAAGGAACTTCGCAAAGAATCACAAAGGACGTCCTCAGGTAAAAGGAGGATTCGTATCCGGTGAGACATATGAAACCGCGAAAATGATGGAACTGGCTGAGATTCCCTCAAGAGATGAGCTTCTGGCCAAAATGCTTGGATCCATCAGCTCGCCGTTGCAGGGATTCGTATCTGTCAGCAGTGGAATAATCCGAAAATTACTCTACACCGTTATCGCGATTAAGGATAGCAGGGAAAACTAAGAAGGATTCAGACGGGACCTGATCGGGTACCGTTGTAAATGGAGGAGAAAAGATGAGTGATGTCAAGAAGGCTGATATTATCAAAGCCATTTCTGAAATGACCGTTCTGGAGCTTTCGGAGCTCGTGAAGGAGATGGAGGATAAATTTGGTGTCTCAGCAGCAGCACCGGTAGCCGCAGTAGCTGCAGCTCCCGCCGGAGGAGCTGGAGCAACCGATGAGAAGACCGAGTTCGACGTTATTCTTGAGGACTTCGGCTCAAAGAAGATCCCTGTCATCAAGATTATCAAAGATGTTCTTGAACTCAACCTCAAGGATGCGAAGGAGCTTGTGGATAACGTTCCATCGAAACTTCGAGAAAACGTGGACAAAGACGAAGCAGATGCTCTCAGGAAGCAGCTCGAAGAAGCCGGTGCGACTGTCAAGCTACAGTAACATAAACCTTATCAGCGGCGGGAGAAGCTTTTGCCTTTCCCGCCGCCTACATCGTGTTGAATAGAAAATGTTTTTTCGTCATTTCACTTCCTAACAAGTGTGAGGAGTGATCAGGTGAGGGTTAACAAACCTGTAAGAAATTATTCAGGAGTGCAGCCGGTTATTGAAATGCCGGATCTTCTGAAAATTCAGAGAGAGTCGTTCAGCAGATTTCTGCAGGATGATGTTCCGCCGGATGAACGTCTTCCCCAGGGTCTGCACAAGATATTTAAAGATACATTTCCCATTGAAAGCAGCAATCGCGAATTTTCACTGGAATATGTTTCTTACGAACTGGGTAGACCTAAATACACCGTTCAGGAAGCCATGGACAAAGGCCTGAGCTACTCCGCACCTCTTACTACGATGCTCAGACTGGTTTTCCGGACAGGTGTAGATATTGCTGACTCCAATTCCAAGTCTTCTTCCGATTCCTGGAAAGTGTCCAGGATAATAGACCAGTCAGTATTTCTTGGTGAGCTTCCACTTATGACTGCAACCAGTTCCTTCGTAATTAACGGAGCTGAACGTGTCATAGTGAACCAGCTGCACCGGAGCCCCGGCGTGTTTTTTGAAGAAACAACAATGCAGCGGGGTAACCGCATATACAAATCGAGAGTTATTCCGCAGAGGGGTTCCTGGCTTGACCTCAAACTTGATCATAATGACATAATCTATGCTAACATCGACAGACGTCCCAAAAGGATTCCCGTCACCATGCTGCTCCGTGCTCTGGGACTCGGATCGGACGAGGATATCCTTGCAAGCTTCTATCCCAAGGCTAAGAGGAATCTGAAAGAGGCTCTGAAGAGTCGCTCCAAGGCAATTGAGCTTGTTATGAAGTCTTTTGCTGAGGATATTGTGGATTCCGAGACAGGTGAACTGCTTGTTAGATGTGATGAGCCGGTTGAGAGCATTGAGAAAATAGAGAAACTTGTTGAGCAAGGAATAGAAGATGCTTATTTCCTTTCTTCGCGCATGGAAGCAAACGATTTTGACGGAATAAGAAAAACCCTGGCCAAGGAATCAACAAGTCTTGGAGCAGGAATCGAAAAAAACGAAGACTCGGCCACAATGTGGATTTACGAAGCTCTCCGAGGCACCGAGGCTCCTAATCTTGATCATGCGAGAAGCTATCTCAGATCGATGTTTTTTGATTCCAAAAGGTACAGTCTCAGTGAAGTTGGAAGGTACAAGCTTAATGAAAGGCTGAATATCTCCACTTCAATGGAAAAACTTACTCTGACTGTGCCGGATCTTGTAGCCATTGTAGAGAATCTGATCAGACTCAGGGAGGGAAGAAATACCTCTGATGATATTGATCACCTCGGCAACAGGCGTGTTCGCACCGTTGGGGAACTGCTCGGACAGGAATTCTCAAAGGGTCTCAGTCGAATGGCAAGAACAATAAGAGACAGGATGGGGCATCAGGATCGCGAGAAACTGACCCCGCATGATCTGGTAAATTCCAGAACACTCTCAAGTGTGATAAATACGTTTTTCGGTTCCAGTCAGCTTTCACAATTCATGGAACAGACAAATCCACTTGCTGAGCTTACTCATAAAAGGAGAACAAGTGCGCTGGGTCAGGGAGGCCTTACAAGGGAAAGAGCCGGATTCGACGTAAGAGATGTTCATCATACTCACTATGGCCGTATGTGCCCCGTTGAAACCCCGGAAGGGCCGAATATCGGGCTGATTACTACATTAGCCGTATTTGCGACAATTAACAGATTCGGCTTTCTTGAAACACCATACCGTCGAGTGATTAACGGTAGAATAACGGATGAGGTCGTATATCTGTCCGCTGACAGAGAAGACAGAACTACAATTGCTGAAGCGGATGCGCCCATTGATTCCGAGGGTAATCTTACCGGAAATCTGGTTCGATCAAGAAGGGCAGGAACCTTCCCGATGGTCACCCCCGAGGAAGTTGAATTTATCGATGTCAGTCCAAGACAGCTGGTTGGAATATCAGCCGCCTTGATTCCCTTCCTTGAACATGATGATGCGAACAGAGCTCTGATGGGGTCGAATATGCAGCGTCAGGCTGTTCCTCTTCTGCACCCGCAGGTTCCCGTTGTCGGAACGGGCATGGAAACAAGGGCAGCCCTTGACTCCGGTGTACTCACTACCGCACGGAGGAGTGGTACAATAGAAGAAGTAGACGCAACGCACATCGTTATAAAGGCAGACTGTGAAGTATACGATTTCAATCGGTTTGATACATATCAACTGAGGAAATTTGCCAGAACCAACCAGGATACCTGTTTCAACCAGAGACCGCTCGTAAATGTTGGTGACAAAATCAGAAAAGGTGATGTTCTTGCTGATGGAATGGCTACTGATAGCGGAATGCTTGCACTGGGAGTGAACACAACAGTTGCATTTATGCCCTGGAACGGATACAATTTTGAAGATGCTATCGTTGTAAGCGAACGTCTTGTAAGGAATGATGTTTTTACTTCCATTCATGTCGTAGAGATGGAAACCCAGTTCAGGGAGACAAAACTTGGTCCCGAAGAACTTACAAAGGGGCTTCCAAGCGTTGATAATCCATTTGAAATCAGGAATCTGGATGAAGATGGAATTATTAAAATCGGCTCCAGAGTGAGAGAAAGGGATATCCTCGTTGGGAAGATAACTCCCAAGGGAGAGCAGGATCTGTCTCCATCTGAAAGGTTGATCAGAGCAATATTCGGTCAGAAGGCCGGAGATGTGAAAGATGCTTCGCTTCGGGCTCCTACAGGTATGGACGGCGTTGTAATCGATGTCAAGGTTTTCTCAAGAAAAGACAGAACTGAGAGGACCCGCAGAGAGGTTGATGAGAAGCGCGACAAACTCCGCGTGGAATATGCTGAGGATGAAAAAAGACTCACCGAAGAGCGCAACAGACTTCTCAAAAATATACTGCTCGGTCAGAAGGCGGTAAGTCTTGTTGACAAGCTTACCGGAGAGGTGATGGTCCCTTCAGGCAGGAAACTCACAGCCGCATTCCTGAAAAAGGCGAATTATGCCGATATCGACTGGACTCAGCAGCTTGTAGAGGATCTGAAGGTTGACGATGAAACAAGACAGATTCTGAGGAACGCTGACAGTGAACAGAGAAGACTAGAGACCGGACTCGAGACGGAAGAGGAGAAACTTCTTCGTGGAGACGACCTTCCTCCGGGAGTCATAAAAACAATTAAAGTATACATCGCAAAACGCCGCAAACTCCAGGTTGGCGACAAAATGGCTGGAAGGCATGGCAACAAGGGCGTCGTCAGCATAATCGTTCCCCAGGAAGACATGCCATATCTGCCGGATGGTACTCCTGTAGACATCTGTCTTAATCCGCTTGGCGTACCGAGCAGAATGAATATCGGACAGATAATGGAGACAAACCTAGGATGGGCGGCAAAGAAAATGGGGTATAATGTAAATACACCTGTCTTTGATTCTGCCAAGAACTCCGAAATAGAAGACGCACTTGAGGAAGCGGGTTTTGACAGAGACGGCAAAACCGTACTGTACGACGGCAGAACAGGCGAACCATTTGATCAGCGGGTAACCGTGGGATGCATGTACATGCTGAAGCTTGCTCATCAGGTAGAGGATAAGCTGCATGCAAGAGCAACCGGGCCATATGCCATGGTGACACAGCAGCCCCTTGGAGGAAAGGCTCAGAATGGTGGCCAGAGACTCGGGGAAATGGAAGTCTGGGCGCTTGAAGCGTACGGTGCAGCACACTGTTTGAAGGAGATGCTTACAATAAAATCAGATGATGTTGATGGCAGGGCACGGGCATACAGCGCGATGGTGAACGGGGAGAACATTCCGCAATCTCTTACTCCCGAATCGTTCAATGTTCTACAGAACGAAATGAGAAGCCTGGCACTTGACGTTGAACTGCTTCCTGAGAATGAGGAGGAGTAAACATGCTTGAGAACATATCCCGACGTGACGCAAGGGTTCTGCTCTCGGATTTCGGAGGCATGAAAATCAGTCTTGCTTCTCCTGAGACCATCAGAAAATGGTCACACGGTGAAGTAACTCAGGCGGAAACGATTAATTACAGGAGTTACAAACCTGAACCGGAGGGACTCTTCTGCGAGAGAATATTCGGACCTGTTCGCGACTGGGAATGCAGCTGCGGAAAGTACAAAAGAATCCGAAACAAGGGAATAGTCTGCGATAGATGCGGTGTTGAGGTTACTCATTCGAGAGTGCGAAGAGAACGGATGGGGCATATAGATCTTGCGGTTCCAGTGGTGCATATCTGGTTTTTCAAATCCCGCAAGGTTTCAAAACTGCTAAATGTGACAAACCTGAAGCTTGAGCGTGTCATTTACTACGAATCCCACATCGTGACCAAATCTGATCATCCTGACCTCAAACTGGGAACGATACTTACCGATGATGAGTACAGAAAAGCGAAAGAAGAGTACGGGGACGTCTTTAAAGTAGGCATGGGAGCCGAGGCTATCAGTGTTATGCTTGCTGATCTTGACCTTGAGGAAATGGCTACAGACCTCCGAACGAGCATCGCAAACGAGACAACCTTCTCGCGCAGGAAGAAGAACATAAAAAGGCTGAAAGAGGTTGAATCCTTCAGGCTGTCACAGGATGACAATAAGCCGGAATGGATGATTCTCAAGATACTGCCGGTACTTCCACCTGATTTAAGGCCACTGGTTCCTCTCGATGGAGGAAGATTTGCTTCGAGTGATCTCAACGATCTCTACCGCCGGGTAATAAACAGAAACAACAGATTGAAGCGACTTCTTGACCTTCAGGCCCCGGATGTAATACTTCGGAACGAGAAAAGGATGCTGCAGGAAGCGGTTGACGCCGTTCTTGATAACAGCTCACGGCGTAAACCGGTAAAAGGTGCGGGTATGCGGCCGCTCAGGTCTCTTTCCGATCTTTTAAAAGGTAAGCGCGGCAGGTTCCGTCAGAACCTTCTCGGAAAACGGGTGGATTATTCAGGTCGAAGTGTGATTGTTGTCGGACCTGACCTTAAAATGGATCAGTGCGGTCTGCCGAAGACGATGGCTCTTGAGCTGTTTAAACCTTTTGTAGTAGCAAGAATCAGTGAACTTCTCGATGAAAGCGTTAAAAAAGCCACGAAGAGGTGGGAAGATGCTGATGAAATCGTGTGGCCTGTTCTTGAAGAGGTAATAGAGAACCATCCTGTCCTGCTGAACCGTGCTCCGACTCTTCACAGGCTCGGAATTCAAGCGTTTGAACCTGTACTTGTTGAAGGCAAGGCCATTCAGCTTCATCCTCTTGCCTGTACCGCGTTCAACGCAGATTTCGACGGTGACCAGATGGCAGTTCATGTCCCTCTGTCAGCCGAAGCACAGGTTGAATCAAGAATTCTCATGCTCGGCAGCAGAAATATCCTCAGACCAGCCAGCGGTGAGCCGGTTACAACACCGAGTCACGATATGGTTATTGGTTGCTATTATCTGACAAAGCCGCTGCCAGGCGCTTTGGGAGAGGGTATGATCTTCACATCAGTTGAGGAAGTAAGAGGAGCATACGATGCGGGGAAAGCTGATCTCCATGCGAAAATTAAGATCAGGGGTATCAACAAAATCTCGGAAACAAACGGGAAGAACGAACAGATAACGCCTCCTTTCTGGAAAGACTACACTACAGTTGGTCAGGTTATCTTCAATGAGATAATACCGGATGGCCTTGGGTATATCATGTCCAATGCGCACATTACTCATGAAAAAGTTTTCAGCAAAAAAGGTTTAACTGATCTGGTAGGCCGATGTTTCAATGAGCTTGGGTCTGTAATAACGGCTATATTTCTTGATAACCTCAAGGAACTGGGATTTCACTACGCTACGATCTCAGGTCTTACTGTCGGGATGTACGATATGCTTATCCCATCGGAGAAAAAGGAAATAGTCAGTAAAGCTGCGCATGAGGTTGAGAAAATTGAGAAAAGTTCCAGGCGCGGAGAACTGACGGAAGCCGAGCGATACAACAGAGTTATCGACAACTGGGCCAAGGCTACTGAAGAAGTGAAAAACGCCATGATGGAAGAACTCAAACATGATAATCACGGTTTCAACCCTGTATACATGATGGCTAATTCTGGTGCTCGAGGCAGCGTTGACCAGATGAAACAGCTTTCAGGCATGAGAGGTCTGATGGCTAAACCAAGGAAGAAACTTACAGGCGAGCTGGGAGAAACGATTGAAACCCCTATCATCTCTTCATTGAAGGAGGGGCTCTCAGTGATCGAGTATTCGATCTCTACACACGGATCAAGAAAGGGTCTTGCCGATACTGCTCTTAAGACTGCTGACGCAGGATACCTCACCCGAAGGCTTGTTGATGTCTGTCAGGATGTAATTACAACCACCGAGGACTGCGGGACAATCCGGGGAAGGACCATTACCGCCCTGAAGGAAGGTGAAGAGGTCATTGAACCTCTTCGTGACAGAATCCTGGGACGGGTTGCGGCGGAGACAATTTATCAGCCTGGAACAGATGATGCGGTATGTCAGGCGGGTCAGGAAATCTCATCTGAACTCGCTGAGGAAATAGATAAGCTGGGAGTTGAGTCTGTCAGGATCAGAAGTGTTCTGGCCTGCGAAGCATCCAGGGGTCTATGTGCGAAATGCTACGGCTGGGATCTTTCCAGAAATAGAATGGTTACAATCGGTGAAGCCGTCGGAGTGATTGCCGCGCAGAGCATTGGAGAACCCGGAACACAGCTTACTCTTCGTACATTCCATACGGGTGGTGTTGCGGGAAGAGAAACAAGAGCGTCTGAAGTAATAGCAAGACACCCCGGTGTGATCAGCTATAGAAATCCATGTATTGTGATGAATACCGATGAAAGCGGCAGCAAGACAATGGTCAGTACCCGTAACACTCAGCTGGATATTCTTGACAGTGCTGGAGAAGTGCAGTCCACCTACGATATCGTTGTCGGCTCACAGATGAGAGTTGAAGATGGTCAGAAGATTGAAAAGGATGATGTTATCTGCAAAAGTGATCCGTTCATAATTCCAATTGTCGCCGAACAGGCCGGCAGTGTTCACTACGTTGATATTGAGGAAGATACTACTCTCAAGGAAGAAATCGACAGTGAACAGAGGAAACAGATGGTCATAGTGGAGGACAGAAGCAAAACCCTTCATCCCCACATTTTCATACTTCCTGAACAGATGGTTGTTCTCAGTGGCCGTCCAAGGCGCCGGGATGAAGAACTCTTCACACTTGGAGAACTTGTCAAGGAAATGAAAGAGGGCTCCGGACGTATTATCTACACTTATCATGAAGTGAGTTCGTACCGCACTGAAACACTTTTAGAGGGATTCATCGATCGAATGAAAGATCAGGAGATTCCAATCATTTCAGTTGATTGCAGGAAGGTCGGCATAGGGAGGTATGCAGCTTTCACAATCGCTGCGGGGGAGATTGAGAATATCCTGGGAATGAAAGCCGGTAAGGAAATCAACGCCCTGAAAAAAGCCGCCGCTGCGCTTGAGACTACAACGAAGCGGAAAAACGATCAACTTGAAGAGAAATTCGCAGAGGCGCTTGCCGATCTCAGTCAGAAAGAACCGTTCATCATACTGATTCGATCACTGGACAGAGGGCATCAGGGAACCAGGCAACTGGTAAAATGCATTCAGGACATAATAACTGACAGCAACATGATGGTAATTTCCGACTTCACGTCCAGAGGAACCAGGAGTCATGTTTCTCAACGGGGTCGAACGAAGAACGATAAAGATCCGGTGGAGCAGTTTATCGGTGATTCTGTAAAAGGCAAATACCCGATTCCAAGTGGAGCACATCTTCGGGTTCATGACGGAAGCCTTATCAACCTTGGCGTTCATATCGCCAGAATTGAGCGGAAACTCGGGCAGCAGCGTGATATCACAGGAGGACTTCCAAGAGTAGATGAACTCTTCGAAGCCAGGATACCGAAAGAAGCCGCAAGCATCGCCGAGATCGATGGTGTAGTTTCTCTGAGCCCTATCAAAGCCGGGATCAGAACTGTTACGATCAGGGCGGATCAGGGTCAGGAATCTTCTGTGAAGATACAGGCTTCTGTACACATCAGAGTACACGAGGGAGACAGAGTCAAGGCTGGAGACCGCCTGACTGAAGGACCTCTGTCACCTCATGATATATTGAGAATCATGGGAACAGAGGCGGCGGAAAGGTATCTCCTGAATGAGATTCAGGAAGTATACCGTCTGCAGGGTGTGAAGATCAACGACAAACATGTCAGTATTGTTGTAAGGCAGATGCTTTCAAAAGCCAGAATTGACGATCCCGGAGACACGACATTCCTTGAGGGAGCACAGATTGACAGGCTGGTTCTTCAGAGGGAGAACAGGAAAATGATGGCAGAGGGAGCAAAACCTGCAACATCTGCTGTCCTTCTGCTTGGAATAACAAAAGCGTCTCTGGCAACAGACAGTTTTCTTTCGGCAGCTTCCTTCCAGGAGACAAACAGTGTTCTTGCGGATGCTGCAACAGCTGGAAAGATAGACTACCTTCACGGATTGAAGGAGAATGTAATTGTTGGACATTTGATTCCTGCCGGCACAGGTATAAAGAAGTATTGTGGTGTCAGACTCACTCTTCCTGACGGTAACTCCCTGCCTGAACCTGTAATGATTGCCGATACTGAAGAGCATGACATTGACGAAACCGATTTTGATCTATAGGGTTAGACCTCTTGCGCCTGAGTAGGTGCAAGGTGAAAAGAGCTTTCTGAAAGGAGCTGCAGTGCCCACAATTAACCAGCTTGTGCGAAAAGGGCGCAAGAAAAAGGTGTCCAAGACCAAGGCACCTGCATTAGTCGGATGCCCCCAGAAACGGGGTATCTGTACCAGGGTATATACCTCAACACCAAAAAAGCCGAATTCCGCTCTGCGGAAGGTTGCCAGGGTGCGTCTACGGAACGGTTTTGAAGTAACTGCCTACATACCTGGTATTGATCACAACCTTAATGAACACTCTGTTGTGCTTATCAGAGGAGGCAGAGTCAAAGATCTTCCCGGAGTAAGATACCATATTATCCGGGGTGTTGAAGATACTTCAGGCGTTGAAGGAAGAATGCAGGGTCGCTCCAAGTACGGCACGAGGAAAACAAAGTAAAACGCGTTCTGCACTATTGCTGTGCAGACGAGGAGGACTAAATGGCTAGACGTTCACGGCCCAAAAAGCGGGAAGCTGTTCCTGACAGGAAATACGGCAATCTGCTTATGGCCAAGTTTATCAATAAACTTATGCAAAAGGGGAAGAAATCAGTAGCGGAAAGAATCTTCTATGATGCCATGGACATTATTACGGAGAAAACAGGACAGGATGCCGTTACTGTATTCAACAGAGCCATGGGGAACGTACGTCCTCAGCTCAAGGTGAAATCCCGAAGGGTTGGCGGATCAACGTACCAGATTCCAATGGAAGTTAAACCTCAGGAAAAAGACTCGCTTGCAATGCGCTGGATTATTCAGTACGCAGAAGCCAGAAGCGGTAATGGTTTTTCAGATAAACTTGCAGTGGAAATTATGAATGCTGCTAAAGGTGAAAATGCCGGCAGCGTAAAGAAAAAAGAAGATACCCACAGAATGGCGGAGGCCAACAAGGCGTTCGCTCACTATCGCTGGTAGACACACATTTTAGAATTCCTCCAGCGACAGATTGCTTCCGACTTGATTTTACTGGAGGATGAATGCTCTCATGAGCAAATCCCTGATTGACAGAATCCGGAATATCGGTATCATGGCGCACATTGATGCCGGCAAGACCACTGCCACCGAACGGATATTGTACTATTCAGGAATAGTACACCGTCTCGGTGATGTTGATCATGGAACCGCGGCAATGGACTGGATGCCCCAGGAAAAAGAGAGAGGCATCACGATTCAGTCCGCAGCAACCACCTTTGTATGGAAATCTCATCAGATTAATCTTATTGACACTCCCGGTCATGTGGATTTCACAGCAGAGGTTGAGAGAAGCCTGAGGGTTCTGGACGGAGCGGTTGCGATATTCTGTGCTGTCGGCGGTGTTGAACCTCAATCTGAAACCGTCTGGCATCAGGCTGACAGGTACAATGTTCCCAGGATTGCGTTCGTCAATAAAATGGATAGACAGGGAGCGGATTTTTCAAGAGTACTTGAGATGATCCGTGACATGCTCGGCGCAAAGCCGGTACCGGTAATGCTGCCCATAGGCAGCGGGACCGGTTTTTCCGGAATAATCGATATAATCGAGGGCCATGCGGTCTATTTTGATGAAACATCGCATGGTGCCAATTTCTGCATTGAAGAAATCCCCGATGAGTACAGAGTTCAGTATAGTGATTCGCGAGCTACCCTCTGGGAAGCAGCAGCAATGCTTGATGAGACTGCCATGGAAAAATATTTCAATGGTAATCTGAGTTCTGAGGATGTAAGAAAACTTCTCCGGATCGGTACGATTTCCGGACAACTCATTCCGGTTCTTTGTGGTGCCGCACTGAAGAATATAGGTATTCAGCAACTCATGGACGCAATAGTCAACTGGCTTCCATCTCCATCCGAATTACCTTCGGTTCCTGGACTTTTAAGAGATGGATCCAATAAGGAGATTGAACGCAAGCTCGATACTCCATTCACGGCACTGGTCTTCAAGGTTCAGAATGATCCTCATCTTGGGAAACTCGCATTCATGAGAGTTTATTCAGGAACGATTAAAGATGGCGCTCATGTATTGAATAACAGAACTGGAAAGAAGGAGAGACTTACCAGGCTTGTTAGAATGCATGCGAACAAGAGAAAACATCTGGACAGTGTTCAGGCAGGTGATATAGCAGCAGCGGGATTAAAAGATGTTGTAACGGGAGATACACTATCGCTTCAAACCAATCCTGTAGTTCTTGAATCAATCATTTTTCCTGAACCGGTAATGCAGATGGCAATTGAACCCATGAGCACCTCGGATGAGAAAAAGCTCAACGATGCCCTCTCCTCACTTTCAGGTGAGGATCCAAGCTTCAGAGTAGGTATCGATGAAGAATCCGGACAGACTCTGATCAGGGGAATGGGTGAGCTTCACCTGGAAGTAATCGCCGATAGAATTCAGCGTGAATACGGAGTTCTGGTGAGAACCGGGAAACCTCAGGTTTCATACAGAGAAAGCATTTCACGAATAGCAACCGGTTCAGGTGAATTCAGGAGATCCATTCAGGGCAGGGGGCATTTCGGTCATGCTTTACTAAGGGTTTCACCTGCAGAATCCGGTATAAAATTCATTAATGCGCTGGATAATAATGAACTTCCGGAGCATTTCTCGAATGCTGTTGAAAGAGGTATTATGGGAGCGATCGGTGCTGGACCGCTTGCGGGTTTTTCTATTGATGGAATTGAAGTTGAGCTTCTGAAAGCAGAACTTCATGCAACGGACTCCAGCGAAACAGGGTATTCCTACGCGGGTGCGATGGCTCTCAGGGAATGCCTGAAAAAGGGCAAACCTGTTCTCAGGGAACCGGTTATGAAGCTTGATATCATTTGTCCTTCCAACTATATAGGAGAAGTGATCGGTGATGTTAATTCCCGGCGGGGCAGTATTATAAGCATGGAGCCCAGAGGAGAAGTACAGTCAATTAACGCAAGGGTTCCCCTTGCGGAACTTTTTGGTTATAGTAGCGCCCTGCGTTCACTAACGCAGGGCCGTGCTGGTTTTTCAATGCAATTCTATGATTATGCACTGATTGCAGAGAACATCACACGAGAACTACTTGAGCAGATGGGCATCTCCAGCCTGCATACGGGCTGGTGATAATAGTGACAGGAGAATGTATTGAAAGCTAACCGGTTGAGGATCAAGCTCAGAGCATACGATCACAGACTTCTTGACCGCTCAGCGGCAGCTATAGTTCGGGGAGTTGTGAAAACAGGAGCAACTGTTTCAGGGCCGATTCCTCTCCCTACTAAGAGGTCGGTCATTACTGTTCTGAGAAGCCCTCATGTGAACAAGAAATCACGTGAGCAATTCGAGATGAGGATCCACTCAAGGCTGATAGAGATAAAGGATCCTAATGAAGAAACTGCAGCTGCGCTTCGCTCACAGGATGTACCCGCAGGTGTGGATGTAGAAATGAACGAAGTATAGAAACCAGTTCTTATTCTAACTGATCCGGTTTTCCGGATTAAGAGATCTTCCGCAGCACCGGACAATGGCGGTTGTCTGTTGAGCGGATTTGACAGAAACGCTTGTCCCTCCGCCTTTCAAGGGGACTTCAGCGATGGGAAGTGATTTATGAGCGGAATAATGGCTCGTAAGATAGGGATGACTCGCATTTTTGAAGATGACGGTAGAGCAGTCCCTGTCACTGTGCTTGAGGCTCAGCCGAATCCCGTTACCCAGATTAAGACTCTGGAGACTGACGGCTATGAGGCACTGCAGATTGGATACAGGTCAAAAAAGGAGAAAAGACTGAACAAACCTCTTCTTGGTCATCTTGGCAAAAGCGATGCTCCACCTGTTTCAAGACTTTGTGAAGTTCCTGCTGCGGGCAGTGATGTTAAAACCGGTGATTTCCTCACCGTTTCCATGTTTCTTCCCGGGGAAAAAGTAGACGTTGTAGGAATTACAAAAGGAAAGGGTTTTCAGGGAGTTGTCAAGCGTCATGGATTTTCATCCGGAGATGCAACACATGGAGCCAAGTCACAAAGAAACCCGGGTTCTATCGGCCAGTGTGCCACACCTGGGAGAGTCTGGAAAAACAAAAAAATGCCGGGGAGAGATGGCGGAACAAGAGTAACTGTACGTAATCTGGAAGTTGTCCGGATTGATGAAGAGCGCAATCTGCTCATTATCAAAGGTGCGGTCCCCGGATCCAAGAACAGTTATCTGCTCATCCGAAAGAGACGTTCAGGAGGTGGCAGATAATCATGGCTGATGCAAGGGTATACACCATGAATGGCGAGGAGATTGACAAAGTTGATCTTCCTGATGAGCTGTTCGGAATGAATGTTTCCACACACATACTCTGGGAAGTTGTCAGAGCGGAATCCTTGAATTCCCGCCAGGGAACGGTTGCCTGTCTGGGCAGGAGTGATGTTAAGTCTTCAGGTCATAAAGTATGGCGACAGAAAGGGACTGGAAATGCCAGGGCCGGCACCAGAGCCAATCCTATCTGGCGTGGAGGCGGCGTGACATTCGGACCATCACCCAGAAAATGGAATATCAGATTAAACCGGAAAGTAAGAAAAAAGGCTCTTGCCGGTATTCTGAGTGAGAGATTGTCTGAAGGCAACCTCAGAATAGTAAGGGATCTGGAGTCAAGCGGAAAAACCCGTGAACTCGCGGAGATGCTTGTTAACCATGAATGTTCAGGCAAGCGCACAGTGATTCTTATTAGAGACAACGATGAAGGTGTATTCAGGGCTTCCCGGAATATTCCGAAACTCGCTGCAAGAAATGCGCGAAGTGTCTCCATTCATGACCTGGTCAATTCAGAAGTAGTTCTCCTTTCTGAAAAAGCGGTTGATCTGCTGAAGGAAAGGCTGATATAATGGACGCAAGGCAGATAATAATAAGACCTATTGTGACAGAGAAAAGTACTGTTATCAGGGATATTTCCAACCAGTATTCGTTTCGGGTGATTCCACAGGCGTCAAAAAGGCAGATCGCTTCCGCGATCGAGGAGTTATTTGAAGTCCACGTCACGAAAATTCGTACTATGAAGATGCAGGGCAAGATGAAACGGATGGGCAGAAATGTTGGCCGGAAAGCTTCCTGGAAAAAGGCTATCGTAACCCTTGTTGAAGGCGATACTATCGACTTCTTTGAGGGGGTGTAAGCTATGAGCATGAAAAGATGGAAGCCGAACACTCCTGGAACACGATTCAAGGTTTCTCCTGGTTTTGATGAAATCACCACCGATCACGGCGAGAAGACTCTAATGGAGCCTCTCAAGAGTAAAGCCGGGAGGAACAACCTGGGAAGAGTCACCGCAAGACACAGAGGCGGCGGCCACAAGAAACAATACAGGATAATGGATTTCAAAAGAAACAAGTTCGGTATTCCCGGAAGAATTGTGTCAGTGGAATATGATCCTAACAGGTCAGCGAGAATTGCGCTGGTTATCTATTCAGACGGAGAGAAGAGATACATTCTCGCTCCGGAAGGGCTTGTCGTCGGACAGACTGTTCTGTCCGGTCCGGATGCTCCACCGGAGAATGGGAATCATCTTCCGCTTTCCCGAATTCCACTTGGTTCAACAATTCACAATGTTGAGCTCAAGCCCGGTAAAGGTGGTCAGCTTGCGAGATCAGCAGGAGTTTCCATTCAACTGATGGCTCGAGAGGGCAGACACGCTACTCTTAGAATGCCTTCAAGGGAGACCCGCATGGTCCCTGTGAACTGTATGGCAACCATTGGAACTGTTGGTAATTCAGAACACTTTCTGGTTGTTCCGGGGAAAGCAGGAGCTCGCCGCTGGAAGGGTCGCAGACCCCATGTCAGAGGAGTCGCTATGAACCCTGTTGATCACCCGATGGGTGGTGGAGAGGGTAAGTCAAGTGGAGGCAGGCACCCATGCTCACCATGGGGACAGCTTTCAAAGGGTTTAAGAACAAGGAAGAAAAAAGCGTCGGACAGTCTGATAACGAGACGCAGACCCACTGGAAAAAGGAGGAAGTAGGCTATGGCCCGTTCATTGAAGAAGGGTCCCTATATCCAAGAAAAACTGGCTGATAAAGTCAGTAAGATGGAGGCTTCGGGGGAGAAGAAGATAATCAGAACCTGGTCCCGCAGATCCACCATTCCTCCTGAATTTGTGGGACATACATTTGCTGTTCATAATGGTCGGAAGTTTATACCTGTCTACGTTGTTGAAAACATGGTCGGACATAAACTTGGCGAGTTCGCTCCTACGCGGACATTCCGCGGGCACCGCGAATCCAAATCAGTAAAACAGGCGAAGTCCAAAGGATAGGCGGAGGCGGACATGGAAGCAATTGCAAAAGCAAGATTCGTCAAGGTTCCACCACGGAAAGCAAGGTATATTGCAGATCTCATCCGTGGAAAAACGGTTAATCAGGCTCTATCAGTTCTAATGACCGTTCCCAGGAACTCTTCCAGAATCATAGAGAAGATACTGGACTCCGCTGTGGCTAACGCCATACATAAAGCAGAAGGAGAAAGACTTGATGTGGATGAACTTGTTGTTACCAACGTGATTGTGAACGAAGGTCCCACAATCATGCGATGGAGACCCCGTGCCAGGGGAAGAGCAACAAAGATCCGTCACAGGACAAGTCATATAACAGTCACGGTTGTCAACAATGACGAGACAGCCGGACAGGGACGGGAGGAGTAGTATGGGTCAGAAAACAAATCCTGTCGGCCTTCGTCTCGGTATCAGTCGCGGCTGGGACTCTACCTGGTTCGCCAGGGGTAAGAAGTATGCGGAGTACCTGAAAGAGGATTCCGATATTCGAAGATATCTTGGCTCAAGACTTGAGAAGGCAAGAGTATCGAGAATAGAGATATTCCGGAAGCCACAGGAAGTTGAAGTCGTTATCTGGACTGCAAGACCGGGTCAGGTAATCGGCAGTAAAGGCACCAATATTGACAGAATTACCAACGAGTTAAAAGTGCTTGTAGGTGACAAAACCGTAAGGACGAAAGTTCAGGAGATAAGGAAAGACAGATGCGACGCAACTCTTGTTGCTGATAAGATCGCTCGTCAGCTTGAGGGAAGAGTATCTGTCAGAAGAGCTATGAGGATGGCTATAAGAGATGCCATGACCGACGGAGCATTAGGAATAAAAGTTTCCTGTGCCGGTAGACTGGGCGGCGCTGAAATGTCGCGGAGGAATACTTATCACGAAGGCAGAGTTCCTCTTCATACGCTTAGAGCGGATATTGATTTCTCAAGAGAAATCGCCCGTACGACTTACGGAATAATTGGTGTAAAAGTCTGGATTTATCATGGCGAAATTCATGAGCCTCCAATATCCGGATCAGAGATTGGCAGGTAATTACTTATGTTGATGCCAAAGAGAACAAAATATCGAAAGCAGCACCGCGGGCGGATGAGAGGTAAGACCAAAGGTGGCGGAGTCGTATCCTTTGGTGAGTTCGGGCTTCAGGCACTTGATCCGGGATGGATCACAAGCGCTCAGATTGAGGCAGCTCGAGTTGCTCTGACCAGACATGTGAAACGAGGCGGAAAGGTCTGGATCAGGGTCTTTCCTGACAAACCGGTAACTTCCACTCCGGCCGAGACCAGAATGGGAAAAGGGAAAGGTGCAGTGGATCATTGGGTTGCTGTTGTGAAACCTGGACGGGTGATGTTTGAGCTGGAAGGAGTGCCACTGAAATTGGCAAAATCAGCTATGAGGCTTGCAGGTCATAAACTACCAATCAAAACAAGGTTCATTATCCGGGACAGGGAGGAGCTGTAGATGAAAACGCACGAGCTTCGATCTATGAGCCGGGAAGAACTTGAAGAACATGTCCGGGAACTGAGACAGGAGCTGTTCAACCTGAGATTTCGGAGCACAACTCAGCAACTGGATAATCCCCTTCGAATGCGGATAGCCCGCAAAGATCTGGCCAGGACTCTCACGCTGATAAGAGAGTTTGACCTGGGTCTTGAACGCAGTACCGGGGAAGGACTGTAAAGATGGCAGAAACCAGGGTAAAAAACAGAAGAGTTCTAAAAGGAACCGTGGTTTCCAGCGCCATGGACAAGACTGTGGTTGTTGAGGTTGTATCCCTCAAGGCACACCCTGTCTATAAGAAGCGCTACCGTACCACAACAAAGTATTTCGTCCACGATAATGAGAACCAGTGTAATAAGGGTGACACCGTTACCATAGCGGAGACACGACCCGTATCGAAGAATAAACGCTGGCGCATTCTTGATATCGTGGAACGGGCACGATAGGAGGAAACAGCGATGATTCAGCAGGAATCCAGACTGAAGGTTGCGGATAATTCCGGCGCCCGAACGGTACTTTGTATTAAAGTCCTTGGCGGAAGTAAACGCAGATACGCTACAATTGGAGATGTGATTGTAGTAACTGTAAAAGATGCTATACCCGATGGAGCTGTAAAGGCAAGTGAAGTTCGGCGAGCGGTAATTGTCAGGGTAAAGAAAGAACTCAATCGACCCGATGGAACATCTGTCCGGTTCAGTGACAACGCCGCTGTTATCCTTGATGACGCTTATCAACCTGTAGGCACAAGGATATTCGGACCTGTGGGCCGTGAACTGCGAGAGCACTTCATGAAAATAGTCTCGCTTGCTCCGGAGGTGATCTGATGCACATTAAAAAAGGTGACAAAGTCCTGGTTATTTCCGGCGCGGATCGCGGCAAGAATGGAAAAGTACTTAAAGTATTTCATGCGAAGAACCGGGCGATTGTTGAAGGATTGAATTTAATAAAGAGGCACACCAGACCATCCTCCCGTAATCAACAGGGAGGAATTATTGAGAAGGAAGCGCCTATTCACATAACGAATCTCAGGGTGATCTGTCCTGGTTGCGGTAAAGCCGGGGGAATCAGACGTATCCGGGATGATGAGGGACGTCTTATGCGGAACTGTAAACTCTGCAACGAGACCATATCCACCGGTTAGGGGGTGATTTATGAGAAAGCTTCCCAGACTAGAGAAAATGTACAGGGATGAACTGAAGGATAAAATGATGAAACGTTTCGAGTATGAAAACGTTAATCGAATCCCCCGTGTTTCGAAGGTTGTTATTAACATGGGGCTTGGAAAAGAAGCCATGGATAACGCGAACAATCTGAAAAACGCCACTGAGCAGCTTGCCACAATTGCCGGTCAGATGCCGGTGGTTTCAAAAGCGAAAAAATCTATTGCAGGATTCCGCCTTCGGGAAGGAACTCCTATAGGAGTATTCATTACTCTCAGAAAAGATAGAATGTGGGAGTTTCTCGATCGATTGATTACTTTTTCAATTCCACAGGTAAGGGATTTCAGAGGAATGTCTCCACGTGGATTTGACGGGCGCGGCAACTACAACTTCGGTATTGAGGAACAGGCGATATTCCCTGAGATAAACGTAGACAGTATCGATAAATTCAGGGGAATGAACATTACAATAGTAACAACCGCTCCAACGGATGAGGAAGGCCTTGAACTGCTGAAGTTTCTTGGTATGCCCTTCATCCGGACCGGGCGATAACAGGGGGTGGTGAAAAATTGGCTAGAAAAGCTCTCATAGAAAAACAGAAGAGAACCCCCAAATTCAAGGTAAGGAAATACAACAGGTGCTGTATTTGCGGACGCCCAAGGGGATTCCTGAGAAAATACGGAATTTGTCGAATCTGTTTCCGGGACAGGGTTAACAGAGGCCTGCTTCCGGGCGTACGTAAAGCCAGCTGGTAGGGAGGCAAAGAAAATGTCAATGACAGATCCAATAGCCGATATGCTTACCCGGATCAGAAATGCTTCCCGGGCTGAACATAAAATGGTTGATATTCCCGCATCCAATTTGAAGATCTCTATTGCAAGAACATTGTATAACGGAGGATTCATCAGGGGGTTCAGGAAAATCGAGGATAATAAGCAGAATATGCTGAGAGTTTACCTTGCATACAGGAACAATCAACCTCTGATCGTAGGGATAAAACGGATATCCAAACCGGGTTGCAGGGTATACAAAAGTTCAATGGATATTCCGAAGGTAATGGGTGGCCGGGGTATGGCCGTTCTCACTACACCAAAGGGAATTCTTACGGACGCAGAAGCACGAAGACAGCACGTGGGCGGCGAAGTCCTGCTCCACGTCTGGTAACGGAAAGGGGAACCTTATGTCAAGAATAGGCAGATTACCCATTCCTTTGCCTGACAAGGTTACATTATCTGAGAAGAAAAAACTTCTCACGATTAAAGGACCCAGAGGAGAAATGACTCTAAAGATTCCTTCGGGAGTCAAAGTGAAAGCCGAAGACGGTGTTGTGATAGTTTCGACAAAAATTGATTCGAAAGAGATCAAAATGCTTCACGGTACAACCAGAGCTCATCTGGCGAACAGAATTCAGGGAGTATCAACTGGACACAGTAAAATCCTCATCGTTCAGGGGAAAGGATTCCAGGCTGAAATCAAGGGCCGTATACTGGAAATGCAGCTTGGTTTTTCGCATAAAGTACTTTTTGAAATACCTGTTGGCCTGGAACTGGAGATAAAACCGGGGCAGAACTCATTTACGCTTACTGTAAACGGTAATGACAAACAGCTGGTTGGCGCCTTCAGCTCAGAACTATATAAAGTCAAATCGGTTGAACCATACAACCTTATCGGGTTTCGCTATTCAGACCAGCATGTCAAGCGCAAGGCCGCTAAGACTATAACTTAAGACAGGAGGAGACCGGAAATGGCAAAATTGAACAGGAAGCAACGTCTCCGCCGCCGGCATGTTCATATCCGAAAGAGAGTGAACGGTACCGCTGGAAAACCGAGGCTTCTGGTCAGAAGATCGATCAGACACATAGAAGCGAGTCTTATTGATGATATTGCAGGAAAAACTTTACTTACGGTAACGAGCAAATCCGGGAGTTTTTCCACAGTTAAAAAGGAATGTAAGACCGAACAGGCTTCGAGACTTGGCAAACTCATTGCCGCGAGAGCGATAGAAAATGGTATTAAGGAAGTGGTCTTTGATCGCGGAGGTCATCCTTATCACGGAAGAGTCAAGGCGCTGGCGGATAATGCCCGCGAAGCCGGGCTCAGGTTTTAGAAGAGGTGGTCCATCAGGTGAGTAACGACAGAAGGGACAAGACATCCAGACCGGAGAAAAAACGGAGAATATCCAAACTTGAAGAAGCCGGTCTTGTTGACAGACTCATAGCAATCAACAGAGTTGCCAAGGTGACAAAAGGTGGTAGAAACTTTGGTTTCAATGCCGTCGTCGCTGTCGGTGACGCAAAAGGAAAAGTCGGTGTCGGTCTTGGAAAGGCAACCGAGCTTCCTGAAGCTATCAGGAAAGCGCAGGATACTGCCAGAAAAAGTATGATAAGTATTCCACTAATTGATGACAGAACTATCCCTCACAAGATAGTTGGCAGGAGCGGTGCTGGAAGAGTGATTTTGCGTCCTGCCAGTCCTGGTACCGGTGTTATTGCCGGTGCTGCTGTGAGAGCCATAATGGAATGTGCCGGAGTAAAGGATGTACTCACGAAGTCTCAGGGTTCGAATAATCCTCACAACGTTGTTAAAGCAACAATGGAAGGATTAAGAGACCTTGTACTTATCGACAGGGTAAACGGATACCGGCAGGCGGCTATCGCCAGAAGGAGTACCGATGGCTGACAGGAAACTCAGAATCACTCAGGTGAGAAGCGCAATCGGCCGTTTGGAAGTGCAGAAACGTACACTTGAGGCTCTCGGACTAAAACGATTGCATTGTCCCGTCACGCACCAGGACAACCCGCAGATTCGCGGAATGATCAACAGAGTTTCGCATCTGCTGAAGGTCGAGGAGGTTGAGGAATGAGACGCTTACAGCATCTTAGACCCGCCAGAGGAGCGGCAAAGCAGTCATCCAGGCGAGGTCGCGGCCGCGGAACAGGTACTGGCGGAACCAGCGGTAAAGGGCACAAGGGGCAGAAGGCCAGAAGCAGCATTCAACCCTGGTTCGAAGGCGGACAGATGCCCATACAAAGGCGAATGAGCCACAAGGGTTTTAATAACGCACGGTTCGCCAGGAATTATCAGGTTATCAATGTCTGTCATCTGAGCAGATTCAGCGCTGATAGTGTTGTGACACCTGACGATATGAAAAAAGCGGGATTGATCTCATCAAGGTTTCGTCCGGTGAAAATTCTGGGAAAGGGAGAGCTGGATAAGGTTCTTACAATATGCGCTCACTCTTTCAGTTCAAAAGCGTTGGAGATTATCAAATCCGCTGGTGGTACCGTGGAGGTACTTGAATAATGCGCGGCTTTGAAAATATCCTGAAAATACCGGAACTGAGAAAGAAGATATTCTATACCTTCATTCTCCTGGCGGTATACAGGGTGGGAGGGCATATCCCTGTTCCGGGAATTGACGGTGATGCCCTGAATCAGGCTTTCAGCCAGGGCGGCGGACTGATGGGCATGTACGATCTTTTCGTAGGTGGTGCTCTCCGACGCGCGTCTGTGTTTGCGCTTGGAATAATGCCGTACATATCCGCATCAATCATCATCCAGCTTCTTACATCGGTATTTCCATATTTTGAAAGACTGAAAAAAGAAGGTGAAGCCGGACGTCAGAAAATGACGGAAATCACCAGATATGCTACAGTCGTGCTGGCGTTTATCCAGGGACTCGGAATCTCACAGTATCTTATCGGTCTGAACAGCCAGGGAGTAATGATAGTACCGCATCCCGGTATAGGGTTCACGGTACAGACCGTTGTTACAATGATTACCGGAACAATATTTGTCATGTGGCTTGGTGAACGAATTACCGAGCGTGGAATTGGAAACGGAATCAGTCTGATTATCTTTGCGGGTATTGTCGGAAGGCTTCCCGGAGCGATTGTCTCGATATACCAGGACGTGTTCGTGCTGGAGCAGACCGGATTCATTACCGCTATCTTCCTCGGTGTATTCATGTTTGCGGTTGTTGCATTTGTTGTTCTCATGACGGAAGCACAGAGAAGAATCCCTGTTACATACGCTAAACAGGTAAGAGGACGAAAGGTATATGGAGGTCAGAGTACACATATACCACTCAGACTCAACACAGCGGGAGTTATCCCGGTTATCTTCGCACAGGCATTCATGATGTTTCCAAGCAGTATAGCCATGTTCTTCCCAAATTCCGGGGTCGATGTATGGGTTAACGCTCATCTGGCGCCAGGAAGTGCCGTATATATAATAATATATACTCTTTTGATTATCCTTTTCGCATATGTGTACACAGCCATTACGTTCAATCCGCAGGATCTGGCTGACAACATGAAAAAGTATGGCGGGTTCATTCCAGGCCGCAAGCCGGGGAAAAGTACCGCTAAATACATCGAAAAAGTACTTGTAAGGGTTACACTGCCCGGATCGATATTCCTCGCAGCGATAGCTGTCATGCCAATGCTCATGAGCAGACATGCAAACGTGAATTTCATGTTCGGCGGCACAAGCCTGCTCATCGTTGTCGGAGTAGCTCTGGAAACACTGCGGCAGATTGAAACACACCTTCTCATGCGGCACTACGATGGATTTCTCAGCAAAGGCAAGATAAGAGGACGAAGGTAAAAAATGAGGATCGTCTTCTTCGGGCCGCCTGGATCTGGAAAGGGAACGCAGGCTGAAAGGATGTCTAAGCGATACAACCTGCATCACCTCTCAACAGGTCTTTTGCTCCGTGAAGAGATAAATAACAATTCTGAACTGGGGAAACGTATCAGGAAGATAGTAGAGTCAGGCCATCTGGTTGATGACGAGATCGTGAATGAGGAAGTATTCAGTAAAGTGAAGGGGTATGACCGGTTCCTGCTGGACGGATATCCCAGAAACCTGATTCAGGCGGAGGGTCTGGATGATTATCTTGAAAAAGAAAAAAAACCTCTTTCAGGGGCGATATTCATCACTATACCTGACGCGGAAGTGATTGAAAGACTCTCAGGGAGGCTTACTTGCTCCCAATGTGGTTTTACCGGAAAGCAGCCACTTCAAAACCCGGGAGACGAATGCCCCAGATGCGGTACTATACTTGTTGAGCGAAATGATGACAGAATGGAAGTAATCGAGCAGAGACTTGTCCATTACTATAATTTTACAAAGCATCTGGAGAAGTACTATCACGATCGCCTGCTGAATATTGATGGTATGGGAACTGTTGATCAGGTCACCTTGAGACTGGAAGAAGCTCTGTCCATATGGGAATAATAGCTGGCCGGGATCTCAGAATGATGGAAGAAAGCGGCAGAATCGTCAGAAAAGCTCTTGATGAAATGAAAGCTGTTATCGAAATTGGAGTAAGTACTGCTTCCATTGAATCCGTAGGGAGGAAAGTAATAGAAGCTGAAGGAGCTATCCCTTCTTTCCTTGGATACAATGGATTCCCGGCATGCGCCTGTGTCTCTATTAATAATGAAGTGGTTCACGGAATACCTTCCAGAACCAGGATAGTGGAGGATGGCGATATTGTCAGTATTGACATAGGAGCAGTCAAGAACGGTTTCCATGGCGACGCAGCTGATACTGTTCCTGTAGGAATGCCGGACCCGATTGCATTGCTCCTTGTAAGAACTGTTTACGAAGCCCGCGATATGGGTATCGAAGCTGCAAGACCGGGAAACACACTCGGGGATATTGGTTCAACTATTCAAAACTATGTAGAAGAGAAAGGTTTTAGTGTAGTCAGATCCCTTGTGGGACACGGAATAGGGAGAAAACTTCATGAGCCGCCCCAGGTTCCCAATTTTGGAAGAGCGGGCAGGGGAATGAAGCTTACTGATGGACTTGCACTTGCAATTGAGCCGATGATTAATATAGGTGGATACAGAGTAAGGACGCTCCACGATAACTGGACGGTTGTTACTGCAGACGGAAGTCTGTCAGCACATGCGGAACATACGATCATCGTTTCAGCGGGAAGCCCGCTAATATTGACGGCATGATGATAATTACCAATAATATGCGTTCCGCAGAAAGCGGGCGGAAGGGAAGGAAATGGCAAAGAAACAGGGCGTAGTTGCTGATGGAACCGTTGTTGAAACGTTGCCTAACAGCCAGTGCCGCGTTGAACTGGACAGTCCAGAGGGTCACATTGCCCTGTGCCATGTTTCCGGAAAGATGAGAATGCACTACATTCGAATACTTGTAGGTGACAGGGTGACGGTTGAACTATCTCCATACGATCTGAACCGGGGCCGAATTATTTACAGGTATAAGTGAGGATCGAACAATGAAAGTACGCAGTTCAGTCAAAAAAATATGTGAGTACTGCCGGATAGTACGAAGACGCGGAAAGATCTTTGTGATCTGTTCACGGGATCCGAAGCATAAGCAGCGGCAGGGATAATAGAATTTCGGTAATTACGGAGGTAACCAGTGGCAAGAATCTCAGGAGTTGATCTTCCTCGCAACAAGCATATTCTTTATGCACTGCCATACATTTTTGGAATCGGTCTGACCTCGTCAAAGGAAATACTTGAAAAAACGGGTATTGCTTTTAACGTGAAAACAGACGATTTGACAGAAAATGAGGTAGCAACACTCAGAAAGGTCATAGACGCCGATTATAAGGTTGAAGGTGCTCTTAGAGCGGAAATAAACATGAATCGAAAAAGGCTGATGGACATACGGTGCTATCGTGGAATAAGACATCGCAAGGGGCTCCCCGTCCGTGGCCAGAGAACTCATACAAATGCCCGCACCCGAAAGGGGCCAAAATTCGGGCACGGTAGAATTCGATAGGAGGCTGGCGTGCCAAAAGGAGCCAAGGTAAAGAGCAAAAAGAAAGTTGTTAAAAAGAAAAAGGCTTTCAGGGTTACAGATGTTCATGGTGTTGCCCACATAAAGTCATCATTTAACAATACCCTGATAACAATCACCGATAGAAACGGTAACGTTATAGCATGGGCAAGCGGTGGAACAACTGGAGTAAAAGGTACGAGAAAAGGAACAGCATTTGCTTCAGGACAAGCTGCGGTACAGGCTTCCGAAAAAGCAATTGAAGCAGGAATCAAGAAAGTGGAGATCTGGGTCCGTGGTCCAGGGTCCGGAAGGGAAGCAGCCGTCAGGGCGCTTCAATCCACTAATCTGGAAGTTACTGCAATCAAGGATCAAACCAGGATACCGCATAACGGGTGTCGTCCCTCGAAGCGTCGCCGACGCGGATAAGCAGATAATCATGGCCCTGAAAGGGCCTGCAAACACCCGGAGATAGATTCCCCGGGAGGAGGATCAGATGGAATTTAAGAGTCTTTATCTTCCTGATATGATCAGGTGGGAAAAAGAGTCACTTACCGATACTTTCGGCAGACTCGAGATTACACCTCTGGAACGGGGTTTCGGTCGTACTCTTGGTACCGCTTTGAGACGGGTACTGCTGTCTTCGCTTGAAGGGTCAGCACCGGTTGCGGTGAGAATAGAAGGTGTTGAGCATGAGTTCTCAACAATTCCCGGTATTCTGCAGGATATTCCCGAAATAGTACTTAACATCAAATCTCTCGTAATCAGGCTTGAGGGTGACGAATCAGGTACACTGAAACTGAAAGCAGCGAAAAAGGGTACGTATACCGCTAATGATCTCAAGGGAGACAGTTACCTTGAAGTGATGAACAAGGATCAGGAAATGGTCCAGCTCAATAAGAACTGTAAGTTCTCCCTGGAGATAATTGTTGAGCGCGGGAGGGGATTCATTCCTGCGGATGAGTGGAATATCCACGGAAAGGAAGAAGACGCGGGCACCATTCTTCTTGATTCCTGGTTCTGTCCTGTTAAGAGAGTGAATTTTGAGGTGCAGAGCGCCAGGGTGGGCGACAGAACAGATTACGATCATCTTATAATGGATGTAATAACTGATGGAAGTATTTCTCCTGAAGATGCTGTTGATACAGCTTGTGAAATACTTGTCCACCACCTGCAGATGATTCCCGGAGGGCTGGAACCGGTGGAGAAACCGGTTGCAATCGTTGAGGAAAAGGACAGCAGGGAAGAGACTCTTGCTACTCTGATCGAAGATACCGGTATTCCCACAAGGATTGCTAATGTGCTGAAATCCGAAGGAATAAAAACCGTTAGTGATCTGATCGAGAAAACAAGCATGGAAATACTTAATATTGGCGGATTTGGGCCATCATCACTTGAGAAGGTAAATGATGTTCTCAAGAAGATTGGTTTTTCAATAAACGACTGAAATACAGTCATCGGGAGAGCGAGATATGCGACACAGAAAAAAGATACCCAAGCTGGGCCGAAAGCCCGATGCAAGAAAAAGGCTTATACGAAATCTTGTAACCTCACTGATAATTGAGGAGCGTATAACAACCAGCATGGGAAAGGCTAAAGCAGCGCGGAGTGCGGTTGAGAAAATTGTAACAAAGGGCAGAAACGATTCCGTCCACTCAAGAAGACAGGTTGCCGCATCTGTGTACGGCAGCAAGGCTGTTCAGAAGGTATTCAATGTTCTTGGCCCAAGGTATGCTGATCGCAATGGCGGATACACACGCATGCTCAAGCTTGGACCAAGACATGGTGATGCAGCAGAGACCTGTATTCTGGAATTTGTTGACTCACCGGGTTCTGTTCCTGCTTCCGGCAAGGACAAGAAGTAGTAATACGGTATCACTGTGAAGAAAATAGCCGTTCTGACAAGCGGGGGTGATTCTCCGGGGATGAACGCATGCATCAGGGCCACGGTAAGAAGAGCTCTTGACCGTGGCCTTTCTGTAACCGGCGTTCGAAAAGGCTATGAAGGGCTCATTGACGGGGATTTTTTTGAACTTGAATCGCAGGATGTCAGCAACATCATTCAGCGCGGCGGAACAATTCTGCATTCCTCGCGGAGCGGGAGATTTCTGACCCCTGAAGGAAGATCTGCTGCGGCAGCCAATCTCAGGAATAACGGTATCGAAGGATTGGTAGTGATAGGAGGAGACGGCAGTTTCAGAGGGGCAGACAGGTTATCATTCGAGCATGGAATCACCGTGATCGGTGTTCCGGCAACCATAGATAATGATCTCTGGGGAACTGATCTTACAATCGGATTCTGTACGGCTGTCAACACAGCTCTTGAGTCTATCGATAAAGTCAGGGATACAGCTGCTGCGCATGACAGGCTTTTCATTGTGGAAGTAATGGGAAGATCAGCCGGATTCATAGCTCTTGAGGTTGGAGTAGGATCAGGAGCTGAAGCCGTTTTGATCCCTGAAACCCCTACCGACCTTGAAGCGATAGTCAGGAAAGTCAAAAACAGAATATCCGCGGGACGAACTTCCAATATACTTGTTGTTGCCGAAGGCGATGAGGCTGGAAACGCCTTTGAGATAGCTGCGAAAATAGAGAAAATATCAGGTTTGAAAAGCAGAGTGACCGTTCTCGGTCATGTTCAGCGCGGCGGGTCACCAGCTTCGATAGACAGGGTACTTGCATCCAAACTTGGCTGGGCAGCTGTTGATGCTCTTGTTGACGGAGCAGTATCTTGCATGGTCGGAGAAATCGATGGAGAAATTGCCATAAATCCGCTGCCTGACGCATGGACAAAAAAGAAAAAACTCGATCCTATGCTGCTTGAACTTTCAGAAACTCTCTAATCTTTTGGGGCCTCTTTTGGGGCCGGGCCTAACAGCTAAACATTTTAGGCGCATCGCCTCATGGAGACATGCACGATCTGGTGCGTGTTCCCGTCTAAAAAATGTTTAGATGTTAGGCCCGGCCCCAAATTATAGCTTTCCTCTTCTGTCACGTGCTAGGCATTCAAACGATCTGTCCCATGTTTTCTCAGCTTCTGGAGAGAACGCGCATGCAGTGAATTCACCCATCCGTCTGTGGTAGGCGATACATTCACGGCATTTTCCGTGTCTGGGACAACCGGGGTATGTACAGGGGCAATTTTCCGTTTTGCATTCATTCATTGATGTGCTTATGCTCCCTTCAGTCCAGATTACATTGTAACTGATTGAAGAAACATCATGGATTAAGCAGTGCCTGTCACTATTTATTCTGGAAATGGGATGAGATGATAAAAGGTGTGATATTCGATCTTGATGGAACGCTCCTCGATACGCTTGATGATATTCACAATGTAGTGAACACAGTCCTTCAGCTGAATGACCTTCCAACAAAGACAATCCTGGAAATTAAAGCTGCTGTTGGCAAAGGAGTGGAAGAGCTTGTACTAAGACTGTTTCCCTCAGGCGAGCTTTCCACTCAGAGGGTGTTTAAGGTTGCTTCCGACATCAGAGAAACTTTTCTTAAGCATGGAACAGTTCTGACAAAACCATACACCGGTGTTGAGGAGATGCTTGATGCTCTTGCCCGCAGAGGTATCCCTCTGGCTGTTCTTACAAACAAACCTCAGGCATCAGCGGAGAAGGCAGTTTCCGTTTATCTCCCGGATGTTCCTTTCAGGACCGTTCAGGGAGTTACACCTGGTATGCCCATGAAACCCGAAGCGGAAATAGCTATGAAAGTCATTCTGAAACTCGGATCGGTTCCGGGAGAAACTCTTATGGTGGGAGACAGTGATGTTGATATGGATACAGCAAAAAATGCTGGCTTAATCGCTGTCGGCGTATCCTGGGGATTCAGATCTGTCGAGCTGCTGCTTGAGCATGGAGCGGATGTGATTGTAAATGATCCAAAGGAAATTTGCGGGTTAGTATTCCGGTCCAACCACAGCGCGAATTGAAGCGGGAAGAGATTTCAGTATCACAACCGAGTTATCCGGGATGTCACTGATCAATTCACCGTCCAGTTCGACCACCAGCTTTCCTGTGGCCTTGAGCCTGAATTCGTTCCCGCTCCACGAAGAAACCGAAGGATTGTCCAGAAGAGTTCCCCTGTAGATCATTGGCATACTGCGAATCAGATTTGTTCTTGAGATAGGTCTGACAACTGCGGTATCAAGTTTCCCGTCATCGGGAACTGAGGAAGGAGATAACATCATTCCTCCGCCGACGAAAGGACATACACCCGCTGTGATGCTCAGATACTTTCCGGTAAACACATTTTGCTCGTTCATTGTAAGTGTTCCCTCCCACGAGGGCATTTCAACAAGGGTAGATACAAGGGCAGCCAGATAACCGAGCCTGCCAATGGATATTTTGTGCCTGAACCGGATAGATTTCCCGAGAACATGCGCGTCAAGTCCAACCCCTGCGGAGTTGATAAATACATGATCGGTCAGTGAGGCAGCATTCGATTCTATGGAGCATAAACCGGTATCCATTACAGCAGTCCTGCCACTTCCGATACCCCTGATTGTCTTCTCGATTGAGTCAGTTCTAAGTGTTTTAACCCAGTCGTTTCCGTTGCCTGCCGGAAACACCGCAAGCGGAAGAGAATTTGAGTTTCTTATAAGACCTGATGCTGCATAACTCGCCGTTCCATCTCCGCCTAGAACCGCCACACCGGACCAATGATCCGACTGTGCTGCAGATGCCAGTTCTACGACATGCTCAGCGTTTTTCGTAAAGACGACTTTGTTCGTAATGGAAATATTTGAAAGAAGCCTGGAAGTTCTTTCAGCCAGAGAAGGTGAAACGCCTTTGCCGGCTTCAGGGTTGGCCAGAACGAGCCATGGTCTGTTCCCCAAAGCCGACTTAGCGTTGATGCTGTCAGAAGCCGATATAGGATCCGACCTTTACGAATGGACCCGAGAAATCAAGCTCGTATCCGTCAGATTCATCATCATCCAGTTTTACATTGTTTAATCTGTAACCTGCTTCAAGACCGAACAACATCGGAATACATCCAAGTTTGAAGCTTGATTCCTGATCAAGTCTGACCGAGGTTACGAGTCCGAATGCGCTTCCGCTACCTTTTGTCGAGGTATTCGGTGAATCAAGTGACCGGCTTGCCCATGTGTATACAGGACCGGCTCCAGCCGAGAAGGAAAAACTCGATCCCCTGCTGAATACGTAGTATATCTCAGCCTCGGCGGAAATCGCCTGATCATTAAGATCAATAACATCCTCAGTTGAACCGAACAGAAAACCAAGTCCACCTGTAAAAATGCCGATTAATACGTAACTCATAGGATCGTAGTCATCTTTGTAAGCGCCATTCAGTCTGGAGACGCCGGCGCTTCCACGGACCTTGAAACGTTCGCTTACATCCACCAGCAATTCGATTGAACCTCCCCAGGCAACGCTGCCCAGTTCGAAATCAAGCCCGGCTTCTGTGTTCATATCGGCGAAGTCTTTCTCATTCTGCATCGAGGGAAAGGAGGCGATAAAACAGGGTCCGAGCCTGAATCCCGGAGAAAAGGTTTCGTTCTCTTCAAAATTCGGCTGTCCGGTGAGGCAAAGCACTATCATTAAGAATGTCATTCGTACACCTCGTACATCTTTGTTTCAATTACATTGCCGTCAAGTTTTATCCGGATGTAGTAAAGTCCGTCCGGTACTCTTGAACCATCCCCGTCATTAAGATCCCATGATGATGAATGCTCACCTGATGTCTGTGACTCAGCTGAAATCAATGTTCTTACTTCATTCATATAACAGTTCACTACAATAACATCCACAATACCGTCTTCAGGAAGGTTGTATGTAAATGTGAATTCATCTGTTACTTCATCGAATGGATAAGTGCTGCTATCACAGCCAGCTAATAGCATCAAAATAACCGGCAGAACAGTAAAAGTTGCTCTTTTCACGATATTTCCTCCAGTCTTGATTCAATTTTCACATTGATGTACTATATTAGATTAGTAAGGTGGTAAACAATGCAATCCTGTTCTGACTGGATAATGGACAATTTCAAGGATACTG
>JAUVEU010000135.1 GCA_030594645.1 Candidatus Aegiribacteria sp.
ATTATCGTTGGTGACGAAGTCCAGACGCTTGTATTCTGGAGGAAGCTTTTTAATGCCGGTGTTTTTACAAACCCTGTTATCAGTCCTGCTGTTGCTTTTGGTGGTGAAATGCTGCGTACCAGTTACATGGCTACACATACCGAATCCATGATTGACAGGGCTCTTGAAATATTCAAGAAGACCGGGGAAGAACTCGGAATAATCTGATCCGGGAGGTTAGATGTCCTTCACAATCGAGGAAGTAACCGGCAGGAATCAGCAAAAAGAGTTTATCGATCTGCCATTCAGACTGTACAGAGATAATCCTCACTGGGTTCCACCGATCAGGTTCTTTCAGAAAGAACTTTTCAATAAAAAGAAACATCCTTTTCATGAGCATGGGGATGTTACCCTTCTGCTGGCCCGGAACGATAACCGTGAAGTGGCAGGACGTATTGCTGTAATAGTAAACCATACACATAACGATTATCATAATGAGAAAACCGGTTTCTTCGGGTTCCTTGAAAGTGAGGAGAACCCCGGGCTGTTCAAACTCCTTCTTGATGAAGCTGAAGGAAGGCTTCATGAAGCAGGTATGGATGCAGTCAGAGGACCGATGAGCTTTTCCACAAACGAGGAATGCGGTCTGCTTGTAAAGGGTTTCAACTCCAGACCTCTGGTAATGATGCCCTACAATCCCCGTTGGTATGCAGATGCTCTTGAAAGTAACGGGTATCTGAAGATCAAAGATCTCTTCGCGTATTACCTTGATTCAGACAAAACCGATTACTCCAGGTTTTCCCGAATCGCTGATCTCGTTGTAAAAAAGCACGGTATAAAAATCAGGGATTTCTGCGTGAAGAACATTCACCGTGAAGTACCGGTAATCATGGATATTTACAATGAGTGCTGGAAAGACAACTGGGGATTTGTGCCGATGAGCAAGAGGGAACTCGACATGATGGCTGATGAACTCAAGATGATAATGCTTCCAGAGCTCGGGCCTGTTGTTGAAATTGACGGTGAACCGGTTGCCTTTGCCATTGCCCTTCCGGATGCAAACAAGGCATTTGCCAAAGCTGATGGCAATCTCATCCGTGCTTTATTCGCGTTGAAAGTTCCTTTGTTCCGAACGAGAATCAACCAGATCAGAGTGCTTCTGCTTGGTGTCCGAAAAGCATTTCGGGGAAGGGGAATTGAAGCACTGCTTATACACAGAATCATAGAAGCCAGCAGTAAGAAGAATATGGGTCGGGGGGAGATGTCATGGATACTAGAGGATAACCACTCCATGCGAAGAATACTTGAAAAAGATCTTAATGCCGATCAGTATCGAACTTACAGAATATTTCAAAAGACCGTCTAAACTGATATTTAAGGAAAAGAATGACTTCAGATGAATTGAAACAGCTCTATATCGATTTTTTCAGAGAAAAAGGACATGCTGTTATTCAGGGCTCATCGCTGATCCCTGAAAACGATTCCACAATACTCTATACACCTGCCGGTATGCAGCCGCTGGTACCATTCCTTCTTGGTGAGAAGCATCCTGCCGGCAAGCGACTGGTTGATGTCCAGAAGTGTGTACGCACGGGAGATATCGATGAAGTTGGCGACTCCACTCATCTTACTTTCTTTGAGATGCTTGGCAATTGGTCTCTTGGTGATTATTTCAAGCGTGAAGCGATTGAATGGAGTTATGAGTTCCTGACATCTGGTGCATGGCTTGGGTTCGGAGTGGATCAGCTTCATGTCACTGTATTCAAAGGCGATGATCAGATACCTCCTGATGAAGAGGCAGCTGCTATCTGGGAGGAAACCGGTATTCCTAGAGACAGGATATACTTCATGGGACGGAAGGATAACTGGTGGGGTCCAACGGGGAATACAGGTCCGTGTGGTCCTGATACCGAGATATTCATTGATACCGGAAGAGCCCCATGTTGTCCGGAATGCAGACCGGGGTGCGGTTGCGGGAAGTATTTCGAAATATGGAACGATGTTTTCATGCAGTACCGCCGAACAGAAGACGGCAGATACGTTCCGCTCCAGAAGAAAAACGTCGATACCGGTATGGGTGTGGAAAGAACGATAGCCATGATGAACGGTTCCGATACGGTATTTGACATCCACGAATTCCAGCCTTTATTCGGTTTTCTGAAAAAGTTCGCTGGTATTGGTTCACAGCCTGATAACGAAACTACCAGGTCTCTCAGGGTTATTTCAGATCATATAAGAACGGCCACTCACATTCTTGGCGACGATCAGGGAGTACCACCCTCGAATCTAGACAGAGGATACGTTCTCAGAAGGCTGATCAGGCTCGCTATAAGGCATGGCAGGAAGCTGGGGATTGATGAACCGTTCACTCAAAGACTTGCAGAGGTTGTAATAGAAGCGGAAGCTTCCGCTCACGATGAACTTGCCAGGAACAGAAGATTTATACTGGATGAACTGTCGGCGGAAGAATCGCGTTTCGAGAAGACATTACAGGCAGGATTACGTGAATTTGAAAAACTTCTGCCCAATCTTCAGAAGAATCCCGCAAAAACCATTCCCGGAAGAATCGCATTCAGATTGTATGACACCTACGGATTTCCTGTGGAATTCACAGCTGAGATGGCAGCGGAACATGGCATGACTGTTGACATGAATGGTTACAGCAAGGCATTTGAAAAACACAGAGAGCTTTCCAGACAGGGAAGCGAAAACAAATTCAAAGGTGGTCTTGCTGACAACAGCGAAATGGTAACAAAGCTCCATACTGCTACACACCTTTTGCATCAGGCTCTTCGCGATGTTCTTGGAGAGCATGTGGAGCAGAAGGGAAGCAACATCACGGAAAAGAGACTGAGATTCGATTTCAGTCACCCCGCAGCCATGACTGCTGACGAGAAGACTGCAGTTGAAAATAAAGTGAATGATATGATAGCCTCCGATCTCCCTGTGAATTACGTTGAAATGGAACTGGAGGAGGCTCTTGAAAAGGGTGCGATAGGTCTATTCCGGAGCAGGTACGGTGAGAAAGTAAAAGTATACACTATTGGAGATTACTCGATTGAGATATGCGGCGGTCCCCATGTTGCTCGTACTGGAGAACTGGGGAAGTTTAGAATTGTGAAGGAGATGAGTTCTTCCGGAGGTGTCAGAAGAATAAGGGCGGTACTTGAATGAAAATACTTCCTCTGATACTTCTGACTGCTTTCTATTCTGCGGCAACAGAAGACATCACTGATTTTTCAGGAACCTGGGAAACAACTTACGGTACACTTTACCTTCGCCAGGACGGTTCTTCTATAAGCGGTAACTACACTCTCGAAGGGTATTCTACAATAGAGGGAGAAGTCGGGGCTGATGGCCGACTGGTTTTTACCTATACTGAACGGTCTGCTTCCGGTGAGGGATGGTTTGAGCTTTCCGATGATTCCATGTATATCACCGGGAAGTGGAGACCTGACGGCACCAGGCAGTGGTTTGACTGGGAGGGCTTCAGAGCCGGTTCCGGAGCAGCGCAATCAAACTGGCTTGTAATATTTGAATCAGAATGGCAGGTTTCCATGACAGAGGAGGAATACTCCTTTGGCGAGATGCTTGCGTCCTGGTTTGACAGGGTTCCAGGCGTGAGTGTAAGACATAGATTCATTCACGATGCAGATGATCTTTCCGCGTTCTGTCTTGAAGCCTCAGGACTACCAGGGAACCTTTACCTTGTGATAGCTTCACATGGCACTTCAGCCGGAATAGAGCTTTCTTCAGGTACGATATCTTCACACGAATGGACTTCCGCTCTCGAACCCTGTCAGAACCTTGCAATGATTCACTTCAGCTGCTGCGAAATAATGAAGGGACGGACTCCGGACGCAATAGTCTCTTCCAGAAGAAACTGGCCTGAGGGATTCCTGGTATCAGGGTATACGCAGAGTGTTGACTGGGGAGCCAGCGGTATTATTGAGATATATTATCTTAATCAGATACTGGAGAATGGACTTGCACCGGTTGATGCCGCGAACAGCGTAATCGAAGATATTGATTTTGCGGGTGAATCATCCAGCAGATGGATGGAAAATGCTGGATTTACGTGGGTTATACCATAATGAGTTCGGATAATCATATTGCTGAAATGAAAGGATTAAATAGAATGGATCTCCTGAAAAAGATGTGTGAAGCAGACGGAGTATCGGGTCATGAAGACGAGATAGCAGTTCTGTTTCGAGAAGTTCTTGAAGATCACGTTGATAGTTTTTCATCAGACGCAATGAAAAATATCATAGCGTTCAAATCTGGAACAGAGGGAGATTCACGTCTGAAGGTAATGCTTGCGGGTCACATTGATGAGATCGGTTTCCTTGTAAACAACATCGATGCGAAAGGTTTTGCGTCGGTTGTGCCCATAGGCGGATGGGATTCCGCGAATATTATGGGGCATACTGTCCGTGTTCACACCAGAAAAAGCGGTGTTTTAACCGCTGTAATGAATCGAAGGTGGGAGCCAACACTCAAGCAGCGTAATACCACAGCCGAGAAAGACAAGCTGTACCTTGATTTCGGTCTCCCTGGAGACAAAGTAAAGGAAATGGTGGGACGCGGTGACTGGGTCTCAATGGATACATCCTTTCGCGAATTAGGTGATTGTTTTGTGGCGAAAGCATTCGACGACCGCATTGGAGCGTACATAATCATAGAAGCTATGAAGAAATACAATAATCCCTCTATAGATGTCTATGCTGTTGGAACGGCACAGGAAGAAGTGGGGCTACGGGGCTCAGCGGTCGCGGCACAGAATATAAAACCTGATATCGGCATAGCTGTTGATATCACCGGCTCAGGAGACACTCCCGAGTATCCTGCCAGAATGAGAATCGCTGAACTAGGC
>JAUVEU010000145.1 GCA_030594645.1 Candidatus Aegiribacteria sp.
AAGCCGCTTGAGCTGTCCCATTCAGCGTATGCCGCTCCGGGTGATATCAGATATCCAACAAGGAATACCACAGCCAGAACAACAAGAACCACGCCGACAGCAAAGGCTTTCTCGAAACCGTTCTCGAATGTTACATCAACCCTCATCTCCATCCATCCTTTCAAAAGTGCAAGTGATGCAGCTGGAATAAACCAATTGCGGAACACTACAAGTTCCAGTTCACTCAATTGATAATGCTGTATGCCTCGAAAGTGTTAGCTGTTCATTCCCACCGGAAGAAACGAGTTGAGACCAGTATTCCGCAAATGAGAACTCCTGTCAGGACTGCAAGCTGAACAGGATAATCCCACAGGTGTCCTCCAAGCCACAGTCCCTGAAGGAGCTTAATCACGTGCGTCAGAGGTAACACTTGCGCGAATGTCTGAAGGAATGGTGGAAGCATATGGAGCGGTAGAGCGGCACCGGACAGAAAGAGCATCGGGAAGTAGATGATATTTGCCATCATGACCCCGCTTCGTGCTGTAGGGGCAAGACTGGCAGGAATAAAACCGAGTGCGGAGATGCTAAGTGCGGAAAGCACGAATGCGAAGACGACCTCGGGAATAGTGCCCCAGAAGTGGAGATTAAAAACCACGATCCCCGCAATGAGAAGAAGAATGACTCCGGCTATAGTAATAGCGAACACAGCCACAACCTGGGCCATCAGGATCGAGACAGGTTTAAGTGGCGCAGCCCTGAATCTCCTGAGTATTCCCCTTTCCCTGTATGCGGAAAGGTTTGTTGTAAGACCCATTACACCGCTGGTCAGGATAACCATTCCAATGAAGGCTGAGACGGAGAAGTCTATGTAGCCGAATGTTTCTCCAGGGAAGGGATCGTTGCCCCAGATACTGCCGAAAAGCATCATCAGCATCAGTGGGAAGATCAGAGTGAAGAAGAAAGCCGAATGCTCCCGCAGATAGAGAAGGAACTCAACTATGGCAAGTTTTCTGAAACCGGACATCAGTTCCTCACCTCTTTTCCTGTAACTGCGAGGAACACGTCTTCCAGTGTTGTCCGCTCTGTACGGAAATCATCCAGAGCGGTGTCCAGGCTTACGAGTTTCTTCACAATTTCCAATACGACACCGCTGTCACGGATCATGCACATGATTCTGTCTCCATCCCTCTCGACGGAAAGAATGCCGGAGATTTCATTCAGTGTTGATTCTGAAAACTCTCCCGATGCCTTAAAAATAACTCTGATGCCAAATCCCAGTGACGAGATCAGTCTGTCCGGAGTATCGAGTGCTATTATTTTCCCTTGATCGATTATCGCAACCCTGTCACATAGGCGTTCAGCTTCGTCCATGTAATGAGTAGAGAGAAAAATCGTCCTGCCCTCATCCCTGAGCTTTGTGACAAGTTTCCAGATAATCCTTCGTGCCTGTGGATCAAGACCGCTTGTCAGTTCATCCAGGAATAGGATTTCGGGATCTCCTATCAATGCCAGAGCTACAAAGAGCCTTCTCTTCTGTCCTCCGGAGAGATCGGAGAAATATGCCTCGGATTTATCCAGGAGAGCGAGATGATCAAGAATATCTCTCCATTCGAGTGTTTTGCTGTAGAAGGAAGAAAAGAGCTCCATGGTTTCGCGGACTCTTATTCTGTCCGGCAACTCAGATTCCTGCTGCTGTATACCGAGTCTCTGACGAAGCTTCAGCCCATGTTTAATCGGATCCAGCCCGAGAACGTTCAGAGTACCAGAATCAGATTTTTTCATACCGACGATACAGTCCATCGTAGTTGTCTTGCCTGCACCGTTCGGTCCTACGATTCCGAATATCTCGCCCTTGATAACGGAGAAGGTTACGCCGTCAACAGCCTTGACGTTTCCGTAGGTTTTTCTGAGGTCATGAACGCTGACGACTTCTGGTGATTGTTCTGTCATTCGAATTCCTCCGCAATGGTGCCTGGACGGGGTTCAGCTTCATATCTCCATCCCGGCAATAATACGCGAGACCGATGTTCGTGACCATAGTCAGTTTCAATTGGTGCCATTCTCGATCCCGGTCAGTTGGGTACCAAACAGTGCCACCCACTAATAAAACGACATGGTTTCTACATTGAAAAGATCCTGTTACGGGGATAACTGGCTGCTGTTAACGGATACCAAACAGCAGATATATTATTGACATCAGTAATTTTCGTTGGTATCACTGAATAGCATACATCGATATGGATGAATCGATATCCATTGAATCACTGAAGAGACAGTGAATGGAGGACTGTTGATGATTGAAACTATCCTTGCAGCAATCCTGATATCCATTACCAATCTTACAATCACAGAACCGGTTGATGGTGAAACCTACGATGGGGACTGGCTTACTGTCAGGGCTATTGTAGAGAACGAAAACGAGAAAGCCGACTCGGTCCACTACTCCCTCAACGGACAACCAGTGATTCAGATACCAAGGCTCAACACAGACTGGTACACGTATATGGCCAATGATCTTCACACTGGTTTTTCAGAGTCACCCGCTCCAACAGATAACACAATACTCTGGACTGCGCCTGTCACCGGAGACTACCACGAGTTCCCCACACCGGTGATTGTGGATGGAATTGTGTACTACCCTTCAAACTATGGTACTGATTCTCTTTACGCCCTTGACGCAGCTACAGGTGAATTGATCTGGAAATACCACACTGGTCTAACAGATGATGCTGTTACGGTGAAGGACGGCTTCCTTTACACAGCCAGTGATTCACTGTGGTGCCTTGATGCCCTGACCGGTGAGAGGATCTGGGGTACCGGTGCTGCCGATTGGTCTGGAAGCACACCTGCAGTGGTTGATGGAAGAGTATACTGTGGACGAAGGGAATACTCTCCGGAGTATATATCCTTTATCTATTGCCTTGATGCATGTACAGGTTCAGAAATATGGTCGAAGACACTCTCCGGAATGATGGTGAGCTGCATGACAGTATGGAACAATATGGTATTTATCCCAACATATGATATCAACAGTGAGACTCCTTTGTATGCACTGGATGCAAATACAGGCTCGATCATCTGGGAGAACACCGACGCATATCATGGATACTGGGATTCTTCTCCGGTTGTTGTGGACAGTGTTATCTACATCAATGGAGCGGATGGTAAAGCACGTGCAATCGATGCTATAACAGGGAATACTGTCTGGGAGGCTGATATTAGTGTAGACGAAATATCAGCAACTCCTGCCTATCATGACAGCAGGCTTTACTTCGCCGACCAGATTGATACCTATCATTGTCTTGATGCCTTCACCGGCAGCACTGTCTGGTCCGTACCAGGCGTACAGCACGGATCTTCCGGTATTGCGGATGGAATTGTTTTCTATGGAGATTTCCTGAATTGGCCGGATACTGCCAGAGTTATTGCTTTGGACTGTGACACCGGGGTAGAGATATGGTCTTACGAAACTGGTGGAAAATGGATCTACTCCAGCCCGGCCATCACAGATGGAGTTGTTTACATTGCCGGAATGGATTGGAATCTTTACGCCTTTGGAACCGGTCTGAAGTACACCTATCTGGACGATCTGTTTGCGGAAGTAGGG
>JAUVEU010000034.1 GCA_030594645.1 Candidatus Aegiribacteria sp.
ACCTACATTCAGAAATGGTCGAATGACCCCGAGATCAGAAGTTTGATTGATGAAGCTAAGCCAATGTCTTGGGCGAAGGTAGAAGAGTTCTATGAGCGCGTAAAGAACGATAGCCACAGGATGTGGTTTGTCATCGTGTTGAAAGAAAATAATCGGATCATAGGAGAGGCCGGGCTCTTACGAATGCTTCCCGCATGGCGCACCACCGATCTAAGTATCATCATCGGTGAAAAAGAGATATGTGGAAACGGGTATGGGACTGAGGTCATCATCTTACTGCTGGATTACGCATTGGGTACTTGAATTTCCATCGTGTGGCTATTGGAGTGGTTAGTTTTAACGAAGCGGCATTGAGATTCTACGATAAGGTAGGTTTTAGAAAAGAGGGTATTCAGAAAGAGGGGTATTTCTACAATCATCAGTACTACGACTTCATAATGATGAGCATACTGGAGGATGATTATAGGGCGTTGCAAGTGGAAAGCAGCGAGAAGTAGAGAACAAAATAGAATCAGCAGGCTAACAAAATTCAACAGAACTGCAACATGAGTTACTGTACAGCCTCCTGCGGCTGTCTACCAGGTCAGGATAGTTCGCGGATAATTCTTTCTGCGATCTGCTTCGGCAGCAGTTCCTGCTTCCTGTACAGATCCTCCGGATCTCCTGACTCGCCGTAAAAGGTAACACCTGCCCTGAGAAGTGGAGGAATATCTTGCATGTTCGAGAAAGCAAGAGCCATTCCGGCGCCCATTCCAGAGTCCAGATCGTGATCTTCGTATGTCAGAACAAGTCTGTAGTCCGTAAGTTCTTTCAGTAATCTGGGGCTGATGCAGAGCGGGCAGCTGACTGCGTACACGGCTGTGGAAATACCATTATCGCGAAGTATCTCTCTTGCTTCAAGAGCCCGGAAAACCATATTTCCCATGGCCACTATAGCTACGTCAGAACCCTTTCTGATATGATCATGCTGTCCAAATACGAATCTGTAATTCCTGCCGAAGAAAGGTTCTCCGTTCTCATCGGTTATGACAGGCAGCTTGGAACGTCCCATGGCAATAAAAAAATTGCCAGGGTGAGTGGCGGCGAACCTTATTACTCTATCAGTCTGGTTGGGATCAACCGGAACCACTGTATTGCAGTTGTGAAGTGTTCTTATCAGACCGATGTACTTGATGCAATGGTGTGTTTTTCCATCCATTCCGACATCCAGGCCGCAGTGGGTAGCAACAACCTTGAGATTTGTCATGTTAATATCATTAAGCCTGTGCTGATTGTATGTTTCATCTATGGCAAAGACGCCGAAGTCAGCCCAGAATACAACCTTGTCCGCGATTGAAGCCGCGCCTGCCGCCGAAGCAGTATTGTGTTCCATGATTCCTGACTGGAAGAAATGATCTCCATACTCAAACCTGAAGTGGTCTGTCTTGACTGATCCTGCAAGATCGCAGTCAAAGACCAGAGGCAAATTATCCTGGTTCATCCTGGCGAGATCCATAAGCGCAGCACCAAACGCGCTTCTGTTATCTCCCTTGTGATCAACCGGGTAGATAACAGGTGTTCCCTCAAGATCAAGAATGCAGTAAGGAAGCCTGAGAATGAAATCTCCCTTACCTTTCCAGCTGCAGTCACGGAGCTTCTCTAACTCTTCAAAATTATTAGTCAGCTTAAGCTCAGCGAGAGCCGATGCGAGTTGTTCGCGGGTGAGGGCTTTTCCGTGGTATTGAGCATCATTCTCCATGAAAGAGACACCTTTTCCCATTACGGTCATGGCTATAACGAGTTTTGGAGCCCTGGGTGAAATTTCAGGTTTGAGAGCTCTGTATAGAGCAGAAAGACTGTGACCGTCAACCTCAGTAACGTCCCAGCCGTCGGCACGGTATTCGTTCGCGATATCCGTATACATCACCCTGTCCGTACGGCCGCATATCTGCAGACCGTTGCAGTCAACGACAACAGTTATGTTATTGAGTCCATACGCTCTGATGAACCTTCTGGCTTCCGCTATCTGACCTTTCTGGTGTTCTCCATCTCCTGTTACAGCCCAGACATGATTGTGGATTCCTCTCGATCTGTCTGCCAGAGCCATTCCCGCGGCGGCGGAAACACCCTGTCCAAGATTACCAGTTGTAAGTTCAACGCCCGGAACAGATCTTTCAATATGTCCTTCGAAAGGGCTGCCGGCCTTTCTGAAAGTGGAAACTGCTCTTTCCAGATCAAAGAAGCCCAGTCTTCCCAGTGTTGCGTAAACAGCAGGTGATGTATGACCGTGGCTTACAATTATTCTGTCCCTTCCATCCTTAAGTGGTGAACGGGGATCAACATTTGCCTGAGACCAGAGCAGGGCGAAAATTTCAAGGGATGACATCGATCCGCCAGGATGACCGCTTCCCGCGAGTGTTGTCATCCTGAGGATATCCCCTCTGGCGTTCCTGCAGAAATCCTCAAGGTTTCTCCGGACATCGCCGGAGAGCTCAAGTGGTTTGAACAGCGTGCGGTCTATAGTACTCAAGAGATATTACCTTCCAGTTTTGCTGTGAGCTTTTCCCTGATCTTTACAAAAACTGCGTCTGAGGCTTCAAGCACATCCTCCAGGCATTTTTCAGCCCTCTGTCTGGTGTCATTCGCGAAAGATGAGTTCTCGATCTCTCCCAGATTTATCAGTACATTATAGTAAGCGCTTACCGCTGCCGCTCTGGCTGCAGCCGCAGCTACACCAGCATCGGAAACGGACGCCTGCATGCCTTTCCTTTCGAGATCTGATGCCATTTCAATAATGAGAGGGCATTGCAGTAGAACTCTGAGAGGTACCGCGATGGCGTTTTTCACCGCTTCCTGCACATCACCGCCCTGTTTTGCAGCAGACATCCAGTCATTAAAGGCAATAGTGTCATCGTCGATGGCGTTCAGAAGATCATCTTTGATGGATTGAGCTTCAGGCGCGATGTTTCGCATAAGGTCCCAGTCTTTGCGGTATTTCCTGTTCTTGACTGTGAGATTTGCCACCATCGCATTCAGAGAAGCTCCAAGCGCACCAATAAGGGCAGCGGCTGAACCTCCACCGGGAGCGGGGGAATCAGTTGACAGTTCGTCCACGAAATCCCGACAGGTCATTCCGGAAAGGTCGACTTCTTTTTCAGTAACCATGTACTCGATGATTTTTTCTTCCGGTTTGAATGGAGCCACATCCCGGAGACCCATCGATTTTATTGCTATCTCTATCAGTTCCTTTTCCGGTATGCCGGTAGTTTTTCCCTGTCTTCCAACAGATGAAAGACCCGAATCCTGTTTTTCAAGATAGAATCTTCCTGCTTCGAGCATAGCTGATAGAGGGAGAAGTCCCACTACTTCCGATCCTGTTACTCTGGTTCCGAGTTTTTCCGCTTCTTCAATCACCGCTTCATATCCAGCATGCAGAGGAGTAATGGAAAGATCGGTAAGGTTCATTGTAACCTGAGCGGTATCATATTCTTTTATATACCAGCCTGTTGACTTGCAGTACTGGAGCTTTCCGGGCTGATTCACTTTATTTCCATCTTCATCCCGGACGAATTTCCAGTTACTGTTTCTTTTGAATCTTCCGGTATCACGGATAGTGAGGCCGATATCACGGGCTATACCGGGATCTTTTGTATTCAGATTCACGTTGTAGGCAATAAGGAAGTTTCTTGCTCCTATCGTGCAGACACCTGTTCTGGCAACTCTCTCATTCCATTCATTCGGACCGAAATCCGGTGTCCATTCCGGTTTACCCAGTTTGTCCGGGAGCGCTTCATACTCTCCTTCACGAATATTTGGAAGCTTTTCCCATTCAGGTTTTGAAGCGGCTTTCTCATAGAGGTAAACCGGAATTAGAAGTTCTTCGCCGACTCGCTTGCCAAGTCTGCGGGCTAATTCCGCGCAATCCTCCATGGTAACACCTGAGACCGGAACAAATGGACAGACATCGGTTGCTCCGTGGCGAGGGTGTTCCCCTGTCTGTTTTCTCATATCGATCAATTCACCGGCTTTTTTTATCAACTCAAATGATGCATTCATGACTGCATCCGGATCACCCGCAATGGTAATGACGGTTCTGTTTGTTGCTGCACCAGGGTCAACATCAAGAACCTTTGCTCCGCTTATGGAATTTGCTGCTTTTACAACTTCGTTTATCAGTTCCATGTTTTGTCCCTCAGAGATATTTGGAACGGATTCTACTATCTTTCGGGTCATATGATCCTCTCAATACATGAAGGTATTTCAGAGAAGGGAAAATTACTGTAGATTCAAGCATCAAAGCTAGGAAAAGGAACCTTAAAAGTCAACGATTACAGGATTGGAAGAGGGCATGATTAGAGGAGTTGTTGAAGGTTTTTACGGCAGGCCCTTTACCGCTTCAGAGAGAAATATAATTATCAGCTGCTTATCCCTGCTTGATGATCCTGTTTACATGTATGCGCCCAAGAATGATCCATATCACAGGCTGAAATGGCGGCAGGAATACCCTCGTGGCACCTTTGAACCTCTTGCTTCAAACATTCGGAAATCATGTCAGGCCGGCGTGAAGTTCATCTTCGGAATAAGTCCGTGGCAATTCACGGATGACGATTTTGAGTTTATTCGAAGAAAGGCGGAAAAGGCACTTGCCGCCGGAGCATTCGGAATCTGCATTCTCTTTGACGACGTTCCTGATAAAGCTGACGCTGAACTGGCATTTCGACAGATTGAACTGGCGGAAAAAGCACTGGCTGATTTCGATTGTCAGGTATATATGTGTCCATCCGTCTATTGTTCTGAGATTATGGAAACACTCAATGGAGAAGAGTATCTTCATTTCCTGAAGGATAATCTTCCTGAGAAATGGAATTTGTTCTGGACAGGTGAAGCTGTTGTTTCAAGAAAGCTGGATTCCACTTCTCTCATTCGAGCTGAGGAACTGCTGGGGAGGCAGCCGATTCTCTGGGATAACCTTCTTGCGGATGACTACACTCTCAGGAGAATATTTCTTGGAGGACTTGTTGGCAGAATACCTTGCGGACATTCGTTTCTTTTGAATCCGTCATCATGTTTTCCCGCAGCTCTTCATGCGGTTCATGAGATTCTGCTTGCTTCAGGAATTGAAGACTGCTGGCCTGATGAACTTGGGAATGACAGGGCAGCCTGGAAGCTGCTTGGCGAGTTTCATCACCTTCCGTGGTCTGCGGGATTGGAAGTAGAAAATCTTCTGGGAAAGATGAGCACTGCTGTTACCGATGGTGCTTCTGAAGGTTTGATGAAAGACCTGAAGAGGATATCATCCATGCTGGATGGATTTATTGAAAACATACAGGATGTTCAGGGTGGTTTTGATCTGCTGCCATATATTATGGATGTTGGAAAGCTGACAGGGTGGTGGATAAAGATTCTCCTTCTGCCAACTCAGCCGCAGAGAGTGCGCGAACTCAGATATCTGATGCTTGAAAGGCTTCCGTTCGAACACCCGTTAGCGGCATATACTGCAGCAGTTGTATCCGGAAGAGAGGAATGAAATGAGAATCGAACTGGCGGGATTCAATACCGATATACAGAATGGTGGAGGAACTCCGGAAACACTTTCAGCTTCCTACGCTCGAATCAGCCGTGATCCAAGGCCAATAGATGTTCTCAGGAAAGAAGCAGCCGGAGAAGTTGAAAAGGCCAGAGCATCAAATCGGCGGATTGTCTTTGAGTACGGTCACGGCTCAGTCGCTGAACATGCTGTATTTAATTTTGATGTTATTGATATTTCAAGACTTGCAGCTGAGGAACTGCAGAATTTCAGGATGGCCAGTTTTACCGAGAAATCCCAGAGATACATCCGTATAGGAAAAGATCTCATCCTGCCGCCGGAGCTTGGCGGGGATGATGAAGCCAGATTTCGCGGAGCCGCGGACAATCTATTTGAAATATATGATAAGCTCTACAACGGATTGATTGAGAGTGGAGCGGACATAGACACTTCAAAAGAAGACGCACGATATATTCTTCCTCTCGCAACTTCATGTCAGATGGGGATGACTGCCAATGCGAGGGAACTCGAACATATTATCAGAAGATTGTCCAGCCATCCATTCACCGAAGTCAGACAGCTGTCGGAAAAACTTCTTGAGCTGGTAATGGATGCTTCTCCATCGTTGTTTCTTTTCCTGGAGCCGACAGCTATGGATAGTTTTGCTCATTCCATGTCTCCTGTTGATTCAGCTGCCGCAAGTGATGTGGTACTTTTGGATTGTGATGATGATTCCAAAATTGGGTCATTACTTCTGCAGAGGGAGAACGGGGTTCCGATTGCGATAGCCGGAAAGATGTGGGCTGAACTTAATGCCGGGGAAAGAGAGAAACTGTTCATGGAAGCTCTTTCAGGATTGGGTATACATGATTCTGTTCCGAGATGCTGGGAATTTTTCCATGCAGAATTTGAACTGATTCTTTCAGCCTCAGCATACGCTCAGATGAAAAGACACCGAATGTGTACCCGACTCGTTTCGGTTTACGATCCTGTTCTTGGAGTGACTGTTCCAGCAAGTATCTCCAATGCCGGACTTGAAAGTGACTTCATGGAGGGAATCAGGATTGCTGAAGACGCCTCAGGTTCTCTGGGCATACTTTATCCCTACATGCTTACAAATGCTCACAGACGAAGGGTTGTTATCAAAATCAACGGCAGAGAACTCTATCATTTCTCTCGACTCAGGGAAGATTCTCATGCCCAATGGGATATACGATTAATTGCGCATTCCATGCTGAATGCAGTCAGGGAAGCAGCGCCATTAACCACAGTTCTCACGGGTGGTAAGTCTGATATTTCAGGATTATTTATCTGAGAGCCATTTCCAGTATTCTCGGAGTGCCCAGAACAGTTCCTGAAACAGGAGTGATTTTTAGCAGTACCGCGCCGTTCACTCCACCCAGATCCAGATCGTAATGCCATTCGAGCTTACCCTCATAATTGCTGCTGTATCTGCTGAAAAGATCTCCCGATACCGTTGCCTCAGTCCAGGAATAACCTTCATCTGTGCTGAAGGTTACTACGAGATCCAGAGCCCGTTCCTCAGGATCTGATAATTCAAATGAAATCGATACTGTACTGGTTTCAGAAGAGATATAACTGACAGCAGCCTGCATGACTTGCGGTGTTCTGGAATTATCAAGTGAAAGTGGTCCTTTAGCTTCCGAAAAGACGGTATCACCATCAATAGCGGCCAGTCTTATTTCCAGTTCATCTCTTTCCATTCCCGGAAGATCTTCAGTACTGTTCCAATTGACAGTGAAATTCTGCGATGAGGAAGTAAGTATTTTTCTTCTGTCCAGACCAACAGCGGAAATCCAGGAAACCGCACCATCAATCCTGTATTCGAGTTCAAGAAGGATCTCATCACTTTCCGGATCTGAGATATGAAATGTGACCGGTACGAGTCCTCTGAACGTTTCCCATCTTCCGGGAGAGGTTATTGCAATGGATGGAGATCTGTTGTTGTCCAGATGGAATGGCGAGGATGGAACAGCAATACCTCTGTCGATATCTTCGGGAATCGCTCTGAAACGAACCTGGCATCCATCGAATCCCGGGGCATCTATTTCCGATTCCCAGATTATGTCATACTGGTAACTACCTGTGCTGGGAATTGAACTTTCGGATACCGTCGCTACCTGCCAGTTTACTCCGCCGTCAAGGGAAAACTCGTAATGTACCTCAAGCGGATTTTCCTCCGGATCTGCCAGCCTGACTCCCAACGCTATCCGACCTGAGACTTCTTCATCTGGTGCAATGATCTGGCCTGATGGAAGCCTGTCGGAGTTAAGATGGAGATTGCCCAGCACACTCCATGACCCCGGATCTGAATCAGCTGCTCTTACTCTGAGAGAGATGTTCTCAGCGTCAACATCACCGAGATCATATTCGGCGTTCCATGTAACCGGTTCACCGTAGAACCAGGGTGCGATCTCGAAAGTACTGCCGCTCAGGTGAGCATTTCTCCAGGTTGTCTGATTATCAATTGAATACTGAGCTTGAAGTTGAATTATATCGCCCTCGGGATCGTCTACAGAATAATGGATGGTATACTTTCCATCTGATTCTTTACGGGATGTGGATAGATAAAGTGATGGAGGGATATTGTTATCCACATGAAAAATGTTTGATAGGCCGCTGATACCCGGACCTTCCGGACAGTAAGGAGTTATTCTCAGAACGCACTCCTGTATATCCTGACCGGGCAGGTCTTCATCACTGTACCACAGCACACTCGATCCATTGTCACTGAAACTGTTTGTCTCAATCCAGGTAAATCCTGAGTTTGTGGAATATGCCAGTGAGATTCCTAAGATATTACTGCCGCTGGTTTGATAGGATAGAGAAATTGCTCCGGAGCATTCTTCAGAGCTCACTCCAGCACATATGGCAGGAAGAAAGGAAACATCGTAGCTTCCTGAATTAGCTTCATCGCAAAGCATCTGCGGCCATGGCCCGGGGTTGATACCGATACTGGAGATTGTATATGCTGCAAGCTTGCCTGTTCTTCCGAGTACAACAAGTTCCAGGTTTCCATCTCCGTCAATATCACCCGCTGCAGGAGGGGCGGACACAGGTTGGCCGAATGGAATTGGAAACCCCCGTATACTCCGGCCTTCCGCGTTCCATCCGTAAACACTGCCGTTATCTGTTCCCACTATCACTGCCATCCCGGCGCCCGTCCTGGCAATTATCGGAGCAGTCGGACGGCCGTCCGTGAAATTGGGCCATCGCCAGGTTCCTGCAAGGTTTCCGTCGCCATTTATCAGAGATACCGTACTGTCGACACAGGAAATAGCTATCTGAAGTTTTGCATGATCTGGATCAAGACGTCCAACAGCAACAGGTCCCATGACACATCTGTCATCAAGAAAAAACGGCCACCCATCAATGCCATAGCCATTCATGCTCACGGCGTACAGTCTCTTATTGTGAGTTGCGAACAGAACATCCCCCAGGCCATCAGCGTCAATATCAGCGGTTACAGGAATGCTTCCTGATGAATAACCGGTGTTGACGGGCCAGCCCGGTAAAATGCATCCATCTAAGGAGATTGCATATATTCGAGTATTGACAAGCGCACATACCAGGGAATATCCTGAACCTCCTCCAAGGGGAAGCTGGGAGGGTTGCCAGCGCAGTTTGGCCGGGAGTTGCACAGGCCATTGCGGTAAAGGGTTGCCTGAAAGATCAAGCAGGTGTACCCTGGAATCAGCAGTTCCAAAAGCGATTTCGTAATTGCCATCGTTATCCAGATCTACAGCAGATATTCCTGTGAGAATTCCGGGTCCGATAAAAACAGGCCATCCGAATCTCTCGGTTCCGCTGTGATCAACCATATGAACGTAACCATTGTTATCCGCGTAGACGATAACATGCCCCGATGAAGGTGAGCAGAAAGCAGCTGCTTTTTTTGAAACACCTGCTTCAGTTGATAGCGGGAATCCGTCAAGCTGTACACCGGATCCGGTCCATCCACCAAGGCCATGGTCTCCAAGTGAGACGAAAATATTCATTGATCCGGATTGATTGAAAGCCAGTAATGCATTGCTCAGAGGGGGATACCCGATATTGATTTCCCATTGAGGGATCTGGCAAATCAATGATACATATAAAAGCAGACATATAGACACAAACACACCTCCATTAAAGAGGAACCGATAGCTGATTATTATGCTGGTATATCATGTAAGTCAATTACAGACACAAATGCACCTCCATATGTGTAGTAAAGTATGATAACTGATTATTATGCTAGCATGTCATGCAGTCAACTACAAGCTGTCATTTCCCTTTACACTGACGTAGAGGTTGACTCATGAATCCTGTTGATAAATAATTATACATACTTTGGTAAATGTTGAAGGGATATTTCCATCAACTCTGTTCTGACTTTGGATTCGGGGGGAGTTTGGAGAGATTATGAAATATACGTTAACTTGTGTTCTATTACTGTCCTTTACTGCAATGGCTGGTTCTTTACCGTTTTCGCGTTCGGGAGTTATAGATTGTCCGGATGCTTATGTGCTGCAACACACTGAGATTGAAGCTGCGTTATCCGCTGCTGCTTACAGCGTCCAGGATTCTACCGGAGCCGGCAACAGTGAATTCATGCTAACAGGATATCTTGAGGTGGGTCTCTTTCGCTACGCACAGATAGGCCTTTCCTACCTTGGCGATGGAGGAGTTGCCGGAAACATCAAGTTTGCGGTTCTTCAGGAAGGCATTTCAGTGCCCGCATTTGCAATCGGTCTCGAGAATGTCACCGGTGAAGAGAATATTGAATGCTTCAAGATAGATAGTGCCGGGGTAGAAGTATTCTACCAGTACGACCACGCTCAGAACTGGTCCGCATACGGTGTTGCTTCAAAAGACCTCAGCTTTCTGCTCGGAATCCCTGCAACTGTAAACCTCGGGATTGGAATCGGCCGGTTTGTAGGAGTCATTGAATCAGGAGCTCTTGGTATAGGGAGTTCAATCAGCCATGGTCTTTTTGGATCGGTTGTTTATTATCCGAACGATCTCTTTGCTATTGCTCTTGAACAGGATGGAAGGGATCTGAACCTGGGTGTATCCTATAAAATCAGTGAATTCTTAACTTTCGAGCTTGCATGGGCCGAATTTGAACAGACAATCTTTCCCCCGGAAAACCAGAACAAAGCTGATATAATGCAGAATTCCAAAGTCTCATTTGGTTTGAGATCCAGAATAGGTCCTGTTTTTGGAGCAGACAGGATCACACTTGAGCGCGAGCAGCAACGCATTGAGCGCGCAAGAGATAGACTGCAGGAACTTGAATCTCGCAGAAGAGCAGCTGAATCAGAACTACAGAGACTCCGCGATCTTCTCGAGAACCGCTGAAGAAACGGTCAGTTGATATGAAACGTCGACTGTTACTTCTGGTTTTGATTTCGCTCAGTTCGGTTCTGTATGGACAGAACCAGGACGACACTTCTGTTGAATACGAATCAATTGATATTACAGAAGACACTGGTTCTATTCTCAGACGAACGGTTGAGGAACTCACTGAACTTGAGGAGCAAATTGCCAGGGAAGAAGATCGCCTGGCAGGAATCATGTCTGAACTGGTTCAGCTTCGAAGGCAGCATGCTATCCTTTCAAATGCTGAAAGCGCGTTCCTTCTTGGCGAAGAACTGTATACGTCCGGATCGATAGTGTGGGCAAGAGATGCTTTCGAATCAGTAGTGGTTAATTTTCCGGAATCCATTTATTATGAAGATGCTGTTTTCAGACTTGAACTGATCTCGTTCGAGCTTCAGGATTTCGAAACTGCGCTTGAGTATTTCGAAATTCTCAGGCAATCATATCCCTCATTTGAGTTCATGGACCTCGCAATTATTGCCGCAGGTCTGTCCACCTTCAATCAGGGAGATTTTTCCGGCTCCAGAATGCTGTACAATCAGGTGACACCGTCAAGTGATTATGGAGCGCTTGCTGAATATCTGAAGGCTGTAGCATTCGTAGAGGAAGATAATGCAGAGTCCGCAGTTTCCTCTCTGGAAGGAATACTTAATCGGACAGGGGGAACTACTGGAGAGATGAATCTTGCTGACAGAGCAAGAATCGCGCTTGCTCAGATCCTTGTTGACGAGGGTAGATATGATGAAGCTATCAATTACTATTCCAGAGTATCTCCATTCAGTTCCTACTATGATGTTGCCATGCTCGGATACGTCTGGACACTTATGCGGCAGGGCGAATATCAGGATGCGTACAACCTTGCTGAGAAAGTTCTGGAGGAAGTTCCAAACTCCGAAATTGTATCTGAATTTAAACTTGCTCAGGCTAATTGTGCCCTTGGTGCGGAAGATCTTGATATTGCCATAAGGATGTATGAAGATCTTCTCACGAATTTCCATGATACCGGTGATTACTACGATCTGTTTCTTTCCGGATCATCACTTGCTGAGGAAGAATATGAACTTGAGCGTGAGCGGCTTGATCGGATAAGACTGGGTCTTGCAGAGCTTAAGGAAGAGGCATTTACTCAGGGAGACATGGAGATGGTTGAGCTTATTGAAAAGGAAGAAGCATTTCTCCGCGAGCTCTTCACAGAAATCAGCTATCTGGAAACTGTACTTTCCCTGCCGGTTGAGATTGATCCGGAAACCATGGAGTATGAACTTGCCAGGCTCATTCAGCAATGCAGAAACAGTACTGAAGTTCTCACCCTGACCGCTGGAGAAGTCGGAGAGCTTACTGAATCCTACGGAAGCGAACTCGACCGCCAGGATCTGGCAACTGTTGAAAAGGAAATTGAAAGGATACGTCTTTCTCTTCAGGATCTCGCATCCAAGTTTGAAGGCGGGATGACAGCAGAGCATGACTGGGTTCAGGAAACAAAATACGGTATTGCTGTAGCTACTTTCATGGAAAGGGAGCTGAAGCGCGATTCGGTAAATTATCTTGGCGCATATTACAGGAACAGGATTCAGGAAGCACTTGAGCTGGAGGATTCCCTGACAGCCTCATCTCTGGACAGTCTCCGATCAAGAGAAATAGGTTCTCTTAACCGCCGGATTGACGAATCTGCGATTGAATGCGCAGGATTCTTTGAGGAATACCTTGCCAACTATCCTGACTCCCGATTCATTTCCGATGTTCTTGTAAGGCTTGCTCAGCTGTACTACGACATAGACAATCTGCATCACAGTGAGCGCCAGGCTTTTGCCGGAATAGAAGAGTATGTGCCTGAAGATTACACAAAATCCATTACATTATATCAACAGGTTCTGACTGAACACCCTGGCAGTGAAGTCGAGGACATAGCTCTGTATTCACTTGGATATTGCCTGGAATCCATGATGGATTTCGAGGGTGCAATGGATAACTACCGAAATCTTCTTGAACAATATCCGAAAAGCATGCTTGCGTCGGAATGTAACATCCGGGTAGGCAATTATTACTTCGATATCCTTGAGTATGATTCTGCTCTGGTCTATTATAGTAATGTGCTGGATTATCCCGGCAGCAGCCCCAACCTCTTTCAACACGGATTGTATAAACTCGGGTGGACGCTTTATCTGACAAAGAATTTCAGAAATTCGATTGCTACTTTTGCGTACCTTCTTCAGGATGACAAAAACATTGACAGTCTGGGTATACACAGAAGAGGTGATATCAGGATTCTAAATGAAACCAGAGAGTACCTTGCATATGATTTTCTGGAAATGAGCGACAGATCAGCTTCTGCAGTTGCTACTGCAGTCTTGTTCCTTGACACCTTTGATGATTCAGTGACCACAGTTGAGGTTCTGAATCACATGGCTTTGATCTCAGAGGAAATGACAGACTGGCAGACATCAATTGAAGCATACAATGCTATCCTTGATGTAAATCCGTTTAATAAGGATGCTCCTCTCTATCAGGTGAAGATTGCCCAGGCACACGAAGAACTGGGGGAATATGCGCTTGCTGCAAGAGCCAGAGATGAATTAATTGCAAACTATGGTCTTGAAAGTGAGTGGTACAGCTATATGGGAGAAGGGACAGCTATTGCTCTCGCCGACTCCCTGCGGTGTTCTTCATTTGAAGATGCAATACAGTATTATCTGGAGCTGACAATTACATCCAAGGATGATCCTGTTGCTTTTAATCAGGTCAATGAAGCGCTTATTGATCGAATTGAAGCTTACCTTCAGCAGTATTCCACATCAAGCAGAACGTACGAATACCGATTCCATCTAGGTGATGCGTACTATCATACAGGTCAGTATGTCCAGGCTGGTGATATGTACTATCAGGTCTCTCTTGACAGCAGTTCCTTTCAGAGACAGGAAGATGCGTTCAACAACGCGTTTTCATCTTACCTGATTGCGTACGATGAAACTGCGGGAATTGACAGCCTTTACCTGAGACAGCAAATGCAGGAAACCGTAACCAAATATTCCGAGACTTTCCCCGAAGGTGAAAACGTTGCCTGGTTCCTGTGGGCTGCAGCGCCAAAGTTCTACAATTCCGGTGATTATAATTCCGCCCGGGATATGTTCTTACGGCTTTATCGCAATTATCCGAATTCCGGCTATGCCGCACGGGCTGCAAAATTCATCGCTGATTCTTATCAGCAGGAAGAGCTGTACGCCGAAGCTGAGGAATGGTACGGACATGCATCGCAGATGGCCGCACTTAGCGGAGAAGATCTCGGAGCTGACTTAGAATTGCTTGCTGCTTCTTCCGCATATAACGATGCAGCTTCTCTGGCTGAGAGCGAGAACACGGAAGACCTTCTCGCAGCGGCACAGCGCTGGGAGCAAACTGCTCATGAACACCCCGGATCCGATGTTGCTCCAGTTGCGCTATATGATGCAGCCGAAACGTATGGAAAAGCTGGAAGCATCGCTAACTCTGTAAGGCTTTTCCAGGAACTGGCGTTCGTTTATCCTTCCTTCGAAAATGCTCCCTCCGGCCTGCTGAGAGCTGCTTTCCTGCTTCGAGAGGATGAGCAGTATATAGACGCGGCTCAGATATACCTTGAAGCTTATGAAAAATTCCCTACTGCTCCGGATATGGTAGCGGCACTCAGCAGTGCTGCTCTATGTTATGAGGACGGGAATAGAGCTGATTTAGCAATGCGTGTTTATGGACAGATTGCAGGGGACAGAGCGGGAACAGCTGATGTCGTGATGGAAGCCTTCGCTAAAATTGGTGAATACAATTACGATCTGGGTAATCTGACAATCTCTCTTAATAATTTCGAGAGTTGTATTTCCGTATATGATCAATATCATGATGGTCAGCTGACTTATCCGGCTATGTCGGCCTATCTTATAGGTGAAGTAGCTTCCAGGGACTATTATGCCCTGACCCCGGTAACCACTGACAATGTCGAGTATAAAACACAGCTTTTCAACGGGGCTGTCGCCAGTTATAACAGAACTTTCTCCTACCTTGATGACGATTATGTCTTCAGGGCAGTTCTGAAGATCGGTGAGATTCAGGAAGATTTCGCGAACTCTATCGGTTTCATGGATCCACCACCTGACCTTACTCCGGAGGGTGAGGAGGCTTTCTACAATACACTTATGGAAGCGTACGATTTATACATCCAAAGGGCAGTCTCCACTTACGAGAACGGTCTGGAGCTCTCGATGAACAACGGAATCCGCACCGAGTGGACCGATTTTATTGCAGTGAATCTTGATCTTCTGCTCCCAGGTTCAAGCGAAAGCATTGGTTACTCATCGTTCACTCCTGCATTAGTAGAGGAGACTCCTGAAATAGATGAAACCAGCGATGTGGAAGACGGGTTCTCATCCGATCCCATTGATACTGTACCTTCCGAAACTGATATACCATTGAATGAAGAATCTGAAACTTCCGAAGTATCCTCTGATGAACCAGGTTATACTATCAGATATGAGGATGAGGAAGAGGAAGAAAGCGGAGGGGGGTGTTTTCTGTGGCCGTTCTGATGAGTAAATTCAGGTATCTTATGAGAACTGCGGGAGAATCACTTATACTTTCCTTCATTGCTCTTGTGATTTTTATGATTTCTGTTCTTCCGGTTTACGCTCAGAACGAAAATGAAGAGGTTACAGGAGCATCCTGGGTAGAGGGCAGGCTCGTGCTTGAGGAAATAACGATCAGGGGTGAACTCAGGACTCCTCAAGCTCTTTTCATGATGCTTAAAGCTACTCCTGATCTTAGTAATGTACTGCTTGACAGGAGCTTCATAGAAGATGTAATCAGACCTGTCTATCCGGGGGCCTTTGCTGATGAACCCAGCTTTGGAGCTGGTCGGGAGATGATAGTGTTGCCTGTCTGGCTCAGATACGGGTCTGTTGCGCTGTTTGGCGGTCTGTCCGCATATAGATATAGTCAGGGTGACGATGAACAGGGACTGGTTTTCGGTGTAATAGCCGGTCTCGATTTGATTGGAAACTTAATACTTGACCTGGTGGGGAATTGACACCTGTTCTTTCGAGAGGAGATCATAGATGAGACGCATTTCACTTCCGTTGCTGCTGGTTCTTTCAATATTCCTTTTCAGCGGGATTGTGCTTGCACAATCCACAGATGCTTCATCCGAAACAGGAGTTGCTGCTGACAGCACAATTTCTGATTCTACAGTTGTTGAGGAAAATACTGTACCGGTTGAACCAGAACCTCCTCAGGTACCTGATACTGTCGCAGCAGATCTTGAAGAAGCTGAGGAAGAAGCGGAGGAAATCGTAAAAGGAGGGCTTTTCTCTGAAATTGCTCTGTTTTTCCGTTCAGGCGGCCCCGCAATGTGGGTTATTCTCATATTCCTTTCCGTTGGTATTGCGATCATCATTGAGAGGGTGATATTCCTTTTCGGTGTAGCAGATATGAAACCTGAGAAATTTATGGGAAGAATCGCGGATTTCATAAGAAAAGGGAGTATTGAAGGTGCAATTGCATCCTGCGCTGACAAAAGCGCGCCACTGGCACGAATTATAGAAGCCGCGCTTCGAAATTACAGAAACACCGAGCGGGATATTCAGAACGCTGTCGATGAGATGGCGCTTGCGGAATTACCAAGATTGAACGCCCATACGGGATATCTTGCCATGCTTGCCAATGTATCAACAATGGTAGGTCTTCTTGGAACTATCTTCGGATTGATCGCAGCGTTCGAATCGGTTGCAGCTGCAGATCCCGCAGAAAAGAGCATAATGCTCGCAAATGGTATTTCCATGGCAATGAGCACGACTGCATTCGGACTAATTTCTGCGATTCCACTTCTCATAGCACATTCATTCCTCACAGCAAAAACAGACAGCCTTATTGATGACATCGACAGATTCTCTGTAATGGTCATCAATATGCTTGCACAGGCCAGAAAGGAAGGCTGATGGCACAGGCAGCGACTGGTAGAAGTCATAGAATCAGGCATGTACCGGAGCTTGATCTCCTCCCGGTGATGAACCTGTTCTGCGTGATAATACCATTCCTGCTTCTCAGTGCATCATTCCTTGAAATAACCGTTATTGAGATGTGTCCCACCGAGGGTATCAGTTCCTCGGGAGCCGGTACAACCAGCCTGGCTCGTTCTGAAGAGCAACTTCTGCAGCCAAAAGTGATAATTACCAGTGATGAGATGTTTCTGGGTACTGTATTTGGAACCAGGCACGTGAGCTATGTCCTTATGGAAAATCGCGATGGGGAAATTACACCCACATATGATTTCGCTGCGCTTTCAGAGGCCCTCAAAAGTCTCAGAGAGGAACTTGATGCAGCATTCCCCACAATTCCGGTTAACAAGATAATTATTCTCACGGTTGATGATATTCGCTATGACAACATAATTAATACAATTGATGTTTGTACCGACCACGAGTTTAACCAGCCGGGGCTTCAGGTTGCGGCCTATAGTGTTCTCCAGAGACAGATTGTTGCTGGAGTCGGTGAGTAATTATGAGTAGCCCGCCAACCAAACGACACCTTCCCCTGATGCTTGGGTATAAGAAAAGCAAAGCAATGTTAAGGGGAAAGGATAAAAAAGTACGACTGAATCTTACCGCATTAATTGACATGTTCACCATTCTCGTTGTCTTTCTTCTAAAGAGTTATAGCGCTGAAGGGCAGATAGTAACACTCAGTGACGCCCTTACTCTTCCTGAGTCAAGAGCAGAGCAGACTATAGAACTATTTCTGGAGATTATTGTAACGAATGAGGCAATAGTGGTTGATGGTGATCCCATAGTATTTGTCGATGAAGCTGTTCTCAGTGAGGGTAACCCTATTCCTGTCCTTGTAGAAAGGCTTTCCGATCATTTGGAATACACGAGGCTTATGCGCGGTATAACAGATGAGAAGGAAATGAAGGTTAATATACAGGGTGACGTTGCTGTGCAAGCCATTCTTCTGCAAAGGGTCATGAGCAGCTGTGCTGTAGCTGGCTACGCCACCCAGAATCTGACCGTAATCAAGCTGGAAGGTGAAGAGGAATGACGCCCCGGAAGGATGAAAAAAGAAAAATTCTCGCAATCGCAATAATGCGGGATGACAAGGTTGTTGGTAAATTAACACCCGGATCGGAGCCTGTCAGGCTTGGTACCGGATACAACAACCATATTGTAGTCGAAGATGAGAACCTGCCGGACAGTATGACCTTGATCACGCCGGGTGATGACGCGGACACATTGGTTTTAAGACTTTCAGATGAGATGGATTCCATAATAGAATCGTCTGATGGTGCTACTCTGAAATTCGGGGATCTGCGGGATCTGGGAATATTTCCGGTTGATTCTGACGGGTATTATCTTCTGAATATCAAGTATCTTGATAAAGGGCAGATAACCGCTGGACCTTTCACAATTCATTTTGGTTTCATTGATACTCCAGAAGAGGCTCCTCCTCCCGAGAAGAAGAAGGAGAAGAGAAAAGCGGAAGCAGAAGCTGAAGCGGAAGAAAAACCTGATAACAGAGTGTTGAAGATCATAGTTGAAGGGCCGGGCGGTAAAAAGGAATTGCTGCCTAATGCCGGCCTCATGACTATTGGCGAAGCTGAATACAATACCGTAAGTGTCAAGAATATCGGTCTTCCACGGATACATACACTTCTTGAACCGCATGATAATAAATATCTTCTCCGTCTCATTCCAGGAATTAAGGGTGGTGTTGAAGTCAAAGGCAATGTTGTCCCGTTTGCCACACTGATCGAACGTAACCTGATGGATAAAGATAAAACCAGTGAATCCTATATGTGGGTATTTGATAAAAATGTTAGCGGGGTATTTAGTCTTGGCAATGTCGAGGTATTCTTCAGCTTTACCGAACCACCGGAAGTTGTAGAAAAAGTTAAAAAAGAGAAACCTGTAAAAAAGGTTCATTACATTCCTCCGGAGTACAACTGGGAAAACTTTGCCGCAAGACCTCACGACGGATTGGCAATGAAAGGAAACCGGGAGGAATCCAACAGGAATGCCATATTACTGGGACTTGGTCTGGCTATAGCACTGATTACTGGTTCTGTATTCGATAGATTTATCACAGTAATTCATGAAACAAAAGAGCAGATGCTCCGAAGTGCTCCATCAGCAAGGGTTGCCACACTGGCAAGACAACAGACAACCGAGGGAATCGGTGAAGAAATCGTTACGGATATGAATATCGGCGAGGAGAACGTGGAAATTGGGACCGGTGGTGGCGGTACTGCCGGTAGCGGCGGACCATCCGATGGTGCCTCCGACGGTCAAGCCGCCGGTGAGGCTGTTCTTCAGAGCATCGGTTTCGCTGCATACGGAACCGGCAGTTCTGGCGGATCATCCGGTATTGCATCTGACCTGCAGGCTGCAGCGACTTCCGGCGCCGGACTTGCTTCCGGCAGCGGTGGTGAAGCTCTTATCGCCGGCGCAGGCGGCGGAGGTTCCGGAGGCCTTGGCGGGCTTCTTGGTTCCGGAGGCGGTCCGAGTGCAAGCATTGACGGCGTGTCCTCATCTGAAGTTGAAGCAGCTCACAGACCTGCTGAAGTCTCATTCTCGACACATTCATCGAGTTCAGAAATTGGCGTCCAGGGTCGAACCATGAATGATATCAGGCGAAAAACCAATATGATTATCATGAGGATCAAACGTGCATACGAAGATCTTCTCAGGAGTAACCCGACGGCAAGCGGTACAATATCTGTTAATTTCTCCATCACACCGGGTGGTTCAGTGGTTAATGTCAGTGTATCCGCTCCAGGGGCTCTATCATCTCTTACAGGTTCAGTTCAGGCAGCAGTTCAATCCCTGAATTTCGGTGCCTCAAGCGAGCAGGTAGAGAATATTCCAACAGGTGTTACCTTGAACCTTGTTCCGCCTGAGTAATCGATAAGAAACAGAAATAGAAAGAAGCCCCGGGCAAAACGCCCGGGGCTTCCTTGACCCAGGGGACATGCACGCACTGGCGCGTGTCCCCCTGTATGCCTTCTAGTACATACCGCCCATACCGCCGCCCATACCGCCGCCCATATCCGGGGCAGCTTTTTCCGGTTCCGGGATTTCAGTTATGATGCATTCTGTGGTGATAAGCAGTCCGGAGATGCTTGCCGCGTTCTGGAGAGCTGCTCTGGTGACCATGGTAGGATCTACCACGCCAAATTTGAACATGTTTCCGAACTCGTTTGTCTGAATATTGATACCGCTGTCTTTGTCGAGTCCTCTGACTTTTTCAACAATGATAGCGCCTTCAAGTCCTGCGTTTATCGAAAGCTGTCTGAGAGGTTCAGAGAGGGATTTACGTATGATGTCAACGCCAATCATCTCATCATCCTCAAGATCAAGCTTGTCAAGGATCTTTTCACACCTGAGAAGGGCGGTGCCTCCACCTGGAACAAGTCCTTCTTCAACGGCAGCACGGGTTGCGTGAAGCGCGTCTTCCACCCTTGCCTTCTTTTCCTTCATCTCAGTCTCGGTTGATGCTCCTACTTTAATAAGAGCAACTCCGCCGGCAAGCTTGGCCAGACGTTCCTGAAGCTTTTCTTTATCGTAATCAGAGGTTGTATCCTCGATCTGTTTTCTGATCTGCGCAATTCTGCCCTGTATGTCCTCGGTTTTGCCGCCACCATCAATAATAACGGTGTCATCTTTGTCGATGCGGATACTTCCTGCAGTTCCAAGATCATCAATGGTGATATTGTCGAGCTTGATGCCGAGGTCCTCAGTGATAGCCTGGCCGCCGGTGAGAACCGCTATGTCACCAAGCATGGACTTACGCCTGTCGCCATATCCGGGAGCTTTGACCGCGGCTACCTGAAGCATTCCGCGCATTTTGTTGACAACCAGTGTTGCAAGAGCTTCACCTTCTACATCTTCAGCGATGATAAGAAGCGGTTTGCTAAGCTGTGCTATCTTTTCAAGAATGGGAAGAAGATCCTTCATACTGGAAATCTTCTTCTCGTGTATGAGAATGTATGGCTTGTCAAGAACAACATCCATATTTTCAGCGTCTGTCACGAAATATGGGGAAAGATATCCTCTGTCGAATTGCATACCCTCTACGACATCGAGTGTTGTATCCATGGATTTGGCTTCCTCAACGGAGATAGTTCCGTCTTTGCCGGCCTTGTCCATTGCCTCTGCGATGATATCACCGATTTCACTATCGTTGTTCGCGGAGATTGAAGCAACCTGCTTGATATCTTCCTTGCCGGAAACCTCACGCGATAGGGTTTTCAGTTCCGCAACGACCACTTTTACAGCAGCGTCAATACCGCGCTTGAGCGCCATCGGGTTCACACCTGCTGTGACATTCTTGAGGCCCTCGCGATAAATGGCTTCTGCAAGGAGAGTAGCAGTAGTGGTGCCGTCGCCGGCAACATCACTTGTTTTGCTGGCTACTTCACGAATGAGCTGAGCGCCTATGTTTTCGAATCTGTCGGGAAGCTCGATTTCCTTCGCAACCGTAACGCCATCTTTTGTTATTGTAGGACTGCCCCACTTCTTCTCAAGAACAACATTTCTGCCCTTGGGACCCAGGGTTACCTTCACCGCTCTTGAAAGCTTTTCCACCCCGGCAAGTATGGCGTGCCTGGCGGCCTGATCGAATTTGAGTTCTTTCGCTGGCATACCTAAAACCTCCTGATCAATTATCCAGTATCGCGAGAATATCATCCTCGCGTACTATTACGTATTCATCATCCAAAATTTTCACTTCCGTGCCGGAATATTTTCCGATAAGGACGTGATCACCCTTTTTGACTACCGGAGTGATAAATCCTTCACCTTCGGAATTCCTCTTGCCCTGTCCTATTGCTTCGACAATACCTTCCAGAGGTTTTTCCTTTGCGGTATCAGGAATGACGATTCCACTCTTGACAACTTCTCTGGGCTCTTCCCGCTTGATAAGTACTCGGTCAAAGAGCGGTTGAATTTTACTGTTTCCCATGTTTGTTCTCCCTTCTTTTCCATATTGATTTCAGCAAGTTAATAAGTTCTTATTTATCGCAGTAGACTTGAAAGCAAGGTAGGTGCCAATTATAATATTGTATGGTTGTCGGAAGCATAAAGAATGTATACGCAAGAAGATATATAGCACATTGCATCCAGCAGCCATACATGATACTGCTCCAGGTTGTACTCATGAGTCAGAATGACACATATGCATTTCACTTATGTCCCGGATGCATCTTGCTTTATATATTTAATATCTGTGGAACATTTTGCGTAATGAACCGGAAATCGGAAATACGATGGAGTTGATATGGTGGATTATGTTTTAAGTGTTGGAACTGAAGGCGCTTCACTGGATCAGGTATGCGGAATCATAACCGGAGCAAAAGCCGTGTTATCGGAGGATGCTCGGAGGGCTGTTACAGCAGCGCGAGAGCAAACAATGAGAATCGTCAGTAGTGGAATGCCTGTTTATGGAATCAATACAGGGTTTGGAAGGCTATCCGGATCTGTTGTCGGCAAGGATGATCTTGATCTTCTACAGAGGAATCTCCTTCTGAGCCATGCATGCGGAACCGGTCCACTCTATTCAGAACCTGTGACAAGAGTGATGATGTTTCTCAGAGTTGCGTCACTTGCCAGAGGAAGATCAGGTATTCGTTCAGAGACACTTGATCAGCTGATAGCTATTCTGAACAGCGATATTTATCCTGCGGTTCCGGAAAAGGGTTCTCTGGGCGCTTCGGGGGATCTTGCCCCTCTTGCTCATTTATGCCTTCCACTGATAGGGGAGGGGAAATGTATTGACAGAGGAGAATTAATATCCGGTTCAGAGGCTCTTCATCGAATCGGCCTTTCGCCTGTCACGCTTGGTCCAAAAGAAGGGCTTGCCCTTATAAACGGCACCCAGGCAATGACTGCGGTAGCATCTATTGCTCTTCTGGAAGCTAAGCGCCTGGCTGATGCCGCAGACGCTGCAGCGGCGATGTCATTGGAAGTGCTGCTCGGAACAGTATTACCTTTCAGCGGGGAACTCATAGGTCTTCGGCCTCACAATGGCGCTGTTGAAACCGCTGAAAATCTTCTTGCGTTGATGGAGGACAGTGAAATACTGATCTCACACAATGCCTGTGATAAAGTTCAGGATGCGTACTCGCTCAGATGCGTCCCGCAGGTGCATGGAGCGACAAGGGATGCTCTTCGGTATATAGAGTCGGTTATTTCGGTTGAACTTTCATCTGTAACTGATAATCCGTTATTGATGAAGGATGGATCTTTTGTCAGCGGGGGCAATTTTCATGGTCAGCCGATAGCCTTTGTAGCGGATCATATGGCTCTTGTGGTTTCTGAACTCGCGGATATATCCGAAAGAAGAATTGAACGATTACTGAATCCGGATCTCAGCGGTTTACCTGCGTTTCTGACTCCCGATCCCGGAACTAACTCAGGTTATATGATTGCCCAGTATACGGCTGCCTCACTGGTCAGCGAAAACAAGGTTCTGGTGCATCCGGCGAGCGCTGACAGCATCCCGGTAAGTGGTTCCCAGGAGGATCATGTCTCAATGGGAACAACTTCAGCACGTCAGGCAATGGAAGTTGTCAGAAACTCGACCCATGTGATAGCAACAGAACTTGTGTGCGCTGCACAGGCTGCGGAGTTCATCCGGAGGGGAAAACATGGCAAGGGAACATGCAGGGTTTACAACGCAGTAAGAGAAGTTGTCAAACCGCTGAAAGGGGACAGGCAGTTCGTAGAGGATATAGAAAAAATCGCAGATATGATTGCGGAAGGCGTTTTCAGCGATATTCTGAATGAACTCTAAACTGCATTTTTCACCATGGTTGAAACTTCGTAAGCTTAGGAAGATAATCCAGCAGAATATTCCGAATAAATATTTCCCGTTTTAGTTTCTGTTTTTATAAGAAATGAGGAGTTGACAGAATTCGTTCCCAATATTAGACTAGACTAATAAATTGAGATAAGCCTAAATCTGTACAACAACGAAAGGAAAAAAGATGAAACCATTATTTGTTGCAGCAATACTATGCTTTTCTGTTTCTTCAGTAGCTCTTGAACTGGAAATGCCCGAGATCGGCGGCCATATCCTGATTGATTATCTGAGCATGTCTCAGGATTCCAGTTACAACCAATCGGGAGTGTTCGTGGGCGCTTCGAATCGTTTCAGAGTACGGAAAGCCACAATTGAAATAAAAGGCGCCGCAGGTGAATTGATCGAGTATGAAGCATCATTCGGTCTTGCCAGCTGTTTGGGAAGCGGAATGACCATGACTCTCATGGAAGCAGGAATACGTGTTTTACCGCTTGGAGATGAGAGAATCGTTCTTGGAATGGGAATGTTCCATGTACGGAGAGGTTTCGAACTTGGCTGCGACTGTGGTGAAACGCTGACAGCGGAGAAGCCGATGTTCAGGAAAGTAGTTTCACCATCATGTCATCCGCTGGGAGCCCTTCTGGAAACTGATATAAGTCTCGGTACTATCGGGAGTCTTGAAGCTCAGATTGTATATGCCAACGGGAATACCGGAACAATCAATGAAGAGCATGACGCCAACTTCGCGCTCTTCTACAGGCTTCCGGTGGAAGGGCTTACGATCGGTGGATTCTATAATGATCTTGCCATGGAAATGAACCCGGAAAATGAAGGAAACGAAGATGCGTCGAGGTACGGCTTCGGGATCGACTATGAAGCAGACGGGATAGCTGTGAGAGCCGAGATGATACAGGTAGAAGGTATACTGCCAGGCATGCGCCCTCAGGGTTGCTCCGATACAGGCGAAAATGTGGAGAATATGTGCCTGCTTGCCCAGGCCGGTTACAGCTTCAATATGCAATCTGAGGAGATTCCTTTGATTACGCCGTATCTCAGTTACCAGAGCTGGGATCGCTGGAGTAATACCGATTCAGGCGATTACGAATTCTCATGGATTACAGGTGGAGTGAAAACCTGCATAGGCAGTCCGGACACCTACATAACTCTGGATTACCGTATTCCGGCTACCACTCCGGACGGATTGAATGAAGACGCCTCTGTATTGACAGCAAGGCTTGGTCTGGCCTACTGAAAGGATCTGAAATGAAATACATAACATTTGTTCTATTAATAATTATCGGAGCCGGTTTGAGTGATACGTTCGATCTCTTACCCATTGCGGACACTTACACGCTCCCGTCCGGTGGATGTTTCGGAAATCTGGATTATCTGCAGATCGCGAACAAACCCGCAAGCGGGCATCCCGACGAGAGAGCTATGATGCTGTGGGATCTCTCGGAGCACATGGGAGCGACGGCAATAAACGTGACACTCTACATTAACATCTTCTTCCAGTGTCCTTCCGGTGCTGGAACGTACACGGAATTCTATAATGCGACGGAATCCTGGAACGAGAGCTGGAGCGGAACCCATGTGCAGCACGGCACAACATCCTGGCAGACCTATCATTACTCCACTCAAGGATGGGTCGGGGTCGATGTCACAGATCTGGTTCAGGCATGGCTCGATGGGACAATAGAGAACCACGGTATTGTCCTGCAGGTAGCAGGTGTATATCCATGGACCAAGTTCCACTCGCGGGAAACCTCAGCCAACAGCCCGTATCTCAGGCTGGAGTTCCCCCAGGCACTTAATCCGGATACATGGGGATCGATAAAAGAAGTATTCTGATAATCCGTGGGATAGTATCGCGGTGAAGAATCCGGGGAGACCGGGTGAAAGAAATGATATTTAAAATCATATTCATGATTCTATGGCTGGGTAATGGATTAGTTAGAATGCCACACAATTTAAAATATAAAAAAACAGAAAAGGTTAAATCAAACAAAACAAAAAGAGAAAAATTCCTTGTATTCATTGCTGGTATTGGTATGATGCTGATACCAATGATGTATATCTTTACCCCTTGGCTTGATTCTTTTCATATGGGTTTGCCTGATCCGGTTCGATGGATTGGAATAGCAGGTTTTGGATTTGGACTGGTTTTGTTCTGGCGGGTTCATAGAACGCTGGGCAGGAACTGGTCTCCGATTCTGGAAATCAGAAGAAACCATGAACTGATTACAGATGGCCCTTACGAATACATCAGACATCCCATGTATACTCAAATATGGATATGGGTAATATGTCAATGGTTGATATTATCAAACTGGATTGTTGGAATAGTGGGTGTTTTAACCTGGACAACACTATATGTTATTAGAATATCTGAAGAGGAAAAGATGATGGTTGAGGAATTCGGTCAGAAGTATGAGGATTATATTAAGAGAACAAAAAAGATAATCCCCGGGGTTTACTGAGAATACATACCCTTCGCCGGTCATACATCGGATTAATCAACTGAGGTAATATGAAGGTTAAGGGAAAGGAAAAGTTGATGAAAAGGATCTATTTGAAAACGTTCCTGATTACACTGGCTGCGTTCGGAGCAACATATATGCTTCTGGTGTTTTCCTCAAGGATGTCATTCGAATTCTATTCTGCTGTGGGAATCATGTTTGCAGTTATGGCTCCTGTTGCTCTTGTTCTTTCGGGAATAAGGAAATTCAGCACCTTTACGCGAAACATGTTTGGAATTTTATCAGGGCTGTTCATCTGGGGCTTTATTGGAGAATTCCTTGAAGTGAGAAGCCACCTGGTAATTGCTGATTCAAGCTATCTGCCCATATTGCTTGTAATGGTTTCCATGCTTGTTGTGATACTCCTTCAGAATGGCATGCGGAAGTCATACGGTTTCGCTTTCGGGCATTTTGTTAGTATATGGGGGCTGCATATGTGGATGATTTATCAGTATGAGCATCTCTCAAGAACCCACTGGAGTACATATGTGTCTGCAGGAGCCGCGCTTATCCTTGGGATACTGGCAGTATTTCTCACCGGAAAAATCAGAGGGACGAGTCGTAAGATGGCTCTGTCTCTTGCTTCTCTCCTTCTATTCTGGACAGTGCTGGAATACATATGGGGATGGAGACTCATACCGGGACCATACTCTATCTAAACAGTCCGTTTGAGAGAACTTGACTTATATCAGTATTATGAAACATGCTAATCTCAATGAATCCTTAAAAAGCATGAAAGCATTAATCCATTGAACTCTGAAAGGTAGTGGTATTATGACCGGACAGCGATCCCTGATCACTTTTCTACTCGTTTTCGCTATTCTGGCGAGCGAAACAGCCACAACCGGTGATTTCAGCTACGATGTTCAGTATTATTCAGTGTATATCAAGGATATTTCTCTAATTGCTGCACATGACCTCGACAGACAGGGATTTACCGTTGAGTGGGCTCATGACGACAAGGCTATGTTCTATGTTAATGCTGAGCAGGAAGAACTGCTCAGATGCCTGGGTTACATCCCACTGAGAACCGAAGTGGACGAACCGCTGATCCCATATCCAACTCTCGCGGAGATATATGATTCGATTGACTCTGTCCTTGCCGCACACCCTGATATATGCCGAGGGGTAATAGTCGGGACGAGCGTACAGGGAAGGCCTATAAGAGCTGTTGTTGTCTCTGATAACCCCGCTACCGAGGAGATTGAGCCTGAACTGCGGATACATGGAGGAATTCACGGTAACGAACCGGCAGCGTCTACTACAACTCTCCACTATCTCGAAGTGCTGACGGATGAGTATTTAACAAGCCCGATGTGCGAGTATATCGTTGATAACACGGAAACATGGATTATCCCCGTACTCAATCCTGATGGTTATATCGCTAACAGCAGGTACAACGCTAACGGCGTCGATCCGAACAGGAATCTCAGCTACATGTGGGTTCCCGGGTCTACTCACGGACCCTATCCTTTCTCTGAACCGGAGACAGCAGCCCTTCGGGATATCACCATGCAGAGCTGGCCAGAGAAAGAGGATTTCATCAACCCGTTCACAGCAGGACTTTCGCTTCACACCGGTTCGAACTGTTTTAACTCACCATGGAATTATACTGGGAATCCTTTACCTGAGGATGTGAACCTTATGTATGTTCAAGGTGATGATTACGCAAACAGTCCCGGGATTGTTGCATTCTTCGGCATAGGAGGCTTTCTTGTCTACGTTCCCGGGTCCAGCTGGTACCCAACCAATGGTGATGTAAACGATTGGAGCTATGGAGAGTGCGGAACGATAGATCATACTATAGAGGTTTATGAACTACATCAGTATCCGGATTGGCCGGCATTATCCAATGCTCACTATATGGCGATTCTCAGCTTTTTCACTAACAGCACATACGGTATCTGGGGTACTGTAAGCAACAACTTTGGAGCCCCACTCGACGCAGAAATTGTTCTAGGTACAACCGACCTTTACGATTCAACCCCGCTGAGATTCTGCAGAACAGATGTGATA
>JAUVEU010000143.1 GCA_030594645.1 Candidatus Aegiribacteria sp.
AGTAAAATAGAAGATCTGCCAGCCGTTCTCAACCATCCCGATAACATGGCTGACAAGATCATTCCTGCGTTCCCAGTCGGAATGCTGGAACGCATCATCGAGAATAAGGAAGGCTGTCTCACGCATTGTGAGTTCGGCAAATCCTGTTCTGAGAGCAACATAAATCTGTTCAGCGGCACCTGTACTCAACTGCGACAGAGGGTATTCCTCCCCTTCAGAAGTTGCGAGGAGAAGATATCCCTCACTGTCCATTCTCAAACCTGTGTAATTCCCGGTGATCTTCAGAAGCGGAGCAGCAACTTCATCGGATCCCAGGGCTTCATCCAATCTTTCGTTCTCCTGGGAGCGGAATTTACTTACAGTCCTGAAGACCGTATTCTCGGCAAGAATTCGTGCAGTAATATCCTTGTACGTATTTTCGGAGGATTCAATACTATCCTCCAGGGCAGTAAGGAGTTCTCTGATATCCCTTGATTTGCTTCCCGTGGCCTCTTTAATCTCCATCTTCAGGTTATCAATATTGTCCTTTTCCCTCTCGAGATCAACAGATACAGCCTTATGCTCGTGTTCGAATTTCAGATATAGTCTCTTATCCCACTCCACTGAAGGGGGATCAGGCAGATAGGAATCCTCATGAATGTTGAGTGAAGAGAGATCTACATTGAGAGAATTTATTGTTTTCTGGATTTCTTTTCTGTTTCTCCTGGCCTCTTCTATTCTAAAATCCCAGTGGTTCCCGGGGATATCTTCCCCGGTAATGACATGAAGCCTTGACAGAATGCTCGATTCCATTTTCTCAATATCCCGCTTGAGTTCTATGCGACTATCCCTGAGATTATCTAAACGAATACGCCTTGTTTTCATCTTATCGTACTCAACATTCAATGTTGCGGAATCCGTCAGTTTCCTATGAAACCTTCTGCTGAATTCTTGCTCAAGTTTCTTCTGCCGCAGTCCGGCCGATGCCGAGCCTGTTTCGGTTTTAATCCTGATACGTACGATCAGGCAGATTACCGCCCCTGCAGCAGCAATTATCATCAGGGGTCTGCTGAAGAACCCGGCTGCCGCTGTCAGTAGTATGAAAAAGAGAATTAGTGCCAGGGTGATCTTATCGATCAGTGATCTATTCGCGGGAGCCCCGACATGTGAAAGGTATTCCTCTCTTGCCATATCAACCCAGATGTAGTTGTCCTCTTCATCGGTCGTATTATTGAGTTCTTCCTCAACATCTTTAAGATTCTTGAATTTGGCTCTATAAAGACTGATGTCAGTTACCAGGCCTATCAGATTCTTCTCGGAAGGAAGATCTTCCATATCAAACTCAAGTTTCCTCAGATCTTCATTCAGTGTAAAGGCTCTGTATCTCTTTGCGTCTTCGAGCTCATTCAACTGCTCGGATATTCTGTCCTTTGTTCTCTCAAGGGAATTGACCGCGCAGAGCGAGGCGTTTTCATCAACTTCCAACTGAAGGGCTTTCAGCTCATTTCTATTCTTCTCCGCCTTCAGCCTGTCATTTATGAAACCAAAATGTTTAGCAGTTATTGTGCCATTTTCTATAACGGCATTCTTGACAGCTTCATGTTTGATGGTTTTCTCAATCTCATCCAGAACCCCCTTCCCGGAGAGATAGGTTCTGAGAATGCTGTCGCCGACCCCATCCCCTGTGGAGGCGAGTCTTGTATCTCCTGCCCGGACAACCATCAACCGGGACAGCTCTTCGGGTAGTCGACTGCCGGAATTCCTGAAATCCTCAAGCTTGCTTCCCCCGGATGTGAAAACTGTTGTTACATCCTCCAGACCGGAGACAAGAATCTTTCCTCCAGGATTCCATTTTCTGAAGGCAGGCTCCGGTGAATTGTTTTTGTTAAGTATCCAGGGCGTACCTTTCCCGGTCCTGAAAAGAAAATCGATAATGGCCTCAACAATGTAGGTTTTACCGGTTTCGTTACGGCCGTAGATGAGATTCAACCCTTGCGGTTCCAGGATGAAATCATCCTTCAGAGGACCCGCGCGATTGATGGATATTCTATCAATACGGATACTCATTATCAGCTACCAGCTCCATAAATAACCGACAGGGCGGTTTCGATGACTTTATCTTTCTCAGGTTCATTTCCACCGAATTCCCAATCCATTTCCTCGATCAGCTCCAGAACCCGGACGGCAATAGCGTTTCTGCGATCGTCTTTTGCAGCGTACAGTGAGGAAATATCAGGTTCCTCATCCTTAGCGAAATTGTATTCTGTGAATACATCTTTCAAACATCCCATAATCGATTCTCTGTCGCTGGTGTATCCGGTTGCTTTGATCCTGATTCTAACCCTCTTCCTCTCCTCGTCGGTCAAACCCCAGTTTACGATTCTTTCCTCAGCGCTATTCCTGAGTCTCTCGATCTCGTTATCATCAGGGATAACCAGAAATTTCTCCTGCAGAAAAATCACATCCGTTCGTACGGTTTCTGAGGAAGTGTGTCCGGTGGCGGTGTTGAATACAAGGTATCTTCTTCTTCCAGTTTCATTGATGTCAATTCCGCATGGTGAACCGGGGTAGTAGAGATTATTTAAATTCTCAGGCTTGTGAATGTGCCCCAGAAAGACTCTCCAGGGTAAAAACTCCTCTATATCCTTCCTGTACAGTGGCATGTATATGCCCTTTTCGTAGGGATTGCGATGTTTCAGTCCACCGAAGTAATCGCCATGGCCAACTAGAACCCAGCGTTTCTCAGGTTTGATCTCACCAATGCATTCTCCCATCCCGGATGCTGCTGAATAGGGTATGAAAACGAAACTCAAGCCATCAATTTCTTCCAGCGCAGGTGAGTCATAGATCCTGATGTTCTCCCCTACGATAACGCTCCGCGATATATCCGGATCATGATTCCCCGGGATTATATGAATACCGATCTGAGGGTATCGCCTGCAGATCTCCTCAAACCGTGAGTAACTACTGCAGTCTTTATCGAAGAGATCCCCGGCTATTACGAGTGTTTTAATGTCCTGCTTCACAAGGCTGTCGAGGATATTTACAAGGGCATTGTATCGTTCAGGGTGATTTTCACCTGCAGGTAGATGAATATCAGCTGTTATTGCGATATTCACTTCAACTGAACCTGCCGGGTTTGAATAAACATAACTGAAACCCTCCTGTGTATGAATCGAATGAAACCGTTTTGAATAATAACAGGATCATGCAACAATAAGAAGCATGATGTTTTACTGACTGATCACTTTTTCAATACCCTGTGAATTGTCCATGGCAGAATGATGTTCCGAAGATCCAGGATGAATAAGCTTTTACCATTGGTTATTTCGATGGAATTGAAGTATTTTCTAACCAGACGGAAAGCGGGAAATCCATCTATTCGGGTCCATTCGGGGAGTATCTGATAACCTGCATTTCTATCACGAATTGGTTATTCATCATATACTTTGGCATATAAACTGTTGAATGGGGATATCATGAAATTGTACGATGTAGTTATCATTGGAGCTGGTCCTTCCGGAATAGTTACAGGTGTTACAGCTAAAAAGCAGAGTCCGGAGAAATCGTTTCTCATAATAATGGAAGAGGAAAAGGGTCTTGTTCCATGTGGAATTCCCTATGTTTTCCATGACCTTGATGATATATCACAAAACCTCATGGGTCCTGCCCCCTTTGTTAAAGCAGGCGGCGAAGTTCTGGTCGATACGGTGACCGATGTTGATATCCACAACAAGACCGTAAAGACAGAATCAGGAAAGAGCTTC
>JAUVEU010000063.1 GCA_030594645.1 Candidatus Aegiribacteria sp.
CGGACTGCTTCCAATCTGTTCGTCCTGTAAAAAAATTCGCGATGATTCCGGGTACTGGGCACAGATAGAGGAATACATAACAGAGCGCTCAGACACTCAATTCAGTCACGGAATCTGTCCTGAATGCATGAAGAAACTTTACCCTGAATTCCAACAATAAACGAGAACCCTCTCGAAGGATCCTCACGGGAGGGTATACTGGTGGATTTTGCAGATTGCAATAACGGCACTTGGTAACATTGTCGGCGGGATATCATCAGCAGATGGAAGAAAGACCGTATTCGTTCGTGGTGCTCTCCCCGGGGAAACAGTCAGATGCAGAATAACCTCTGAAAAAAAGACCAGAATTGAAGCAGAACTGCTTGAAGTCATTAAGGCATCTCCCTACAGGATTACTCCCTTCTGTGAATATTTCGGTAAATGTGGAGGATGTTCACTTCAGAATCTATCATACACTCAACAGCTTATCTGGAAAAGTAACTGGATAGAAAAAGCTTTCATCAGAGCTGGAATCAGCTTCTCAGCAATAGAAGATGTAGTTCCGTCACCTCAGACAACCGGATACCGTAACAGAGTCTCATTCGATGTGGTCGAGGGTAAGCCGGGTCTTCACAGATTCAGAGGTAATCCATTCCAGGTGAATGAATGCCCCCTGCTCAATCGTAGAGGACAGCAGGAATTCAAACTGCTGCAGAAAGTCAACATTGGGCATTGTGTTAGAGTCTCAGTGCGAGCATCTGACAGAACCGGCAGCGCCATGCTTGAATTCGGAGGGGGACCGGCACCGGGAACCCTTGCAAAAGACGATTCGGTTATTACAGCGGAGGAAATATCGGGTAAATGGGTGACTGAACCTGAGGATTGCGAAATGTTGGAGCGGGTAGGGAGTTCCACCTATCCAATAAAACCTGGAACGTTCTTTCAGGTAAATCCCGGTTGCGCTGACAGGCTTATCTCAACTGTTGCTGATTACTGTGACAGTGATACGAATATCCTTGACCTCTACGGTGGTTCCGGAACTATTGCACTTCCGCTCGCAGCATCTGGCGCAAATGTTGTTTCTGTTGAGATCAATCCAGACTCTTCCCTTTCAGGACGAAAAGCTGCCTTGATGAACGGTGTTGATTCTATAAATTTCATAACAGGCTCTGCCAGACAGTTTCTTGAAGATTCATCAGAGTCAGGCAGATCGTGGGATAAGGTTATAGTTGATCCTCCCAGGGCCGGGCTGGGTATCAGAATCTCGCAGCTCCTGAGAAGAATCAATTCAAGGAAAATCATCTATGTGAGCTGCAACCCTTTCTCCATGGCAAGGGATCTTCGTATTATCACTGAGAGAAACTGGACTGTTCAAAAGGTTCAGCCGATTGATATGTTTCCTCAAACGGATCACATTGAAACAGTGGTTCTGCTTGAGAGAAAGGAAAATAGATGACCGCAGCAGTAATATCGCTGGTTCTCATGACAGGTTCGGTAAAGCAGACAGGGCTACCTCTTGAGGATCCGCTCAACTGGTGGATATATCTGTTCGAAACTGCGACGAGCGAGATGCTGCCGGGTAGTTTCCCGGCAACTGACGTAGAAGAATTGTTTACAGAGACCATATCCACAGAAGGGCTTGAGGGAATCGGAAAGCATATTTCAGACAGAAGTCTTCCCCCTGGCAATCTGCCCGGTGAGAACAGCTTCAAACTTGCTGTACAGGGAACAATTGCCGGTGAGATCCTCTATTCGGAAGATGCTTTCGAAACGAGATGCGGAGCAACGGGAAGGATTTTCGCCGATATCCTCCCTGGTCTTTTCATCGATGAAAGACTGTCGATCTGGGCAGGTTCTGACGAAAATCCTCCGGGTTATTTCACTCCATTTCACAAAGGTGAAGAGCCTGGAAGACATCTGTACGTCGACTGGGGATATATCAGATGGAATTACGAGACGATCTCAATCAGTTTTGGAAGGATTCCACAGAGATGGGGCCCGGGCAGATTCACTCAACTGCTCATTTCAAACAACAGTCCTCCCCTTGATATGCTTAAAGCAGGATTCAGCCTCTGGAATATTCTTGAATTCACCGGTTTTACTTCCACTGTTAACAGCGATTCCTGTACCTACCTGACCGCACACCGTCTTGATATAAAACCCCTTCCAAACCTCAGAATCGGTCTCAGCGAGTCAATACTCTTCAAAGCAAGCGGACTGGATTTCGCATATATGAATCCTGTTATTCCATGGTATCCTGTTCAATGGAATGAACGGGTTGACGACAACGCATTCCTCACTCTGGACGCAACATGGATACCCTTGAACGGAATTGAGACCTACGGGGAATTTCTTATTGATGATATTCAGTACGAGAACACGAACAACAGACCGAATAAGCTGGCCTGGACAACCGGTCTCTCAGTCTTCCTGCCGTCATTGCAGCTTGGTACCGTTGCTGAATACACAAGGATCGACAGGTACGTCTACAGTCAGCGGGAGCCGCGTAACTACTACCTGCATGATGGTTCGATAATCGGATCAGAACTTGGCCCCGACGCTGACAGGATCACGCTTTCAATCGGAACTCCAACTCTCTGGCCTCTTCTGGCGGAGGTGACTCTGGATCATACCAGGCATGGTGAAGGCACCGTTCAGGAAGGCTGGCCGGACTCGGTACAGACAGGCGGGAGATTTCCATCCGGTATAGTTGAACACTCGACAGGAGCTGAATTACACCTGAGCTGGTATCCGGCTTCTTTCCTCGAAGCTCATGGCATTGTTAAAAATACATGGATCAGAAATCAGGATCATGTTTCCGGAGAAACCGGCTCCGACCTGACCTCCTCACTCGAACTCATCTGGACCTGGTAGAGGGACGTACCACACTTCTTCAACTTGTGGCGCAGGAGCTGGAATTAGATTTCAGTTGAGCCTGAGGGGATTCCCGTAAATTCCCGGTGTGCTTCCCTCAATTACTCTCGCATCGCATATACTCTTGAAGAAGTCCACGGGACCAGCGCCGCCGATGATCGCATATGCGTAACCCGCTTCCCTCATGCTTTTCAGACAGGATAGAACAAGTGCTCTGCCGATGCCTCTGCCTTGAACAATCTCCGGAGTGCCAATAGGACCAAGAAAACCTTTCGCGGTACAGTCCCAGCAACAGAAGCCTGCCGGTTTCCCGGATTCCTGGGAGGCTGCAACGAGAATTGTTGGAGGAGTTGAAGAAAATCCGACTTTTGCCTCTGCTTCCCAGCCTTCACTGAAATTCTCCTTTATGAATGACAGTACTCCGGGCGACTGGTGTGCAAGGGGTCTTCCGATCCAGATGTCCTTTACTTCCTCAACATCAGGGAGATTGAAAAGCGGGACAAGCAGATCAGGCAAGTCAGCCTGCTTAACCGGGAAGAATCATGTTTTTGAGGAACATGAAATTTTCGTTACCTGTCAAAACGTAGAGGGTACTGAAGATAAGACCAAGTAGAATGAGAGCCATTATAATGATCTTGCAGGCATCCTGCCCTTTTACAGCTCCTATCTGCTTGGGTTCACGCCCAAGATAAGCGCTTGCAGCGTAGAGTTCTTCTCCAATAAGTGTATAGTCACATGTGGTAATGAAGAATGGAAGCTGCGTTACAGCATCGGTTCCGGCGATCTGTATCGCTCCTGAAAGCGATCCCGTCTCAGCAAGTATGAGAGATTCAGCGTAGAACATGCCAAGGTAGAAGTTGGTAGCCGGTCTCTCTCTCATCATGATTCCATTGACACCAGCCACAAAGGCGAACTGGCTCTGTGTCAGGAAGAAAACTGAATCCGCATCATACGAGTCAGGACGCCCAGCCTCAAGGTACGCCTGCTTGACGCATTCTTCGGCCACTGTATAGACGATGGGATTACGATTTGGAACCAGCAGCGGAGTCTGATATTCAGCAACCTTCTTCGCAACTCTTCCGAGAATGGTAAGACTGGCAATGGTTGCAACATCTGCTATTGTGGAAAGACCCGGAACATACAATATAGGTTTACCCATCTCGGTTGCTCTTCCAATCGCCTCATCAATAGCTTCTATTCCCGCGATTGGCCTGAGATACATTTTCTCGCCGCGTTGAGCTTTTCCAAAATAAATAAAAATAAGAAGAATGAAGAGTGACCCAGCTACCAGAATCGATGTTTCATCCGTATTGAATAGTTCCCCTTTTGCGGTTACAGGTGATAAGAAAACCTCACCGGCCAGAGTATCTCCCGACACAGTTATTACAGCAGGCCTGAATTCATATCTGACACCCGGTTCAATAATAAAATCAGGGTCATATCCATCGACCAGAAAATCCTCTTCAAGAGGAAGAGCTTCTGAAAGGACAAGGTTCCAGCAATCATCAGATTCGTCAACCTGTTTTCTGAAGACAACACATGCTGCCAGATCACCTGTATCCTCACCTGGAATGGACAGATACAGATGAAGACGATCGCCAGCATCGTTTGGCCTATCCTGAACATCCGTAATTTCGATAGTTGGCTGTACCAGAAGCATAGCGAAAAGTGCAATTGAGATGATCACCATAATCAATCCTTTGAAGATGTTACAGGACGCAATTCAATATCAGATACTATGCATGTAAAATAGTGAAAAAGAAAGGTTTTCATTCTCTGACTCTTGTTCCCAGATATTTCTCACCGATGAGTACTTTGCTCATTACTTCAATATCATGTCTGGTGTGCCATCCTGTCTTCTCATAAAACTTTATGGCCGTGTTATCAGAATAGATGAAGAGATGAGCTTTTTCGATACCGGCATTCCTCAGAGCACTCTCTGCAGCACTCATAAGTGCAGTGCCTGTTCCTTTCCCCTGAAGGGATTCGTCAACTGCCAGATGATAGATATAACCGCGCCTTGAATCGTGACCCGCCATAACAGAACCAGCAACTCTGTCATTCTCAACGGCAACGAAGCAGAAGTCTCCGTTGTTACTGAGAAATTCCCTGAATCCCTCAGGGCTATCCGCTCCTGTCATGGTATTACCCGCAAATTTTTTCCATAGACATACTAAACCCTCATAATCAGTATTAATCATTCTGCGAATCAAAACACCGCTCCGCATCAGTTTTTCACTCCTCAAGAAGGCATTTGTAAAGTGTTTCCAGTTTCCTGGCGGATTTTTCCCATGAAAACTGTTTCAGACGAACAGATCCTTTATTAATCAAGGTCTTCGCAAGTTCACTGTTATTGAGTATTTGAAGAATACCCCTTGAAAATCCATCAACCGGTTCTTCCAACGGATCAACAAGCAAAGCGGCATTCCCGGCAACTTCAATATGCGGTGGTATGCCTGTAGCAATAACAGGCCTGCCGGCTGCCATACCCTCAAGCACAGTTATACCGAATCCTTCGTAGAGTGACGGGCATATAACTATTTCACTGTTCGCGTACAGCCCGATTAATTCCTCATAAGAGACTGAACTTTTAAGTATGAGCCTGTCTGAAACGCCGGTGCTTTCCGCGATTGCTATAATGCTTTGCAGTGAACCCTGATCTTTACCGACCAGCACCAGCAGACCATCCCATGAATCAGCAACCTTTGAAAATGCCCTTACAAGAGTTTCAAAATTCTTCCTCTTCTCAAGGTGCCCGACTGAGAGCAAATAGGGCCTGTCAAATTCGTTACACCGGTCAACCGAACTCCCTGCAAACTTCCTGTCAACAGAATTAGGAATTACAGATAGTTTCTCCGAAGGTACGGAATAATGTGCTTTGAGCTGCTCTCCAGTCCAATCGGAAACAGCTATGACTGAGTCCGCTCTGTCAAGCGAGCCGGGCATGAACATTTTCAGAAGTGCATATCTCTTCAAATTAACGTACTTCCTGGACGCAAGGTATCTGAGGTCATGAACCGTTATGCATTTTCTTACATCGCCGATTCGCGCTGATACAGGCAAAGTATCCGTAACCCACAGCCTGCACTCATGTTTATCCAGAAGCTTCTTCCAGAAAGCGCCGGAACCCTCCTTCAACCTGTGCGAAAATGAACGGGATGAACCAATCTGAACAAATTCGAAGTGTGGAAATTCTTTCATCCATTCGCTTGAAAAATCTTCTGTAACGAATGCCACAAAATCCAGATCTCCAGATATCCTTCTGTGCAATTCGTACGCTCTTCTTGCAGCGCCAGTTGCCGTACTTGAAAATACGCTCCAGTTCAGCGCTATTCTGTTTCTAGAAATCAATTCTTCTCCATTTGTGTTGACAATGAATCAAGTCTTTTAAATCTAAATACAATGCAGTGTTCTGAAAAGTTACGAACTAAGGGAGACATATTATCAAGAGAAGATATGCTTAACGAGCCGCTGAATATCCCGGACCCAATGTCGTTTTTAACAGTGGGTGGCACTAAGTGGTGCCGGGGGACAGAATTGAACTGTCGACACACGGATTTTCAGTCCGTTGCTCTACCAACTGAGCTACCCCGGCACCGGAAGAGCCAATTTACGAAAACGGATTCAAAAGGTCAAGCTTTTCAAGTTCCGGAAAAAACTCAGGATCCCAGTTCCTTCTGAAGACCATTCATATCAAGATCATCCCTTATCCCGAAACGTGTCAGAGAAAAATCATATTTCACAGGATCGTCCGGGCACAGAGTTCTGAACCCTTCCGTAATTTCCTCCACCGTCCTCCAGTCAGCTGTCCTTCTTGAAGTAAATCCAAGGAACTTCGCTGCTCTGAACATGTGCGTGTCAGCCGGAACGAACAACATCGCAGTTTCAATCCTGTCCCATCCTCCGGGATCTACATCATCACTGCGGACCATCCACCTCATCCAGAGATTCAGTCTTTTACAGGCGCTTCCCTTTGAAGGGAGGGATAACATGCTGGAAGTACTTAAGTCGGCTTTCCTCATAATCGTACTTATCATCAGATTCAGAGCTTCGACATATCCCTTCGATGAAACGAATTGATTCAACAGATTACCCAGACATCCATATTCAAGCTGCAGCTCAGAAGCGGCTTTCATGATTTGCGCGATTTCCGATCCCCGCGTGAAGCGGTACTTGAAATCACCGAAAAGACTCAGAAGTGTTTCAAGAGATGTCTCACCAAGAAAAAGTGACGGTGAAGATCCAAGCTCATCAAGCACGGAACCGGCAGCGTTCAATATCTGCTCGACTCTTCCGTAAGCCAGCCCCGATGCAACAAGTCCCGCGATTTCTCTGTCACAAAGATCTTCATAGCGATAGAGATATTCAAGAGGATCAGGGTGGACAAATTCCCTTCTGTTGAAACGGTTGTAGAGGTTTTCGAGAGAATCTTTCAGAGTATTAATTGATTCCTTAAGCGGGAACACGCATAGAGTTGCATGTCCCCGTGCGGCGATGTTTTTGGGGACACGCAGCAGAGCCTGCATGTCCCCATATACTGTTATTCAATGATATGCAGCCAGTCTCCAAGCAGATACTGAATCCTGCCGATAAGAAGGCTGATACGACCCATTACGGTGAAACCGAAAGTGGCTCCGAAACCGAGCATGATAACCCAGATACCAATCTTCGAACCTGTGCCGAAGAAAAGCCCCTTGTGCGGCTTGGAGAAGAAGAAGTAAATAAGGGCCGCAAGAGTTCCGAATATCATCACGATATTTCCGAAGACCTCGTACCACGGCATTCCAGATTCATATAGAGGAACCATAGCAGCTTCAAGCTGGCGAAGAACATATGCCTTCATTGTTAGCGGAAATCCAATTCCCATTCCGGTACCCATAATAAATGCGATGGGATACCTTGAAAGCCAAGCGATACTGGGTATGAACCTGGTTATGTACAGTAAACCTAGCAAACCTGGAATAATGAGTATCCAGTGATTACCGGCGAATAGCGGTTCAAGAAGTTTGGGAAGTATGACGGTATTGTAGATAAGAACCATTGTATATCCCAGAGAGATACCAACAACAAGGTGTTCAGCAAGGCGATAGACAGGGTTCTCCTTGTAGAGGAATGAGTAAATGGCAAGCGTGAAAAAAGCGCCTACCCAGATTCCTATTGTATCGTACATCTTCTACCTCCTTCCCTTAAGCTTGGTCTGTTTGTGAAACCCGCCGGCAAAAAACGCGATATTACCCATTACGATAAGAAGGATTATGAATATATGCGCAGCTGACTGTACATCCATACCTGTAAACGCTTTATCCGTTGTCCTGGTTATACCGTTCTCCTTGAGCAGCACTTCGTATTCCGCAGCGCCTCGAAGCCCACCCATCTGACCGACTATCTGACCGGACTGTATGTATGGGAAGTAATCAGTTGCCATAACACCTGTTACTCCGAAAGCAATCGGAAGCCCTATCTTTTCTCGTGCATATGTTATCCATGCAACGCAGGCGGATGACCCGGAAGTAGTAACAGCCAGATCAACATCGCGAAGGCTTTTATGCTCCATCAATATCGGCATATCCCCAATTGGATTACCATGGTAATCCACAGGGAACTGTGTTTCTATGGAACCCGTCATTCCGAGTATTACAAGATGAAACAGAGGAAGGTAACCAAGCAAAACGTAATCCCTTCCCTCGAAGACCCATCCTACGGCGCCTTCCGGAAGCGCGTTTCCGTCACTCTCCCAGGCAACTGTAAGTTCTTCCTTATTTGTAATACCGGCCTCACGATAGTCTACCCAATCCTCATAAAGAACTCTCTCATAGAAGCCTTCCGTCTTAGGATTTGTGACGTAATCAAGAGCTGAAACAGCCATTCCCTTACCAAGAGGCACATACGCAGTCATGAACACAGAAGTGTGATTATGAAATGCGTGCCTCATGACAGCAACAGCCATCGGCATATTCTCAGCCTGAGTTCCCGGCGCGAAATCGAATCCTATAAAGATGGCGTCATCCGGCCCGAGTTCATTCATAAAGTTGAAAATGCCTTCAACCTCTATTGTTGTAGTTATCGGCATTCCGAATCCGATTAGGAATGGAACTATCGATACTATTCCTATGCCAAGGAAGATCCAGCGCCTGTCAACATTCAGCATTTTTTCCCAGATATTCACAGCGCTCACCTACTTCCCTGCTCCGCCGAGCCAGTTACGCTCGACGCCAAAAATGATTTTAAGGTTGGTTGCCAGCATTCCGAACCCGACTCCCAGCATGATCGCACGCTTGGCAGCAAGGTTGGGATAACGGAGTATCCACAATCCGGTATTCGGAAGCCATTTACCGAGAACATCCCCGATAGGAACCTGACCAAGCATGACGATTACAGCTGCAAGAAGCAGTATGGTTGCCAGTGCTGATTTTGCTCTGAAAGCCCTGAAAGCGGCGCTTGCGATATAGAAAGCAAGCAGGCTGAACATTGTGGATTGAATCGGTACCTGAATATGCATGAACAGGAAATCATGAACTCCATGTACATCCGATCCGCCGCCAAGTGATTGAGGTACAATTAGAGCGAAAAAAGGCATTCCGAAAAGTGGTATCAGCACAGCCCAGCTGTACTGCCAGTTTTGGGCCTTCCTTCGAATTTTATGCGAATGCAATCGCGTAAGACTACCGACACCAAGTATTAGAGCAAAAGCTCCTACAATCGGAGCCCACTCAAGATAATTATTGAAAATTACCTGAGAGTATTGATGAGGAATGAAATACTGAACCATCATCAGTATTCCGCCCACCATCACAATCATAAGTGGAACAGTTCTCTTCACTGTTCTTTCTCCTTTCCGGTGGGCTTACTCAACAATGGACACGGTTACCAGATTACGAAACCAGTCCAGTGTATGAGTATTTGCAACAAGGTCAAGAATTCCAAGAACCAGCGCAAGCGTAATCAGACTCATGACAATAGCCTTGCAGGCATCCTGCCCCTTAACCGCACCTATCTGCTTGGGTTCATGCCCCAGATAAGCGCTGGCAGCGTACAGTTCCTCACCAATTAGAGTGTAATCACATGTAGTAATGAAGAAGGGCAGCTGGGTCACAGCATCGGTTCCGGCTATCTGTATCGCTCCGGAAAGTGAGCCGGTTTCAGCAAGTATGAGAGACTCAGCGTAGAACATACCGAGGTAGAAGTTGGTCGCCGGTCTGTCCCGCATCATAATTCCATTGACACCTGCAACATATGCGAACTGACTCTGTGTTAGAAAGAAAACCGAATCCGGATCGTAAGAATCCGGTCGCCCGGCTTCAAGGTAAGCCTGCTTCACAGCCTCTTCCGCAACAGTGTATACTATCGGATCCATATTAGGGACTATTATTCGAGTCTGATATTCAGCAATTCTTTTCGCGACCCGTCCAAGAATCGTAAGACTGGCAATTGTCGCCACATCAGAGATCGTCGAAATCCCCGGGACATAGAGAATAGGTTTGCCCATCTCGGTTGCTCTTCCAATAGCTTCATCAATTGCCTCGATGCCGGCTATCGGTCTGAGGTACATCTTCGTGCCTCTCTGAGCTTTCCAGAAGTAGTAAAATATGAGAGTGATGAATAGACCACCGGCGATCAGTAATCTGACTTTGTTGGTATGAAACAATTCACCTTTCGCTGCTATTTCTGCCCCGTAAACAGAACCAAAATACTCAACATTTTCCAAAGACACAGAGGCGATTCTGTATTCGTAAAAGATTCCCGGTTTTATCGGGTATTCAGGGTCATATCCGTCTATAAACTCCGGCGGTTCATCAGCAGGAATTACCTTGACCCGATTCCAGGCATCTTCGCTTTCCTCGCCTGCTATACGTCTGTAAACATTGTAACATTGAATACCTTCAGGATTCACAGCAGGTTCAAAAGTAACAACAAGCTGATCTCCAGCGTCGTTGGGTTTGTCCTGAACTGTAATCATACCTGATGTATCTAATCCGGGATCAGCTTCCAGCAGCAGTTCTCCTGCTGCTGGCTGAGCTTCGATTTCCTCAGCAGCAGCATCCTCTGTCACCATTTCTGAAACACTAGTATCAGTGGGTGTCAAATTTTCGACACTATCCTGGGCCACGGACAGTGAAGGGATCATAAGGAAAATCAGAGCGGCTGGAATACCTATCCAGTTAATCCGCATGGATCCACCTTTCACTTTAGTGTTCAACAGTATTCTATTCGAAAAATTCGTTTATTTCGCGGGCTACTTCAGCGCCTACACGCTTTGAGGCTGCGGCGCTTCCAGCTCCGATGTGAGGTGTAGCCACGGTTCTTTCATATTCCACAAGGGGATTTCCTATGGCTGGTTCCTCTTCGTAAACATCAACTCCGGCAGCAAAAACCTTCCCGGAGTTCATAGCTTCAAGAAGCGATGCTTCATTTATGGTTCCGCCTCTGGCGCAATTCACTATTACAACGCCATCCTTCATCATATCGAATTGCTTCGTATCAAGAAGGTAATGAGTTTCTTTATTGTGAGGGATATGCAGGCTTATGAAATCGGATCTTCTGCACAGTGTTTCCAGATCAACTTTCTTCGCTTCTATTCCGTCCACATTATCTATGTACGGATCGAAGAAGATGACATCCATATCGAATCCTTTTGCGCGTTTGGCGACTTCCTGAGAGATTCTACCAAAGCCGATCAGACCGAGTGTGGAATGCCAGAGTTCCTTGCCCTTGCCATAGGCTTTCTTGTTCCATTCACCCTGCTTCATTGTGCAGTTGGCCGGTCCGAGGAAACGGCTGCATGCAAGCATATGCGCCAGTGCAAGTTCAGCAACGGCAACGCTGCTTGCGGAGGGTGTATTTCTCACAGCGATGCCAAGATCAGCTGCTACATCAAGATCAACATTATCAAGTCCAACGCCACCGCGAACAACAAGCTTCAGGTTTTCCGCGGCTCCCTTCTCGAGTACGGGCTTTCTTACCTTTGTCGCGCTCCTGATGACCAGTGCATCAAACGCAGGTGCAGTTTCAAGCAGTTCTTCAGGTGTCATACCGGTTTTCTCTACAACCTCGTGTCCGCCTTTCCGGATTGCTTCGAGAGCATCTTCAGCAACCGGATCGCAGATGAGTACTCGTGCCATTTAATTCCTCCTGTTCCAATCTTATTAATGTAACAAATCACATACCCCTAGATATGATACATACTACAGATGAGGGTATTTCAAGTCAATAAGAAACCAATCTATTCCAATAGTTTCACAGCTTCAAATACTATCGCCTGAGCTGTGAGTTTATACTCCTCTCTCACTTCATCAGGAGTACCGCTTGTTCCAAAACTATCTTTGACCGCGACAACGCCCACGGGAACAGAATGCTCCGGGGCAAGGGTTTCGGTTACAGCTCCAAACAGCCCTCCTATCGCCTGGTGATCTTCAGCAACCATAACTGCTCCTGTTTTTTCAGCTTGCTCAATCAGAAGTTTCCTATCGAGCGGTTTAACAGATACCATATCGATAACTCCAGCTGAAATTCCCTTCTTTGACAGTATCTCTCGAGCGATGAGTGCCTGGCTGACTATAGCTCCACATGCGACCAGAGTTATGTCATTCCCCTCCTCCAGGAGATGCCCCTTCCCGATTTCAACAGATGCATCAACTGGATATATCTGTGGAACAGGATTCCTTCCGAAGCGAATGTAAACCGGACCTGCTGTATTCATAGATGTAAGTACTGCAGCTCTGGTCTGATTTGCATCTGCAGGTGCAAGCACATGCATATTAGGAAGCACACGCATAATGGCAACATCCTCAAGAGCCTGATGAGTAGCTCCATCAGGACCCACACTTACCCCTCCGTGAGCACCTGCGATCTTTACATTCAGATTCATGTAACAGATACTCGTTCGGATCTGATCCCACGCTCTTCCGGCAACGAAAACACCGTATGTGCCAACGAATGGTATGAATCCAGCCAGCGCGAGCCCTGCCGCCTCTCCTAGCATGTCCTGTTCACTGACGCCAAGATTGAAGAACCTTTCAGGAAACTCTTCTTCAAACGATGAGCTCCCGATTGACCTTGAGACATCTCCTTCAATCACCACAACGCGATCGTTCTCTCTGCCTGCCTGGAGAATTCCTTCAACATAACCTTCTCTTGTCGGTCTGAGGTTCTTCATGAAAGCCCTCCCTGAATTTCCTCCACCGCAATGGTGTATTCACGTTCATCCGGACATTTTCCGTGCCAGACGCAGGTGTTTTCCATGAAGGATACGCCTTTACCTTTAACGGTATTAGCGATGATAACCGATGGAAATTCGGTTTCACTGCAATGCTCAAATGCCTTTTCAAGGGAAATGAAACTGTGACCGTCAGCAACGATAACATCCCACCCGAATGCAAGCCATTTGTCTATAAGAGGTTCGATTTCCATGACGTCAGATACATGTCCATCAAGCTGAACAAGGTTTCTGTCAACAATTGCGGTAAGGTCTTTCAGATCGTAGTAAGATGCGGTCATCGCCGCTTCCCAGATATTTCCTTCCTGAAGCTCTCCATCACCAAGAAGGCAGTAAACGCGGCTTTCTTTTTTGTCAAGTCGAATCCCGTGAGAAATGCCGCAGGCAAGTGACAAACCCTGACCGAGGCTTCCTGTGGAGGCGTCCAGCCCTGGCAGTTTGCTCATGTCCGGATGCCCCTGGAGCCTTGAATTGAATTTCCTGAGTGTTAACAACTCTGCCGGATCGAAGTAACCCCTTCTTGCAAGTACGGAATACAATGCCGGGCAGGCATGACCCTTGGATAGAATGAACCTGTCTCTGTCTTCCCAGTCTGGCTCTTCCGGGCGTATTCTCATGATTTTCCAGTAGAGCTCAACAAGAATCTCAACTGCGGAGAAAGATCCCCCCGGATGCCCGCTGCCAGCTGCACGTATCATCTCCAGAACATCAAGTCTCACAGACTTAGCAATTGGGGTCAAACCTTGTATTTTGACATTTGACATCTTTAACTGGTTCCATTCAAACTATAATTGTTGTAATTTGCAAGCACCACTAATCAGGAAGATAAATGGCTATTCTGCATACATCACCTCCGGCAAAAAGACTCTCGATGACTTCAACTTCGACCTCCGTCTGAAGAATATCCTCCCAGATTCCCTTATAGAAACCGGCACCGCAATAGCAATAGGATGACGGGATAGAATCTCCGGATTTGATTGCATCTCTCACCCGAGGACAATGACAATAGTACTCTCTCCGTTTTTCACTGTCCTTTTCTTTCAGGTACTTCTTCAGGAAACCGCTCTTTGGAATCTTGGTTGCTATGATTGTGTTCTCCTGCCTGATACCTGCAAGCCCCATATTTCTCGATACAACGTATTCGATCTCCTCTTCAGAAAGACCAATCGAATCTCTCATGAAACTCTCGAACTGCTTCTGAAGCACATCCAGTACGCGGTCAATATTCCTGGTCTCTTCCCAGACTTTCCTGGCTTTTTGAAGACCGGGAGTTGGATACCGGCATGCACAGAGTGTCATTATTCTATCTGTCTCTGCTTCTCCAAGATGTGATTTGAGCTTCTCGATTGCCTTCACTGTCCATTCGATAATTTCCTGCCTTGGGGTTTGGGCAGTAAGATTCTCGCTTCCATCAAGAACTATTCTTCCAATATCCTCCCCTGCACTGGAATCAATCGCATTGTTCAATTTCAGCAACCACGCTCTTTCAAAATCAATGGCCGGAGGCATAATTATTCACTTTCGTAGCTATGATATACCCAGTATTAATGTTAATTTTATTCTGTAATCTGTAACAAATGTCAAAATACAAGGTTTGACCCTTTCCAGTCGGAAAGGAATGTTGCAATGCCGCTGTCTGTCAGGGGATGCTTAACCAGTTTGCGCACAACTGCTGTAGGTACTGTCGCGATATGCGCTCCTGCGAGAGCAGCCTGTTCCACATGCTGTGTATGCCTGATGCTTGCGGCGATTATTTCAGTGGAAAATCCGTGCAGGCTGAATATCTCAGCGAGATCAGACACGATCTGCATCCCTGGAATACCGATATCATCCAGCCTGCCTACAAACGGACTGACGAATGAAGCTCCGGCCAGCGCAGCGGTATATCCCTGTACCGCGGAGAAAACAAGGGTCACATTGCAGCGGATACCCTCTTTTTTCAGAACCGATACTGCGGCAAGCCCTTCCTCGCCCATGGGGATTTTGATAACAACATTCCTGTGCCATTTCGTTTTTTCCCTGGCTTCCTCAATCATCCCATTTCTGTCAGTGCTGATAACTTCAGCACTGATTGGTCCATCCACAATTTCACAGATTTCAGCGATTACCTCTCTGAAATCTCTACCTTCCTTCGCAACAAGCGATGGATTAGTGGTTACTCCGGATAGAATTCCCCACGATGCGATCTCGCGGATTTCATCAACGTTAGCTGTATCAAGAAACAGTTGCATAGTCTTCCCTTCAATCCAGGTCTGTCATTGATCCCTTTATCTTCAATATCGGAACTGGTACATATCCTGTAACCAGAGTCTTTGGTTCGTCAAATCCGAAATCAACTGTGATCTGCCATTCGGAACCCTTCCTGACAGCTTTTCTGACAAGTCCCTTACCATATCTTGGGTGTCTGATAAGATTACCTCTACTGTAGGATATGGTTCCCTCACCAGTGCTGGAAGAAGATTCAATGATCTCGCCGGTTCCTGTCTCAGAAGAGGACTGAAACCTGTCTTCTCCGCTGCTGATCTCATGAATGAACCTGGAAGGTCCTGATAGCCTTACTCCAGCTCTTTGTCTACTGATAGCAAATGTCAGTATCAATCGTTCCTTCGCCCT
>JAUVEU010000004.1 GCA_030594645.1 Candidatus Aegiribacteria sp.
AACTGTTCATTTTGAGGAAACCTGTTTGCAGAATTGCTTCTCCAGCTATTCATCTTGAACGCAGCATCAACAAAGATGGATTCAAGATCAATCCGGAAGATAATACTCCACTGCTTATGTCTACTTCAGGCTCAGGTTTTCAGGAACTGCTTGATCTTGCCTGTGATTCAGCCGATCTGAGAAAAGAAGATGTCTCCGGATGGTCGATGGAAGTCTGGGATCCTCAGCCAGCGGTCACAGGGGGTATTGATGATGACTTCATCTTTTCCGGCAGGCTGGACAATCTGACTATGTGTCATGCCGCGGTGGAAGCAATTCTTAGAACAGAGGAAACACCCCATACACGGATGATAAGTCTATTCAACAGCGAAGAAGTTGGTTCGAAAACTCTTAACGGAGCCAATTCATCTTTTCTCGATTCAGTGATAGAGAGATTGTCGGGAAGCAGGGAAGAGTACTTCAGATGCCTTTCAAACAGTGTGCTTGTGTCGGCTGATGGCGCTCATGGTGTACATCCCAATTACCCCGGCAAGCATGATTCCGAATGCCGTCCCGTACTGAACGGCGGTCCTGTTATCAAGGTAAACGCCAGTAACAAATACACATCCTCTGATATTTCTTCTTCATATTTCTCCCGCTGTGCGAGTGCAGCAGGCGTGAATGTTCAGCATTATGTGAGCAGGAACGATATACTCTGTGGAAGCACTATAGGACCAATAACATCATCCAGAACAGGAATTAAAAGCGTGGATGTCGGCAACGCAATGCTGTCGATGCATTCAATCAGAGAAATGGCAGGTACATCTGATCACGAAGATATGATCAAGGTTTTTGTTGAACATATGATGGGTACGGTCAGTATTTCTGATTAACCCTAATTACCGAACTCAACAAGACAGATGGTGTTCCTGTCAGGATCCTGGCAATAAAGATATGTGTTCCCGAAAGCATGTATTTTGTCATGCATTATTTTGCCGCCGGCTTTTATGATTCGATCTGCTGTTTCTGCAATTGAAGATACAGATATTGCTATCGAAAGATGTTTATCAAGGGGTGAGTCTTCACTTCTGTAAACAGTGCAATTTACTCCAAACCCTTTACCTGAATCCATTTTCCAGCCATCCGGCGGATCCGGGAATTTCTCAATTTTCCAGTTGAATGCTTCCCCATAGAACTCCGCAATATCTTCAGGGTCGTCTGATGTGATCTTTACATGGATAATTCTATTCATTCTTTCCACAATCCTTCCGAATTGGTATTTATCCTTTCATCTTCATTCATAAGTAGAATAACTATTGAACAATATTCGAGTCAAGCTGAATGAATGAATGATAATGGAACTCAGTACAGCTGGTAAGAGGAGGGAGGCGTCAGAAATCCATACTCCTGAACTTCCAGTAACCCAATCCCACCAATACAATGCTCCAGCATACAGCATAGATGAGATGAGCAGGAGGGACATTAGCGGTTACTCCGAAAAAAGCAAGGTTCTCGGTAATTGTTGCGTTCTTTGGAATCAGTCCGTATATGACTCCTCTGTAACCCCTGTCAGCAGGGAAGACATACATGATAACTCTTGTGACTGTAAAAAGAGCATCAGGCGCATCTCCAGGGAACATCTGCATCATTTCATAGATACCCCCGAACATTGAAGCAACAGCGGCAAGGAAGAAAGTAATAAGCATGGAAGCCACTTTTTTGACGATGAGGGATAGGAATGTTACTGAAGCCCATACTGCAGCAAGCCAGATGAGCATTGATATCAGAACAAGCGGGATGCTGCGAGGGGAAAACGGAAAATATATCCGTGTAATTACAAATATACCAGTAAAAAGTACCAGCGATAAAGCGAAAGACACCGCCAGTGGAGCAAGACTCGTTGAAAGAAAAACTCTCAGCCTGGATTGGGGCAGTGATAACCAGAACGGCATTCGTCCCTGCCCTATCTCCTCCGGAAGCATCGTCGAACCAATCACGATTATCAATGCCGTAAGTAAAGTTGCAGCGAGAGGACCGGCTGTGATTATCGCTGCAAGAGCCGCATCGGCTGGCCCCAGCATACTCATAACAGGATCACTCGAATCGTTTCCGGGATTGAATTCAATGGATGAAGCAGCAGAAACGCCCCACCAGTAAAAACCAAGGAAAACAACTGTTGCGACGAAGGCAGTCAGAACGATTTTTCTTCTAAGCAGCTGTTCAATACAGTTAAGAAACAATGTCATCCTCCAGATTCGAGTGTTCCATTATTCTGAGAAAGACATCCTCAAGGCTTTCCCTCTTCAGACTGAGTGCTGTGAAGACAATTCCCGTGGCCAGTACTATCTCGGTGAATTTTCTGAAAGCAGTCGGGTCAGCAAGCTGTACGAGTATACCTTTATCCTCTGTTCTGCAGGAGTAACCGGCATTCTCAAGAGTACCCTTAATTTCAGCTGTTTGTTCTGTCTCAACGAATGCAAGTCCGGTCTGCTTTGAAAGAGAGTCAATTCCGCCTTCTGCTATCAGCCGGCCTTTATTGATGAATGCAGCTGTATCGCAAACCCGTTCAACCTCACCCAGCAGGTGAGAGTTAATCAATATCGTTGAACCGTTTGAGGCAAGGTCCTTTATCAGATTTCGAACCATTATCCGTCCGGTGGGATCAAGACCTGTAGAAGGTTCATCAAGAAGTACAAGTGCAGGTTCTCCTGTAGTAACGAGCGAGAGGGCAACCCTTTGCTTCTGTCCTCTGGACATTTTTCCCATCGGTCTGTTCATCAGATCAACGCAGTCAAGTTCTGCGCAGCGACTAATGAAATCGTGCATGCTGGATTCATGCCTGATGCGCTCCAACTGACGCATAAGCGATTTTGGAGTGGCCCAGGATGGGAAGGTCAAATATTCCGGAAGGTACCTTACACCTTTTCTGGAGAGTGGTGAAGATACAGGAAGATTCAAGACATGAACCGTTCCAAGGTCATATTTAACAACTCCAAGAAGTATTTTCATCAGGGTAGTCTTTCCTGCTCCATTGGGACCAAGGAGAGAAAATATCATGCCCGGATTGATGGAAAGGCTGAATTCTCGAAGGGCTTGCACTTTTCGATAGGATTTGAATAATCTGCTTACCTGAACGAGCGGTTCCTTATTCACAGAGTCTTTCCTTAGTAGTATAATAGATTCTTAATTCACTCAGAATATAATAGAACAGGAGACTATTGAGACTCAGCAGAAAATTCGCAAGTGTAGCCTTTGGAATTATCCTTGGGCTATTGCTTTCCTGGCTGCTTCTCAGTAAATCCGGTTCAACCGGAGGTATCTTTTCAGCGCTGAACAGCATTGAAAAGAAAGTAGCTGATGCTGACACAGGTTTGTTCATAGGGGCATTTGCTCTATTCTTTCTCAGTCAGGTACTCAGAGCATTCAGGTGGACAATACTCAGCTTCAACAGTAAAATCCCGTTTACACTATCCATGCCTGTTACATCCATTCATATAGGGCTTGGACATCTGCTTCCTGTAAGGCTGACGGATATTGCTTTTGTAGGTCTTCTCAGACGCTTCGGCGCGATACCTGTTGGATATGGAACAGCTACTGTCGTTCAGGCAAAACTGCTTGATCTTATCGCTATGGGGATTGTTATCGGTTCTGCGGTTGCTGCAGGAGTTGGAGAAATGGCTTTTGTAGCGCCCATCCTTGTATTAATCGGATTCCTCGGGATCATCTTCATGGTTCCACTGCTTAGAACTGTAAGGAAACCCGCTGTATGGATCCTTCAAAAATTAGTACCGGGAGGAAAACCTCACTGGTTCGATGATCTTCTGAAGGCATCTGCCATAAAGGGAAGAAAAGGAAAGATCACATCTGCGTTCTTTGTTTCACTTGCAGCCTGGATATGCAAACTCATGATGTTCTGTCTATTACTTGAATCTCTCGGAATCACTGGAATTCCCAGATGGAAAATCTTCTTCGCATGCGGAGTTACGGATCTTGTTGTAGCTTTACCTTTACATGGTCTGCTGAATATGGGAACCCTTGAAGCCGGATGGGCAGCAGGGTTTGCCATGGTGGGAATTGAGGGTATTATTGCTTCCGGAACAAACGTAATTGAACTGGGTTTCAGTGTACATCTGCTCTGGATGTTCATGGCTGTTTTTCTGATGATTCTTGCTTTTCCCTGGCTCTGGTTCCTTTCATATAGGAATAATAGACGCAATCTTTCTGTGAAAACGGATTTTAAGGATACAAATTGAACAATACTACCGTTATAGTTGGAGCAGGAATAGCCGGTTTAACACTTGCTGAGCGTCTGACTGCAAATGGTGAAAACACCCATGTTACTATCATTGAACGGAATAGCACTCCGGGAGGATTAGCTGGGACCTTTGAAAGAAACGATTATCTTTTTGACATTGGTCCTCATCGTTTTCATACATCTGATCCTGTAGTAGAGGAATACCTTCTTAATATCCTGGGCGATGATCACATAGCTATAAAGCGTGCAAGCAGTGTCTACATGAATGGCAAATATAAATACTGGCCTCTTACCCTTGGAGCAGTCATCAGCTTGCCCTTCCCGGTACTCTTCAGAAGTTTTCTCGATCTTTTCCGCCGATCAAAAGATGAGGGAATTCATAATTTCGCTGATTTCATCATAGCAAAGTATGGGAATAATCTCTACGATTTCTTTTTCAGCGGTTACACAAAAAAATTCACTGGAATGGATTCTGACAATCTGCATGTGGATTGGGCTGCTGCAGGAGTGAATCGAGCTGTAATTGACAAGAAAGTAAAGGCTGACAGCCTTTTCTCCCTTTTTAAAAGCTTACTATTACCGAAACCTGTCTCAACTACCTTCTACTATCCTTCCACAGGAGGAATACAGACATTCTGCGATATGCAAATTGCCAGGATCAAAAACAACGGGGGGGAAGTTCTTTTCAACTCAAGTGCTGCAGGGATAGTAACTTCTGAAGACACTGTAACAGGTGTTAAATTGAGTAATGGAGAGGTGATTCCAGCGGATAAGGTATTCTGGTCAGCTCCAATTTCTATTCTGTATCCTGAATCAGGATTCCGATTCATGAACACACTCATCTGCAATATTGCTCTCTCGGAAAAGCAGCAGAATACGTATCAATGGTGTTACTTCGGTCAGGAAGATGTAATTTTCAGTAGACTCACCGTTCCGCGCAATTTCAGAAAGGACACTGTGCCTGAAGGGTGTGACAGCCTTATCGCGGAGATAACAGCAGGAAAAGACAGCGAACTCTGGAGGAATCCGGAGTCATGCAGGGATAAACTGATATCCGATCTAAAAAAGGTCAGCGCTTTGAATCCTGAAGATATCGTTTTTCTTGACTGGCAGAGAATTCCCGAAACATACCCTCTCTACGATCTTGAATACAGAAATCGTCTTTCTGAAATCGAACTTCCTGAAGGTCTGGAACTGCTTGGCCGGTGTGGTTCTTTCTGGTACAACAATATGGATCATTCTATCGGTCAGGCCCTTGCCATTGCAGAAGGCAAATCTTTCGAAAAGGATTTCTGGAAATAATACTGATAGCCGATTTTCGTTATCAGGGAAGCCGTTTCATCTTTTATCCGTTCAATTCTGATTATTCCGGAAGGAAAGCTGGCCATTATCTTGCAGACGATTCTATCACGTAGTATAGTCGTTTAAATAATTGGTCGCGGGGTGCAGGAAGGCGGTGAGAATCCGCCACGGTAGCGCCACTGTAACCGGGAACTTACCTCCACTGGCCACTGTCATAAGAAGTCGGGAAGGCGGAGGAAGGGATGATCCGGAAGTCAGGATATTGCACCGCGGCCTGGAGCTTCATTCCCCGCTTAAGGGAGTGAGTTCCGGCCTGAACCTCCGCGGCTTCATCAGTCGCAGGAGGTATTTTTTGTTTCAGGTACTTCTTTTGATTTCCGCTGTTTCTCAGACTGCTCTGTCAATCAGCGATACAGCCGGTTTCCCGGTCATTGCAGCATCAGTATTCTCAGACAGTATAATGATTGGTATTACTGACTCTGAAGGCACAGTTCTACTCACATCTGAACCGGATTCAATTGAAGTACATGTGATAGGATACAACACATGGCAGGGACCGATGCCGCCATCCGGACATTTAGTACTTGTATCTGTGCCGGTTCCTTCAGGCGTGGTCATTTCAGTAACCGCATCACGTAGAGGGTTCAGAGACCGCTTTCCCTCTACTACAGTACTTAATCGACATGATATCGAATTCATTGCCAGCGCAGGACTCCGAAGTCTTAACAGCCGCTGCAGCGGTATTTACGTAAGAGAATACGGCGGTGCTATGCCTGTTATATCGGTTTCACTCAGAGGAAGTGATCCGGGTCATTCAGGATATTATGTGGATGGTCATGATATTGGCAGCTCTATGGATGGTCTTCCAGGCCTGACACTTAATCCAATTGTTTTCAGCGGAGTTGAAATAGCCAGGGGAGGAGGTTCCGGTTTCCTGAAAGGCGGAATTGCAGGAGCGCTTAATTTCCTGCCTGAATCGACAGAACTGCCTTCAAGAGCATCTCTTTCAATAAGTAATGAAGGTGCATTGAGTGTGTCCTGCGGTATCACGACCGGCAGGAATCGACTGGGTTTAAGTGTCAGGAGGCTTGTTGGAATAGAAAGCACCGTAGCGCACGACGGGGTAGTCCTCTTCAACGGGAGCACGGACGGATTCAGATATGGTTTTATGGCAGCAGCTTCAGGGGGAGAGACTGAGAGTCCTGACTGGAGTCCACCCACTGACGGAATAAGACAGAGGTATTCTTTTGATGGCTGGATAAGATGGATACTGAACAATTACACTCTTTCCTCCGACTTCAGGACAGGAAGACATATATACAGCTCAACAACTCCGACAGTCATTGATGATACCCACGATGAATTGAGAGGATCGGTTACAGTTGAATGCGGCATGCCATTCATGTGTTTTGAAACTCATCTGGCAGGAAGGACCGTATTTGAGCAAGTATGGAGTACTTCTCTTGGAGAGAGAGACAGGCTGACAGGTGATCTATCTTTCTCATCCGGATATACCGACGCGATATCAATAACAGGATCGACAAGATTGAACATTATATCGAAAGGAGATACGAAGTTTGGAGCAGTACTCTCCGCAGGAGCACCTGTGTTTGATTCTCTTTTCATTATTCATGCAAGTGGATCCAGAGGATTCAGAAGACCAACCATCAACGATCTGTACTGGCCTGAGGACACTTTCGCCAGAGGGAATCCAGATCTGAAATCGGAGAACTCTCTGGAAACCGAGATTGGACTATCACTCATCGGATGTGAGTTTATGAAACTGTCCACAACCGGATTCCTGGCCATTACTGATGATCTCATTCGATGGGAACCAGGGAGCGATGGAAAGTGGTCACCTGTTAATATCTCAGAAGCATTAAGAAAAGGTATTGAAACCGAGGTTTTATTCAGGTACAGATCACTGACAGTCAGAGGCAGCTTTACTCTTCTCAGCGTTACCGATGACTCACCGGAATCAACGAATTACGGCAGTGTTCTTCCGTATACACCTGATTATACATTCGGAGTTGAGTCCGGTCTTGATATCTTCAGCGGAATTCGCTGTTCGGTGTCTTTAAGCGGTATGGGGATAAGATTCAAGAACTACAGCGAGACTTCCTGGCTTCCTGCTTATTCAATCATCTCGGCCGGACTGGATATGCCTCTACCGTTTACAAGTAACTTCTCTATAGGAACATCGGTAGATAACATGTTCGACGAGGAATACCAGGAAACAAGCGGTTTCAGAGGAAAACCAAGAACTTTCAGCTTCACCATCAAATGGAGCGGACATGCACTCTCTGGTGCGTGTCCCGGAAAATAAGACATTCACTCTATGCTGCGTGTACCGGAGGCAAGAAAGGACAAAATATGAAAATAGACCATCTCAATGCTCTCACTCTCACTTGTATTGCATTGATACTGTTCCTCGCGATATCCTGCAACTCTCCAGCGGAACCGGATACTGGAACCAATCCCAGCGGGAATGTGGTTGCGTGGTTCAACGGGCTGGCTAATACCGTTGATCTATACTTCCCCGAAAGCGATTTGCTGGTATCTACAGCCTACATTACCGGAAATGCACCAAATGATCTGCTTTACCTGGGCTCAGACATGCTGGCAGTTCTGAGCTCCCTTTCCTCTGTTCTCCAGGTCGTCGATCTGTCCGTATCGGGATCACTCCTTCACGAGATTACCTTTCCAGGAGGCAGCAATCCGTGGGCTATGGCTTACGGCTACGATAAAATCTGGGTAACTCTTCTTCTCACCGGACAGATAGTGAACGTGTCAACTGAGAGCTGGACAATTGGTGAAACGGTGGATGTCAACGACTATCCTTACGGAATCGCCATTGCATCCGGTAGCATATTCGTCAGCCACGGCGATTATACCGAACCAAATCCTCCAGGCGGTGTAACCGTGTTAGATGCAGTGACTCTTGAGGAAACCGGCTGGATCGATACAGGGCAGAACACAATCGATCTGTGGTATTGCACTGAAACGGGCAACATCCACGCATTCTCTTATACCTACACAGATGACGGTGTTGTTTCCATTATTGATCCTGCCACTGCAACAATTTTATCTCAGATTATTACAGGAGGATGCCCACAATCACCAGTTAGACTGGGTACTTCCTTCGCCTGCTGTGATGGATTTGGATCTTCAATATTCTTCTATGACGAATCAGGAACACTTCTTTCAACATGGATTCCCGATTCATCGATTACTCTTGCAGGTCTGGCAGTCAGCGGGGACACTCTCTATATGACCGACTTTGAAGCGGATAAGGTTTATCGTGCTCTCTTGGAGTCTCAGGTCCTTCTTGGCTCTCTCACTGCCGGAGACGGTCCTCAGGGTATAACAGCTATAGATCGGTAAAGAATTTGCCTGTATATGAGTTTCTTATGATATTCACCTGTTTCAACAGGAGGTATCATGTCCGCTTCTTCTTGTGATTTGCACGTACACTCTAAGTATTCAAAAGAATCGGGAAGATGGATTCTCAGAGCGCTTAAAGCGCCTGAGTGTTTTACACCGCCTGAATTGATCTATGAGCTTGCTAAAAAGCGGGGAATGACTTTTGTTACTATTACAGATATTAACACAATTGATGGCTGTCTGAGCATTTCTCACCTTCCTGATACTTTCCTCAGCGAGGAAGTAAGAACATTTCTGCCCGGCAGAAGAGCTGCTTTACATATCCTGGTGTTCGATCTGACTCCTGAGCAGCATGAAGAAATTATCCTTTTGAGAGATTCATTCCCTGGGCTCATGGAATACCTGACCGACCAGGAACTTTCTCATTCACTTGCGCACCCATTCTATTTCCCTGGAACTGACCTGACTACCGAAGAATTCAAAATGGTCATTAATAACGTCGATCTTGTGGAATCTCTTAACGGCGTAAGATCACGAGATGAAAATATCTCCGTGGCTCCAATTGTAAGATCAATCAGAAATGATCCTGACTTCAATGGTTTTACAGGCGGATCAGACGATCACTGCGGAAGGTTCATGGGGCTCACATATACTGAAGTAAAAGATGCAACTAATTTAGAAGAATACCTGCACGGTGTGAGAAATGGAAAAGGTATCCCGAAGGGTGAGGATGGCAGCGCTATTCGTTCGGCATACTCTGTATACTCCATTGCCTATTCATTCTACAGAGACCGCCTTACTGCTAAGAAAATGCCGACCATTGCGACTCTTGCAGCAGACAGGTTTTTCAGGCCATCTATTTCTTCCGATGAACCGACCGTCTGGCACAAAGCTGATTTCCTTTTCCATCAGGTTATCAAGAAAGCCAGGAAAACCGGCGAATCGGATTTCGAGACGATTTTTGCGGATCAGCTGATAGAGATAGGAAAGGATCTCAATCTGAGATCGGGCAGTCCAGAACTCGAAGCGGAAGGAATTGACGAAAGAACTTACGAAATACTCAACAGGCTCAGCAATAGCCTTCTTAAGCACTATTCTTCTCTTCTGATCAAGAGGATTTCGGATGGCAGATTCCTTGATGCTCTTGAAGCATTTACTGCTCTTATTCCTGTTGTCCTGCTCAATATACCGTATCCTCTAGCTTATCTTAACAGAAAAAAGGGGAGAGAGGCTGTTGAAACCGTATCAGCAGAGTTATGTCCCGAGATATTCAACAATCTCAGAGATCCCTTTAAAAGGGTATGGTTCACCGATACGATCGACGACCTTAACGGAGTCTCCCGAACAATCCAGAAATATAGCAGGCTGGCTATTGATACGGGAAAGGATATGGCAGTAATCGCATCGCAGAGCAGACCGCTTTCTTTCCCCGGATGGGTGGTGAATTTCCCTCCGCTCCGCGAATTCCCTGTTCCTGATTATCAATCAAAGCTTCTTTCTATCCCTCCATTTCTTGAAATGCTTCGATTTGTTGAGGAGGAAGGTTTCGGGATGATGTACATTTCTACGCCGGGTCCGGTAGGATTCGCCGCTCTGGGCATATCGCGTCTTCTTGGAATCCCTGCGGCAGGCATATATCACACCGATTACCCGAGGCATGTTAATCATATTGTTCAGGATGGTAAAATGGGAGAATTCGCGGGAACAGCTGCTGCATGGTTTTATAACAGTGTTGATACAGTACTTGTTCCCAGCAGATTCTACATGAATGACCTTGAAGCTATGGGCATTCCAAGAGAGAGGATGGAACTGTTTCCAAGAGGAACAGACTGCGATCTGTTCTCACCTGTTTGGAGATCTGATGAGTTTTTAAGCAAATACGGTGGGAATCCGGGATCTATCCGTCTTGTATATGCTGGCAGAGTTTCAAGGGAAAAGGATCTTGATATACTTGCCAGAGCATTCCTTGCAGCGAAGAATTCACTGCCTTCTCTTGAACTCTACATACTGGGAGATGGGCCTTACCTTGGAGAGCTTGTTAACGAACTCAGCGGTATGGGCTGCTACTTCTGCGGAGAGCTGAACGGGGAGGACCTATCGATAGCTTATGCCTCAGGGGATATTTTTGTTTTCCCAAGTTCTACGGATACTTTCGGTAACTCGGTGCTTGAAGCGCAGGCTTCAGGCCTTCCGGCTATAGTCAGTGACAGAGGGGGACCTCAGGAGATCATTCAACCCGGAAAGACCGGACTTGTTTTCGAAAGCCATAATCCCGAATCCCTTGCTGAAGCGATTCTTCGGATCGCTTCAGATAAAGAACTGCTGAAATCCATGAGCACGAAAGCAAGAAAGATGGCAATGTCCAGAACCTGGGAAGAAGCGTTCGATGAATTATGGAACATATCACCTGCAAAACTCAGGACAACAAAAAGAAATGGATCCAGTAAATAGTGTTCAGCTGGAAGAAACAACATCGTTCTCCGCATTTATTCAGAAAACTTACAAGGGGAGGCGGTTTCGCTGTATTTCTTTCCAGCAAGATCGCCGTAGCCCTTACACTTTTTGTTTTAGTTATGAGTACCGGTATAACCGGATTTCTTATTTTCGCTTCACATAAAACAGGGGTAGTTAAGACAGGCCTTTCGAACAGGCTCGAAGAACTTCAGGCTGTGGATATACCTACCGAGGAACAACTCTTCGAAAAAGCTCAGATCGAAATGATGCTTGATGAAGACACATTCCTGGGTGAGGTGATACTTGCTGGATACATGACCTCCATCACTATAACCACAGTTGGATTCGATGATGTTGTTCGCGATTATGCCTACGAATTCATGAGTGAAAAGTGGAGAAGAGCTTACAATCTATGGGTAACCCTTTTCGTAATCCTCGCGTACATGGTTATCCTTTATGTGAATGCTAATTTTGTAGCTTACCTTGTCGGTTCACGCCTGGCTGAAACCATGAAGCGACGCTCTCTTCTAAAGAGGATATCAAAGCTGAACGAACATTACATTGTTTGTGGCTGCACAGGTACTGGATCAGTAGTTATCAACGAATTTCTTCGTGTAGGTATACCTGTTGTCGGTATAGATACCGATGACAAGCCTTCCCCTGATCTAAGAAGAAAGAAGGGGTTTTACTATTTGTCCCAGGATCGTTCAGACGAGATTATGCTTAACGATGCCGGAATCCATAGGGCAATAGGATTTGTCTCTGTACTTTCTGACGCAAGTTCGAATCTTTACCTGACGCTCTCCGCACATCTTCAGAATGATAATCTCAAAATTGTCAGCAGGGCAGTAGGAAGCGATAGCGAAGAAAAACTTGCTCTTGTCGGCGCGGATTCCTCATTTGCGCCTTCCGTTGCTGTTGGGAAAACTCTTGTAGCTGATCTTCTGAATCAGGATACAATGGATTTCCTTGATAGAATGGTCGAGGATCCGGAGCATAACTGCAGGATGGAGGAATACACAGTTGAAAAAGGATGTTCATCCATTGGAGCAACTTTTGGTGAACTTGATCTGGGACGGATTTCCGGAGTAAGGATTTTTGCTGTGATGAAAGCTGATAAAAATGTGATCTACAATCCGGGATTCGAATATACACTGGAAGAGGGGGATATCCTGCTGACAATTGAGTCTCCCGAGCAGCTTCAGGCTCTTGCCCGATTGCTGGAACGAGGCAAGCGTCGAAGAAGGAGAAATAGACAGTGACTGCAACTGATCACAGATCTACGAAGTGCGTCGTTTGCGGCATTGGTGAAACAGGATTCTGTGTAGTCAGAGAACTCCTTGAACATGATTTCATTGTATCTGTTATTGATCGCGATACTGAAGCCCTTAAGAGAGTTCAGGAATTGAAACAGAGTATTGCTGTGACAGAGGGTAATTGCCTGCTTGACATCACGTTGCAGAATGCTGGTGTTTCAGACGCTGATGTTCTGTATTCCATACTTCCTGATGATAGAAGTAATGTTTTCCTTTGCCTGTCAGCCAGGAGAATCAATTCGCAATTAACTATCTATTCAATAGCTTCTAATCCTTCCGCAGAGAAAAAACTGGAACTTGTAGGAGCAAGAAAAACGGTTAACCCGAATAACGCCGAAGGGTTCAGAATATCAAACGAAATGCTCAGACCTAATGTAGTAGCTTTTCTTGATCAGATTGTTTACGCCCGTAAGCAGACCGCTGGATATCTTAGTATCACCATACCTGAGGGTGGTCCATCTTCCGGATTGTCTCTTTCAAAACTTGAAATACAGAAAATGACCGGACTCGTAATTATTGCTGTCAGCAGGATAGATAGAAGTATGGTATACAGCCCCTCTGGAGACTTTCGAGCGAATGCGGGAGACTCTCTCATTGCCTTTGGGACAAAGGAGGATGAAGATGCTCTTCGAAAACTTCTTTCCGATACACCGGAAAGAAAGCACAGATGGGATGGTGTCAGGAATGTATTTCGGTCAAAGAATGGTCGGGGCGGCCGGATTTGAACCGGCGACCCCCTGCTCCCAAAGCAGGTGCGCTACCGAACTGCGCCACGCCCCGATTTACCGAAGGCAATATACTACAAATTCAAAGTACGTTCCCGCAAGAGGCAAATCACTGAAATAGACTTGACTTACATGGCAATATTGTAGCATAATATGTTTCTAAATAGATATATTGCTATGGATTAGTGCATTTCTGAATTTCTTGAAACGAGATGAGCATTATGTTAAGATTCGCCCTTCTCATTCCCATGATTATTATTAGTGTGTCATCTGCCGGAGACACGATGATTGCTGACGATTTCAGTTACTCCATTCCCCATTACTCCGTCAGGCTTGGAAATATAAATCAGATTGACATTAAAATACTTGAGGAACAGGGATTTCTTATCGAATGGGCTCACGGCGACAAAGCTACTCTTTATGTTAATGCCGATCAGGAGGAGTTTCTGCGGTACCTTGGTTTCATGCCGAGACATGTCCCGATTCCCGAACCGCTCATTCCTTATCCGTCACTTTTTGATATTTACGATTCTGCTGCGCAAATAGCTTCAAACCATTCTGACATTTGTATTCTTGATACAATCGGGGTGAGTGTACAACTCAGACCCATTGTAGCTGTTATCGTATCGGATAACCCCGGCGTAGAGGAAATTGAACCGGAGTTGAGAATCCACGGAGGCATTCACGGTAATGAGAAGATAGCAACCACTGTAACACTATGTTATCTGAATAAACTCACTGAAGGCTACTCAAGCGACCCTGAATGCCAATACATTGTCAACAACAGTGAAACCTGGATAATCCCTGTCCTAAATCCGGACGGATACTACAGCACCAGCAGATACAATGCGAATGGTATCGATCTCAACAGGAACCTCAGCTATATGTGGACTCCAGGGGCTTCACATGGAACAAGTCCTTTCTGCGAACCTGAAACGGCTGCTCTTCGTGACCTCACTATGCAGAACTGGCCTGATATAAAAAATTTCACAAATCCATTTTCTACCGGTCTTTCACTTCATAGCGGAGCACAATGCATAAACACTGTCTGGAACTACACGGCAAACCCTCTACCAGAGGATTATGATCTTCTCGATGCCCAATGCAACAGTTATGCCAATGATCCCGGAATAATCAACTATTTCGGGAGCGGCGGAGCTTTCTGGATAGCTCTCCCAGGTGCAAGCTGGTATGCCATAAATGGCGATGTTAACGACTGGAGCTACGGCGAGTGCGGTACTATTGATCATACAATCGAGACACATGATATTTTTATGCCACGCGACTGGACTGACGTAAACATGGCTCATTACCATGCAATACTGGACTTCTTCACAACCAGCACCTACGGCATCTGGGGAACTGTAACGAACATTTACGGCGATCCTATCGATGCCATGATAGCTATAGGAATTTCCGATGGAAGCGATTCAGAAGTCCTTCGATTCTGCCGCACCGATGTTACTCTCGGAGATTACCACAAAACCCTTGTGCCGGGCACATACGATATCGAAGTAAGCGCTGATGGTTACATTCCTCAGACTGTTACTGGTGTTGCAGCAGGTTCAGAGGAAAGAGTAGAAGTTAGTTTTGTTCTATATAATGTAGGTATAGAAGATTCCGAAGTGGGGAATATCGGAACAGGAAGGCTCGTTATATACCCTAATCCTGCGCACGGAGCCCTTAATATTTCAATCCCTGTTACAGGGGTTGGAGGAACCGTCGCGATTTACGATATTACAGGCCGTTCCGTGTATTTACAGGATATTTCTGCCGAAGCCGAAACTCTCCTGTGGAACTGCACTGGACGCAACGGTTCAGAAGTACCTTCCGGTATGTACACTGCGCGATACAACAGCGGAAATTCTTCCTGGACTACAAGATTCATTGTAAACAGGTAAAACGATAATTGGAAAGGTTCTTTTAACAATGGCACATAAGAAATCATCAAGCAGTTCTCGTAATGGTCGGGACAGTGCCGGAAGACGGCTTGGGGTTAAAGCCGCCGCTGGTTCACTGGTGTCCGCTGGAACCATCATAATTAGACAGCGCGGAACAAGGATACATCCCGGTGTAAACGTTGGAAAAGGTAACGACGATACTCTGTTTGCTAAAATAGACGGCAGGTTGAAGTTCCACAGCATGGGCGGCAGAAAGGTTGCCTCTATAATCACTGAACAGGCATAAAAAATTCTTGATGAAGATTCATGCTGATTCACTTATAAGTAATATCGGGGAGCTGGTTACAATGGCCGGCTCCCCGTGTTTACGCAGGGGAGAGGATGCACTAAATCTTTCCATCATCAACAGTGGAGCGGTTGCTGCACAGAACGGGAGAGTAGTCTGGACTGGTAATTCATCAGATATCTCAGCCAGCATTGAGCTGGAGCAGGATGCTTTCGAGATGGATGCCGCCGGCAGAGTTGTAACTCCTGGTTTTGTTGATTCACATACTCATCCGCTCTATTCCGGAACCAGACAGGCTGAGTTTGCTCTCAGAGCTTCTGGCGCGGATTATGAGGAAATCGCCAGTGCAGGAGGAGGAATACTTAACAGTGTTGCAAGAACAAGGATTGCCGTTTCCGCTCAGATTAAGGAAACACTTTTAAAACATCTCGGAACCATGCTTCAGCTTGGAACAACTACTGTCGAGGTAAAAAGCGGTTATGGGCTTGATTCTGATACCGAGCTGAGATGCCTACAGATCGCTTCTGATGTCGCCGAAGGGTGGCCTCAGTCAATGCTGATGACTTTTCTCGGAGCGCATGAAGTCCCGCTTGAGTTCCTTGATCATCCTGATCAGTACCTTGATTACCTGATTAAAGAAGTTCTGCCTGTTATCAGAGATAGGAAATTAGCCGATTTCGTCGATATATTCTGTGAAAAAGGAGTTTTCACAGCCGACCAATCAGCTCGCTATCTCAAAGCAGCAGCTGAAATGGGGTTCAAGCTTAAAATTCATGCTGATGAATTCCATGATACTGATGGCGCAGCTGTAGCCATCGAAGCTGATGCTTTAAGCGCAGATCACCTCCTGTCAATTTCGAAGAAAAACATAGAACGGATTGCTGCCAGCAATACTGTCGCAACTCTTCTTCCCGGGACGGCACTCTTTCTCGGAAAACCATTCCCCCCTGGCAGAGAACTGCTTGACGCTGGAGCATGTGTTGCCATTGCAACAGATTTCAATCCTGGAAGCTGTTTTTGTGAATCAATGCCTTTCATGATCAACCTTGCTGTATGTCAGTGTGGATTTACAATAGAAGAAGCGGTAACCGCCGCCACGATTAACGGAGCATCTGCCCTTGGTGTGGCAGATCGCAAAGGTGCACTTGCTCCTGGAATGGATGCGGATATGATACTATGGGATCTTGATGATTACCGTGGTATTGCTTATCACCTGGCTGTGCCAGATATTGCAGGGGTCATTATTAATGGACACTTGGTTCCCACCATGTTTGATTGATGCATTTAGTGTATAATGTATTCAAGAGGATGAAACATGATTGATATAGAACAACGACGCAAAGCACAGGAACTGATCCAAAAGGGAAAGTATGACAGTGCTGAGAAGGTACTGAATCATTTAATGAATCAGGATGCCGAAGAACCATCGATTCACAATTCTCTAGGTGATGTTCTCATAAAACTGAATCAACTTGACAAGGCACTCGAACACTTCTGTATAGCGGGAGAATTATACTGCAATAACGGCCTTCATTCAGCTTCGTTATCAGTTGCGAGAAAAGCCCTGCGAATCAATGATAATTTTGCAAAAGCTCACTACCTGAAAGCAATTAACCTTGATAAACAGGAAAAGTCTGATGAAGCAGAAAAGGAATTCATACTCTATCTTAAATCAAAGCCAGCTATAAAAGATCCAGCTGTTCTCCGTTCCTGCATGGCCATGACAAGGCTTAAACCGAATGATGATAAATGGGTAGTCCGGCTCGCTAAAATCGCTGCATCACTTGAAGATCTTGAAAATCTGGAGTATTCTGTACTACTTGCACGTGACCGGGGCATTAAACAACTCGATCAGCTCGAACTAAAACTTGAACAATTGGAAAAGACACTTGGAATCGGTGAATCTCCACTACCTGAAAAGACTGAATTTGAAGAAACTCCTTTAACAACACCCTCACTTGAAAAAGCCGAATTTGAAGAAGTTCTATTAACGCCCGCACCTGAGAAGACCGAATTCGAAGAAATTCCTTTAACAACACCCTCACTTGAAAAAGCCAAGTTCGAAGAAACTCCTTTAACGCCCGAACCTGAAAAAGCCAAATTCGAAGAAACCCTTTTAACGCCCGAACCTGAAAAAACAAAATTCGAAGAAACTCTTTTAACAACACCCACGCTTGAAAAGACCGAATTGGACGAAGCTGCTTTATCATCCTCACTTGAAAAAGCCGAAATCGAAGAAACTCCTTTAACACCCACGCTTGAAGAAGTAGAATTCAAAGATACTACTTTATCATCTTCGCTCGAGGAGGTTGGATACGTAGAATCGGATATTTTTGTAAATTCTCAGGATGATGAAGAAGATGTTGTAACAAAAAGAAAACGTATCGGCGAATATTTCATTGCAGAAGGATTACTGGAAGCTGATGATGTTCTGAACGCTCTGGAAATCCAGAGGGATTCGGACGACGATCGCAAACTCGGAGACATACTCGTAAGTCTGAGCCTTGTATCTAAAAGACAGCTTCAGGAAGCTCTCTCTCTCCAGGTTGATGATATGAGAGACAATCTGGATCGCTCCCGTGGAGATGGGCTCGGATTTGTGGAACTTGGAAACCTCCTGCTTGAAGTAGGTGATTTTTACGGATCAATTGACGCATACCTTAGGGCCTGCACGATCTACCGCGCTAATGAGCGGGAGTATATGGTTTTCGAATTGCTTGAGGGTGTTCTTGATATCTGCCCTGAATCCCTGAGTGCGGCAAAAGAGGTTGTTAGAATCAGAAAATCGATGAATGCTGAAGGGCAGGCCAGAGCATTCTACAGACTGGCAGTAGCTTACCTTCTTAACGACAGTCCTCACGAAGCCCTTGCCGCTCTTGAAAAATCTGTTGCTGTCGATTCGAATTTCGAAATGGCAAGAACACTGATGGACGGTATTCGCCCTGGTCTTGTCGACAGTGATGACTACGCTGATATCGCAATGATACTTGCAGACATAGATCGCAGATTTGACAGGACTACAGCTACCGCGCTCGCAGGAATAATCCGGGAGTTCCAGGATGGTATTGATTCAGCTGTTTCACAGGATGATTACTCAACACATTATGATCTTGGAATAGCATACATGGAAATGGGACTCTATCGTGAAGCTCACTCCGAATTTGAACAGGTTATCAACAGTCCTGAATACCGCATGAAGGCAAGAGAAATGCTTGGCAGATGCTGCCTTCTACTCGAGAGATACGATGAAGCTGAGGATAATTTCAGAAAGGGACTCACTATTACAGCTGGGAATAAGAAAGCAGCGGTTGGATTTCATCTCGCTATAGCGGATGTTTATGAAGCAACAGGTCGAAATTCTCAGGCAAAGCGCGAACTCAAGATTGCATCCAAACTTGATTCAAATTTAGTCAAGATGCGGCACTCGCTGGACTGACTCTTGCTCAAAATCCGCTCTATTCACCCCGGCTCTCCTGCTTCAAGAACAGGTTTGAAAAAGACTGATATTCTCATTGCATGTAACGGTGAACCACTGGATGACTGGTTTGATTTCGTATACAACGCAACTGGAACATTAATCATTATTGAATACAAACGGGGAATTCAGAAAAGGGACATTACAATTCGGAGAATTCCGGGAATGGAATGGGGACTTGAATTCGTAGGACAGTCACCAAGAATCTGCAGACGAAAATGCGTATTCTGTTTTATCGATCAACTTCCTCCCGGTGTCAGACCTTCACTTCTCGTTAAGGATGATGATATCCGGTACTCTTTCCTTCACGGAACTTACGTCACGCTCGATCAGAACGACGTCAGTATTGCAATTAATAAAAATTTGTCGTCGGTCCATGTTTCAGTTCATGTGTCCGATCCTGTTCAAAGAGGCAGATTGCTCGGAACGGGAAAGGAAGAACCTATTATTCCTCTCCTGCAAACACTCTCCAATGCCGGTATTTCAGTAGAAACTCAGATCGTTATCGTGCCTGAGTGGAATAACGGAATGATTCTTGAACAAACCCTCATGGATCTGTTGAATATCCCCTCTGTAATATCTGTTGGTGTAGTACCGGTTGGAATTACATCATTCAGAGAAGGACTGCAGGATATCAGACGACCAACAGCATCAGAAGCTGCAGAAATAATTCATCAGTGTGATAACTGGAGAAGGAAAGCTTTGAGAACAAGAGGAACGCCATGGGTCTATCCCGCAGATGAGTTATTCTCTCTCTCTGGGAAGGATGTTCCAGACACTGCATATTACAAGGAATGTACACTGAGGGAGAACGGAATAGGGCTTCTTTCAAACCTTCTTCAGTATGTGAACAGAGATTTCTCCGGCAGGGGGCTTATATGCACAGGAACTCTTGCAGCGCCATTCATGAAACGCGTTCTTGCAGGATCAGAATATCAGATTCTAGCTGTGAACAACACCTTCTTCGGTCCTGAAGTGGGAGTTTCAGGATTGCTGGCAGGAAATGATATTGTTAAATCAGTCAAAGCGGAAAATTACAGCCGTGAACCTGTCTTTTTACCTCGTGTTATGTTCAACCATGATATGTTAACACTTGATGATCTGTCACCTGGGGATATCGAACAGCTGACCGGTCGCGAAATTAAAATTGCATGTGGGGTGGAGGATCTGATCTGATATTATGAATTTACCAATATCTGCAATATTTCTGGCATGTGTTTGTCTGTTTCTTTTTCTGGAAATGAACAGAAGAAAATACGTTGCGCTGAAAAGAAAGAACAAACTCCTCGTTAATAAGCTCAAGGCACTGACAAAAGAATTGGATGAGCTGGGAAAACTGAAATCTGATATGCTGTCCAGAATAGGAATCTCCTTGAGAAAACCTCTTGAATCAGTCCGAGAAACAGCTATCGAGCTTTCCCAACCATCTGACAGATCACCCGGTGTGAAAGAACATCTCACAAGACTGACAAATGAGATAACTGAGATTGAGAACTTCCTTGATGTAATGAAAGAACTCGCTTTTCTTGAAAGGATGGATCTGTCAGGCAGTTCACAATTCCCCGATGAATCCGGTTCTTCTTCCGTTTCTCTTGATAATTTACTTTTTGATACTCTTAACGAGTGGAATGATGAGTTTTCATCCAGAGGTGTTTCTCTTGCCATGTCCATCGATGAAAACGTCATGGTTACCGGTAGCAGGCATTACCTTAAGCATGCGCTTGAGAATATTTTATCAGAGATCTCACGCATAATGGTGTCCGGATCTCTGGTTCATATCGTACTCTTTAATGACGAAGGATCTGTAAGAATGAAAATCGCATACAAGGGTGAAACTGCAAATACTGTGAAGCAATCAGCTTTCGGTGTTGAACTGGCACGACAAATTATTAGCATCCACGATGGATGGCTTACGAGCGATTCAAAAATTGGACAATATGTGATTGAATTACCCGCTCTGAATCAGAAAATGGAGAGTCATACAAAGTGAATAACAGGGTCTTCAGAAAATATGACATAAGAGGAGTTTTTCCCTCGGATCTTGATGAGCATCTTGTAATAAATCTGGGCAGAGTTCTTGGAAGAATCGCCGGAAATGTTGTAGCTGTCGGAAGGGATTGCAGACCGTCAGGTACTACTCTATGCCGCTGGCTGACAGATGGAATTCTCGCTTCAGGATCAGATGTTATTGATCTTGGAGTACAGACAACACCAATGACTTATTTTGCTGCGTATACTTTAAATCCGGATGTTACAGTGATGATTACAGGCAGTCACAATCCCCCGGAATACAATGGATTCAAAATCATGTTCGGACATGAAACTATATGGGGTGAGGGTATCCGGAAACTCCAAAAAGCAATGGAGGATATATCATCAATGCCCCCTGTTGCATCAAAAGCAAGAGTGATAAGTAAATCCATTACGAAACCTTATACGAACAGGCTTCTTTCTGAATTCTGTTTCGATCGTTCTCTGAAAATTGCTGTAGATGCGGGAAATGGCACCGGGGGAGAGATTGCGATTAATGTTCTTAAAATCCTTGGATGCAGAGTTATTCCTCTTTACTGCGAAATGGATGGTTGCTTTCCAAATCATCATCCTGATCCAACCGTAGAGGATAACCTGAAAGATCTCCGCAGGACAGTTCTGAGAGAAGGAGCTGACATAGGTCTTGCATTTGACGGTGATGCTGATAGACTTGGAATACTGGATGAAGAGGGAAACGTGATCAGGGGTGACAGAATTCTTATAATTCTGGCTAAATCACTTCTGAAGGTTAACCCTGGAGCAACAATTATTTCTGAAGTTAAGGCATCAGAACTGTTTTTCTCTGAAATCAAAAAGGCTGGAGGGCGAGCTTTGATGTCACCCACAGGACACTCTCTTATCAAGAAAACCATGATTGAGGAGAATGCCCTGCTTGCAGGGGAGATGAGCGGACATATCTTTTTCAGGGACAGATACTACGGCTACGACGACGCACTCTATGCTGCTATGCGGCTGATTGAGATAATTGCGTCTGATGATATTCCTCTGAGTTCTTACCTCTCTGATCTTCCAGAGGTGTTCTCCACTCCAGAAATAAGGGAAGAATGCTCTGATGAAAGCAAATTCATCATTGTCGATACAGTAACAGATATGCTGAAAATGGCTGGATATCCCGTTGATACTACTGATGGAGCAAGAGTATCATTCCCTGACGGTTGGGGACTTATCCGTGCATCCAATACCCAGCCTGTCCTTGTTATGAGGTTTGAGGCTGGAACTTCACAGCAGCTGGCTGACTATGAAATTTTATTGCGTGAATACATTGAAAAAGCCGGGAGGGAACTGGATGTCAAGACAGCTGATTGAAGAACTCGAGAAACAGATTGAATCGGAAAAACCTCTGCTTGATAAACTGGAATCTGTATTTTCCAGTGTTATCGTTGGGCAGGACGAATTCCGGTTGGGACTGATGACTGCGCTCCTATGTGACGGTCATGTTCTTATTGAAGGTGTCCCCGGACTGGCGAAAACTCTTGCTGCCAGAACTCTCTCCAGGTGTGTAAAAGCGTCATTCTCAAGATTGCAGTTCACACCTGATCTTCTCCCTGCGGATCTTACAGGCACAATGATATTTCAACCCGAGACAAGCACATTCACCGCAAGAAAAGGACCTCTTTTCGCGCAATTCATACTTGCTGATGAAATTAACAGGGCACCAGCCAAGGTCCAGAGCGCTCTGCTCGAGGCAATGCAGGAACGACAGGTTACATTCGGCGGCAAAACCTATCCTCTGCCGTCTCCATTCTTCGTTATGGCCACACAGAATCCGATTGAGCAGGAGGGTACGTATCCGCTGCCTGAAGCTCAGGTGGACAGATTCATAATGAAACTTAAAATCGACTATCCAACAGCTGTTGAGGAAGTCGAGATACTGCGCAGGACAGGTGGAAAACCCGTTCCGGATATCGAACCGGTTCTATCAACTGAAAAGGTAGTGGAACTTCAGAAACTCTCCTCCGGGATAGTCGTCGAGGATGGAGTACTTGACTATATGGTCAGGCTGGTTTCCGCTACACGACACCCAAGACAGGCTGGATTGAAGGATATTGATGATCTCATCACCGTTGGAGCAAGTCCAAGAGGCTCACTTGGCCTTCTTGCAGCGTCAAGAGCGAGGTCATTCCTCAACGGATCGTCATTTGTTTCACCTTCTACAGTAAAAGAAGTTGCTCATGATGTTCTCAGACACAGAATAATTCTCTCATTCGAAGCGGAAGCGGAAGAAGTGGGCGTAGAGGAAATAATAGACAGGATACTAAACAGGATTCCTGTCAAGTAACAGAGATTATCTTCATGGAAAATGTGCACTCACTGTTCAAACGGGTAAGAAGAATAGAACTCCAGACAAGGAAGCTTGTTTCACAGCTTGTCGGGGGAGATTACTCATCAATCTTCCGAGGCCAGGGAATGGAGTTCTCTGATCTCAGACAATACTCTGAAGGCGATGATCCGAAACTCATCGATTGGAATGTCTATGCAAGAACAAGAATTCCATTTGTAAAAATATTCAGGGAGGAACGTGAATTACTGGTTCTTCTTGTTGTCGATCTCTCAGGCAGCCTTCGCTTCGGATCACTTAATCTTACAAAAGCAGAACGTGTTGCCGAAGTAGCCGCGGTACTTGCACTTTCAGCCTCTCAAAGCAACGATCGAGTCGGAATGTTAACTTTTTCCGACCAGGTTCATGAATACGTCCCGCCAGACAAGGGACGAAGACACGCCCTCGGTCTTGTACGTCGGATTCTTCAGGTTCCTGACAGACAGGCACCGGCAGACCTTGATAAAGCTCTGAAGTATATGGGTCGCGTACTCAACAGAAGGGCTCTCGTATTCATCATCAGTGATTTTAGAATACCTGGAGGCAGCAAACTTCTTCATGCAACTGTACAGAAGCATGATGTTGTAGGAATACATGTCTTTGACCCCAGAGAACTTCACCTGCCGCCTATGGGACGCGTTCGATTCCGCTATCCGGAAACAGGGAAAGAACAGGTTGTGAATACAAGTTCCCTAACCTGGAGAGAAAAATTCGCTCAGCATGTTCGTCTTGTTCAGACAGAAAGAGAAATACTATGCAAAGACAACAAGCTTGACCTTATAAGTATTTCAACAGCTGATAACCTTGTGCTGCCTCTCAGAAGATTCTTTGAACTCAGAAAAAAGCGGAGACGACGTTGATTACAAATCTCCTTATGATGATTTCTCTTTTCTCCGGAAGCGAGACCCTTTCATGTTCTCTCGGAGTTCCCGTAAAAGTCGAGTACTCCATTCCGGATGGCTGGACAGTTGAATCGCTGGAATCCTCGGAGAGCTGGCGTGTCCTTGAACAGGATGGCGGCACTGTAACACTTGTCCCGCTTTCCCTTGACACGCTCATCCTTCCTTCACTTGGCGCGCATTCTGACTCTCTTGAAGAACTTTTTGCTCCCCCTGTTCTTCTGGTATCGCGAACCATGCCGGATTCGACCTGGACAGTTTCGGTTTTTCCATCTCCTCTTACAATTGATATTCCTCCCGGATTTCCTGAAAATTACCTTTATCAGCATAGATTCTGGGAGGAATGGAAAAAGACTCCTCCAACTCCATGGCTGTTTCCAATGCTGCTTATCAGTGTTATCACCATTATTGCTGTATTATCGTGGCTGTATTACAGAAAAAAGAAAAAGCTGTCAGGTTCAGAAGATATTCATGAGGAAGAAAAGAAACTTCTATCTCCTTTGGATGAAGTAAAAGCTCTGCTTGATTCACCGGCCTTCGCAAACGGCGACTGGATAGCCTATTACAGGAATGTAGATGAATTACTCAGGAGCACCGTTTCATCCCGCTTCGGAATACTCAACCGTGCTCTTACCTGGAGACAGATTATTAGACTTATCCACTCAGAGGAGGATGGAAGAAAATTTACTGAAAACTCCACCGAACTCATCGGAGAGATCACTCTTCAAAGATACGCGTCATGGGGAGGGTCAAGAGAAAGAGCTGAGAGATTCACTAATAAGCTGGTTTCCATCAGAAGGGACTGGCACATTTGATGAATTTCCAGTTTTTGCCGGCTTTGTTGGGATTTCCATTCCTTCTGATCATTCTGCAGTTTTTCTTCAGAAAGATTAAGACTCACTCTCAGACATATACTGGACCGTTTTCCTTTCCCTCTGTAAACAGCAATTCGGGAAATAGAGTGTCCAGCCTTCTGCAATGGATCGGGCTCGCGCTTCTATTCATCGCACTCGCACGCCCACAGTACGGCTTTGAGAGACTTCCAGAAGCTGGTGAGGGGCTGGATATCATCATAACTCTGGATGTTTCAGGAAGCATGACTCAAAATGATTACTATCCAAGCAGACTTGCCGCAGCTAAAAAAGCAGCTTTGACATTCATAAACGGGAGACCAAACGACAGAATAGGGCTGGTTATCTACGCAGAACAACCTAGAGCCATCTGTCCGCCGACTTTTGATCATTCGACGCTTGAGAGATTTATTCAGAGCGCTTCAATAGGTACCCTTCAGGATGGAACAGCTATCGGAGCAGGTCTTGCAGTAGCAGCAAGAGGTTTTGATTACTCACAGACTGAAAGGAGAGTGATCGTCCTCATATCAGACGGTGAAGACACCTCCTCCCGGATTGATCCAATTACTGTAGCGCAGGCGGTTAATACCATTCACGGGGACAGCCTGAGAGTATATACCGTTGCCATCGGTACTCCTTCTTCCGAAGAAGGCCTTGGAGTTGACAGGGAAACCCTCTCGGAGATAGCCAGATTGAATGGAGGGAGGCTTTTCAGTGTTGAATCACCACAGGAACTTGATGAGGTTTATTGCGCAATCGATTCACTTGAAGCTTCTACTCTTCCCCCAGAAGGTCTTTTCGTATACAGAGATTCTTATATGCAATTCCTTGTGTGGGGACTGATACTTCTTGCGGTTTCAAGTGTTCTTAAATGGCGCGTTTTCAAGGTTGTGGGTGACTAATGGGATTCCAGCACCCTTTCCTGCTTCTTCTACTCCTTCTGGCACCTGTTTACTGGTGGCTGAGGATGAAGTGGTTCAATTCTGAAATGAAGCTTTTAAGAGTCTTCGTCAGACCTGTCCTCTGGGACAGAGTCAGAATTCATCCCCCGCCACAGAGATCATTCTCACTTATCCTGTGGGTGACCGGTTTGATTCTTTCAATCGTATCACTGAGTGGTCCAACCTGGGGTCAATCATCAGCCATAGTGTCTACAGGAGGAAAAAACCTCGTAATAGCTCTGGATATCTCTCAATCAATGTCATCATTGGATGAGGTTCCATCCAGAATTCTCAGAGCTAATGCGGAAATAAGAAGGCTTGTAGAAGATCTTTATGATGTACGAATAGCGCTCGTGATATTTTCCGGAAGCTCAAGACTTGCTTCTCCTCTTACCCTGGACAGGGAATTCCTTCTCAGCAGACTTCCTGATGACACATGGAGCAACTCTGATCTTGTCCTCGGAACGCAGCTTGGGAACCTGGTTGACGTAATGGTTTCCGCGCTGCCCGAAATGGATCTTGAAACCCGCCTTGGATTAGTATTCAGTGATGGGGGGTTTCATGATTATGCGACTGCAAGCGCTATAGAAACCGCAAAAGCAAACAATATGCGTCTATTAACGGTTGGTGTTGGAGGACCTGTTGAAATGACAATACCTCTTGAAAATGGAGGCATTCTCCTTGACGCGGCTGGAGATACAGTTAGAACAGTTCTCGAGGAAGAATCTCTTATGGAACTTGCTCTTGAAACAGGAGGCGTATATCTCCCGCTATCTCAGACAGATGATCTTGCATCCATAATTCAGGTATTTCTGGAATACATCTCCGATGAAAACAGTGAGCTTGCGGCAGGTGGTTCTACTTCAACCAGGAGATATCAGTACTTCCTCGGAGCTGCTCTGATATTCTTCTTCCTCGCGATTGTTGCTGAGAGGAAGGGGAAATGATTATCCTTCTCATGATACTGCAGCTTCAAAACGTCCTTGCACCTGCTGATCTTGCGGAGATTGCTGCACAGCACTTCCTTGATAATCAGTATTCCAGCGCGATCGGAGCATGGTCGGAATTATTTTCAAGGATGCCGGAAAGGGGAAGAATACTCTACAATCTTGCTTCATCTCATTTCATGGCAGATTCTATTTCAGTTGCTGATTCAATTCTTTTAGCGGATATCACTGATGTGGGAGAAGATACCCTGATGCTTGCAAGGGATATTACTTCGCTCGCACTTGCTATTCAGGAGAACGATTATGCCGGAGTGGAATCATCAGTATACTCTCTTCGAATTGCTGTATCAGATGGTCTCTCCCCGCAATGCGGAAAGACCGGATTGGAAGCAGGGCTTAACTGGCTTGATAATCATGACCCGCCTGAAGACCAGCAGGATCAGAACGAAGACCAGCAGGATCAGAATGAAGATCAGCAGGATCAGAACGAGGATCAGCAGGATCAGAATGAAGATCAACAGAATGAGCAGCAACCTCCGCAGATCAGTGAAATGACACCTGAACAGGCACAGGCCATTCTGGATCTGGTTGAAGACAGCAATCAGGCGGAGGATTCAACAGGGACGAAGAAAATGGGTCATCCAGCGGGACCAGTATGGTAATTCTGCTGTGGTTCCTGTCTCTTTTCTGTTTGCTTCCTGATATAGAAATATCTTTACCGGATTCTGTTCGAGCCGGCAATTCCTTCTCAGTTGATATCACACTCAACGGCATGGATATCAGAAATATTGAATGTTTTCCTGTATTTTCAAACGGATTGAGATTTCAGGGAAGCAATACGATGCATTCATTCTCCAGTATAAGTACACCATCCGGGCGTTCCATGAACTCTGAAATTGTTCTGTCGATGAATTTCATTGCGATTGTCGAGGGAATTCACACAGTTGGACCATTCATAATAACCTCCAATGGTACTCCAATCTGTGAAATCCCTGTTGATTCTATCAATGCTACCGCTTCAGCTCCGAATAGTGGAATCACATCTATCAACGCCGAATCTGAAGTACTTGCATGGGTAGAAATCGAGGTTGATACTGCAGGTCGAGTATATCCGGGACAGTCTTTCCAGATCGATTACTATATCTACAAAACACAAAGAAACGTTGAAATTGTTGACCTCTATCTTGATGCAGCCGAGTACGCCTATTCCACACTTATAGAGGACTCAAATGAGCTCAGCTGGGTCAGATGCAAGAACGGTCATTTCAAAACATGGCTTGCTACACTGGAAATAACTCCAGCTTTTGCCTGCACTCTGGAATTACCCGTCCTGAAGGGAAGAATCGGCATCCCTGGCGGATTCCACCGCAGATCCATCGAACATCAAATATCATCTGAAGGTTCATCTATTGATGTATTTCCATTTCCTGATGAAGGACAACCTGCAAATTTCAGCGGAATAACCAGAGAGGTTTTCTTCAGCCTGAATGAAATCCTGAGTGGTTACAGTCAGGCTGGAGAAAAGTGTATTCTGATTTCCGCAACCGGTCCGGGTGCTGTACAGCTCGAGTCTTTTCCTTCTCTGACAATCAGCGGTCCGGCGTCAATGCTGCCCGGTCCATTGCTCAGAGAACCTGAAAGGGGAGAGGTAACATGCAGGATCCTTATTGAACCTGATGATGCAGGCATCGTTATCATCGGTCCGGATAGCCTCGCCTGGTTGGATACCGACTCTTCGCTTTACCGTCAATCATTTATTCCTCTATGTACGCTTTCTGTGGATGCTCCGCACCATCCGGCTATTATTGAAATGAATTTTAGCGAGAATGATCGAAATTCCTCTTTATTGCTGATCCTTTCTTCTGTATTACTTGTAATCGCGATTGTATTTCTTTCAATAAGGAAAAAATTAACTCGAAACATTTTGATGAAGGATATCAATGATGCTCAAGATCCAGAAGAACTGCTCACAGCGCTTGAGTATGAGCTTTCTGAACTACTGACGGGTTCTCCATGCTATATGGGTTCTGAAGAGCTTGATGAAGCGCTTGAATCCAGAGATACTGACACTATTTTAAAAGGGAGACTTATTCGTCAATGGAAAGATATAGAACTCATGCTGTCAGGAAGAAAGATATCCGCAGAACAGCTTGATCGCCTGAAAAGTACATGCATTGAACTCGTTCAGGAGCTGTCCACTGACCTGGATTCTCACTGAGGGGGTGTTCCGACAATTCTTCATGCCTATATTCAGAGATTGAATATAATCTTAACTTACAGGAGTATGAGGAATGCTTGCTAATTACTTTGCTGTAGGCGCGTATGCGGTTCTTATTTTGATAATCGGTCTGCTGGGAATGCGGAAAACCCGTTCATACAACGATTTCCTTCTTGGAGGTGGTAATGTAGGGCCGTGGATGACTGCGTTCTCCTACGGAACTGCTTACTTTTCAGCGGTACTATTTATCGGTTTTGCAGGTAAACTTGGCTGGGGATTCGGTATCTCCGCACTCTGGATTGCCCTTGGCAATTCATTGATCGGTGTACTTGGCGTCTGGCTTCTGCTTGGTCACAGGATAAAATCTGTGACTCATTCCCTCGGCGTCAAAACAATGCCTGAATATCTGGAAGCAAGATTCAATAGTCCATTTCTTAAAGCTTTCACTGCTGTAGCCATTTTTGTTTTCTTCATTCCTTACACAGCAGCGGTCTTCATGGGTTTGAGCTACCTCTTCGAATCCACATTTCAGCTTCCGTATGCATGGATACTGCTTTTCATGGGACTGTTTACGGGCATATACCTTATTATGGGTGGATATAAGTCCATTGCGATGATAGATGTTATCTTCGGAATCGTCATGACAATCGGCGTTCTCGTTCTTTTTCATTTCACTCTGGAAAAGGGGGGAGGCTTACCGAACATAATCTCAAGCCTCAAAGCGATTGAACCAAAACTGGTTGGCTCTGTAGGACCACCTGGCATCATTCCTCTGCTCTCTCTGGTATTCCTGACCAGTGTAGCCCCGTTCGCTATGCCTCAGCTCGTTCAGAAATTTTACGCTATCCGTGATCGGAAAGCAGTCAGGATAGGAACTGTCGCTTCAACGATTTTCGCTCTTCTTGTAACAGGAACAGCCTACTTCACAGGAGCCCTGACCCGGATATTCCTTTCTCCCGCAACCACTCCAGATGCTTTTGGAGAAGGGGGAGCACCAATATTTGACGCTCTCATGCCTGAACTTCTTACAACAGTAATTCCCGGAGCTCTTACGGTTATTATTCTCCTCCTTGTTCTTTCAGCATCAATGTCTACACTTGCAGCTCTCGTTCTGATATCAAGTTCAACTGTTACAAAGGATTTCTATCACGGTTTCATAAATAAGAATGCCTCAGACAGAACTCTTACAAAACTTGGCAGATTAAGCAGTGGATTCTTTATCATTCTCTCAATGATTCTGGCCTGGCAGAAACCCGCGGTAATAGTAACTATATTGTCAATATCTTGGGGCGCAATAGCTTCCGTATTCCTGGGACCATTTATCTGGGGACTGTTCTCTAAAAGATTGGGGAAAGCCGGTGCTATCACTGCCTCCACTACAGGACTTTCAGTTTGTCTAATCCTTTTCATCTTATGGGGGGCTAAAATGGTTCCCCAGGCTGCTTCCACAGGTATGCTCATATCCCTGATCATTCCTGCTCTGTTTGTCGGTTATCGAAAGCTCAGATCAACATGATAGAGAGGATATGTCATGAAAAAGGATAATCTTTCTACAGATAAAGACACTATCAATAGTGCTGAGAATTCTTCATGGGATGATGACATGCATATGGAAATTCTGAATTCCGTCATGGAGAGTATTCTTATTGTCAGTAACGATAACGTAATTTTATTCTGTAATCCGGTCCTTTATGATCTCTTCGAAGTTGAAATGAGTGAAAATCTCATTGGAAGATCTTTTCTTGACTTCGTCTCCAAAGACCAATGGGACATAGTTGTCACTCAGACTGAGAAAAGGAAAAAAGGCGAATCCTCAAGGTACGAACTTTCGATTGTCACAGAGAAGAATAACATTAAAACAGTGCTGCTTTCAGTCGTTCCGAGGAAAGATGAAAAGGGTGAAATAACAGGTTCTTTTGCCACAATAGCAGACATCACGGAAAGAAAACGGATCGAACTTGAACTTATCGATAGCGAGAACCGTTTCAGGGATGTAGCCCTCTGTAGCTCTGACTGGGTATGGGAAATAGATATTTCGAGCAAGTACACGTTCTGCTCTGATAATGTGATAAATCTTATTGGATTACCATCTTCTGAAGTACTCGGAAAAACACCGTACGATTTCATGACAACTGAGTCTGCTGAAGATACAGCCGCTCAACTACGCTCGATTACCATGAGAAAAATGAATATCGTTAATATGGAAAACAGAATTATCGATAAAGATGGTAATATCCATGTCTTAATAACAAATGGAGTTCCTATCCTTGATGAAAACGGCGATCTCCTGGGTTATCGCGGAGTGGATAGAGATATTACTGAGCAGATAAAATCGGAAGAAGAACTGAATAAAGCGCTTGAAGCGAATGAATCCATTCTGAAATCGGTACCTTTTGGAATAATGATAATCGGAAGAGACAAAAGAATAATCAGTGCAAACATCACCGCCCTGAAAATCCTTGGGCGAAGTAACGAAGAAATCTCTGGAAAAATCTGCCATGACTTCATATGCCCTACAGAGGCTGGAAAATGCCCTATTCTTGACCTTGGTGAAAAAATTGATGATTCCGAAAAATTTCTCCTTACAAGAAATAAAACGAGAGTACCTATAATCAAATCCGTCATTCCGATTGAACTTAACAACGAAAACGTCCTTCTTGAAGCTTTTGTTGATATTTCCAGACAGAAAAGAGCCGAGGAGGAAGCCCAAAAGGCCAGCAGCGTTAAAAGCGCATTTCTCGCGAACATGAGCCATGAGATCAGAACTCCCATGAACGGCGTCATAGGTATGACAGGACTCCTGCTCGAAACTGAGCTGAATCCTGAACAGATGGATTTCACTCAGACGATACAGGAAAGCGCTGAATCACTCATGTCAATCATTAATGATATCCTTGACTTCTCCAAGATGGAAGTCGGTAAGCTTGAACTTGAAGAACTGGATTTTGATCTTCGCACAATGCTCGGAAGCATTGCTGATCTTGCCGCTGTCCGCATAAGGGAAAAAAACATTGAATTATTGATCAATATTGATTCCGAAGTCCCATCACTTCTCAAAGGTGACCCCGGCAGGCTTAGACAGATAATCATCAATCTTCTTGGAAACGCGATTAAATTCACCTCGGAAGGGGAGATAGTACTTTCAGTAAATGTTTTGCGGGAAACCGAAAATAGGGTTCTTCTCAAATTCTCTCTTACCGATACCGGAGTTGGTATTTCACAGGAGAAACTCCAGAATCTGTTCGATCCGTTTACTCAGGCGGATTCTTCAACAACACGGAAATATGGAGGCACCGGACTTGGTCTGACAATTTCCAGCCAGATCGCTAGTCTGCTTGGAGGTGAAATAGGTGTTGAGAGTACTCCAGGAAAGGGCTCTACTTTCTGGTTCACTGCTGATATGATAATCAGAAAACCCTCACAAATCTCCAGAAACGAAATGACTGATGAAACCGCTCTGCTGAATTCACTGAATATCCTTATTGTGGATGATAATCAGACAAACAGAGCCATTCTTGCCGGTATGATGAAAAACTGGGGCTGCAGGTACCAGGAAGCAGACTCGGGCGACACAGCGCTGCTTCTTCTGAGAGATGCCCTTTTGAAAGATGATCCATTTGACATAGCCGTTCTGGATATGCAGATGCCTGATATGGATGGTGAAACCCTGGGAAGGGTAATCAAGAGCGATCCGAATCTGAGAGATACTCTGCTTTTGATCATGTATACATCTATAGCAGCTCGCGGAGATGCCGCAAGGATGTTAAACGCAGGTTTTTCCGCCTATTTAACTAAACCTGTGAAAACATCCCAGTTTCGTGATTGCTTAATCAGCATGCACTCTAATAGTGATCAGATAAGTCCACGAATTGAGAGCAGGGGCATCATCACAAAGCACTCTTTAGCTGAAATAAGAAAGGAAGAATTCAGAATCCTGCTCGCGGAAGATAATCCGGTAAATCAGAAAGTAGCTTTAAAAATACTCGAGAAACTCGGATACTCTGCAGTTTCCGTTGAAAACGGGCGGGAAGCTGTGCAGGAGCTTGAGAAATTTTCTTATGATCTTGTATTAATGGATATTCAGATGCCGGAAATGGATGGATTTGAGGCAACAGACACTATCAGAGATCCACAATCATCTGTTCTGAATCATGATGTACCTGTTATAGCCATGACTGCTCACGCAATGGAGGGCGACAGGAATAAGTGTATTCAGGCCGGAATGGATGATTATATCGCCAAACCGGTTAAACCAGAAATGCTTTCTAAGATTATTAAGAAAGTACTATCCAGGGAATTCATTACTGAAAAAAGCCGGAAGACCTTAAAACCGAAAAAGAGACCAGCCGCATTTGACAGATCAGTTCTCAGAGAATCACTCGGAGATGACGATCAGCTTATTAAGGAGATTCTTGAACTTTTCAAGACTAATGCTGATGAAACCATGAATTTAATGAGGGATGCAGCTTTGAAGGATGATATCGAAACTGTCAGGAACAGCGCTCATTCATTGAAGGGATCATCCGCTAATATCGGTGCAAAAGCCCTGCTGGAAGCAATGAAAAGCATTGAGAAGGCTTGCTCGGATTGTGATGTGAATGTTATTAGAACCAGCATCAGACAATCAGAGGAAGATTTTACTGAACTTATGGAGGAACTTGAGAAGTAAGTTCCCCTTTCATTCGATGAATGCTGAAAGATGAAACAGAAGAAACTGCCACTTGTGCTGATCATAAATGATAACGAATCTATGAGAAATCAGCTGATTGAATTACTTCAATTCAGCTGCAATTGCAGAGTAATCGAATCTGCAGGAGGCAGCACCGGTCTTGAGATCGCTGCTCTGGAACAACCTGATCTGATTATTGCTCCTTACAATATGTCCGGAATGAGTCTATCTCAATTATGTTCCATATTGCAGGATAATCTTGAAACAGCATGTATTCCCACACTGGTTACATTCGAAACAGATGATCTGATAGATTCAAAAATTCCCGCCATACCGGCAGGTGTTGTAGAGAGCATTGTCTCTCCACTTTCGAATGCACAGGAATTTCTTAAAAAGATAACTCTTCATCTGGAGACAAAAGCTTACTGGTCGAAGGTCTACAAACCCGGAAAACATACCGCTTCGGATAAGATGCCATCAGATTACCTTGATTTTATTAAATACCTGAAGGATGCTCTGGATCTTGATGAAGAAATAGTCAGCAAAATGAAGTGTTTTGATCGATTGTTTCTATACAACTCCGCAAAAGACATTGGAGTTGATGAAGAGACTCTTGCTCGGAAACTGGCTGAATATTTCCAATTTGAATATTTCCCGTATATTGATCCTGAAAACATACTTACAGAGGTATTCCCGGCACCGTTCAGCAGATCAAAATTCGTTCTTGCAATACGTGATTCTGATGAGGATACTACTTACGTTATAAGCAATCCTTTCAACCTTCAGCTCAGAGATACAATTGGCATGGTTTCCAGTGGGAAAGAACCCCGAATCGGAATTGCCCAGCCTGACAGCATTCTCGCTCTTTTGAAAACATACGCTCCGAATGAAGAGGAATTTAAGGTTCTATCCTCAAGAATTGAGGAGGAGAACGATTCAGATAATGAAGAAGACTTCGCGCTTGAGGTTAAACAGGGCAGTATACTGGAAATAGAGCATGAACCGGATAAGGATGATATCAGCACTTCTCCCATTAAGTACATAGCAGACAAAGTTATGTACACTGCTGTAAAAGATGGCGCAAGTGATATTCATATGGAACCGAAAGCCGATAAAGTAGCTGTCAGATATCGTATCGATGGTGATATGGTTGACAGATTTACTCTCAAACCAAAAACCGGTAAAACACTCCTCAGCAGATTTAAGGTCCTAGCGGATATGGATATCGCTGAAAGACGAAAACCCCAGGATGGATCTTTGGAAGCAAGAATTGGTGGAAAGTTCTTTAAAATGCGGCTTGCTACAACATCCACACCTTACGGGGAAAGTATCATCATTCGTCTTCTGGACATGGATGCAAAGCCAATGGAGCTGGCTGAGCTTGGTATGACGGAGAATCAGGCTGAAACAATGTACGAAGTATCTCAACAGCATACTGGAGCGATAATAGTCGTAGGGCCAACCGGTTCGGGTAAAAGCACAACTCTCTACAGTCTTATATCCAATATCGATATCAAGAACCGCAGCCTTATGACCATTGAGGATCCCGTAGAATACGAAATAGCATATGCCAATCAGCAGGAAGTCAATGAGAAAGCCGGTGTTACCTTTGAAGCGCTCCTCAAATCCGCAGTAAGACAGGATCCCGATATCATCTTTCTTGGCGAGATCAGAGATCCGTTCACAGCAAAAACAGTTATGGATCTGACGAGCACAGGTCATATGACATTCGGCACACTTCATTCAGCAAATACGACAACTTCCATAGGAAGACTTGAGCGCCTTGGTGTTACAAGAGCCGATCTGGCTGACTCTGTTCTTCTCATTTCATCCCAGAGGCTGCTTAAACGTCTGTGTCCTGATTGCAGGATAATCAGATCAATAATACCTGAGGAGGCAGAAATGCTCAGCCTTTTTACTGATGATATTCCAGACACGGTTGCCGATCCTGTCGGATGCCCGAAGTGTAAAAACAGAGGGTACAAAGGGCGTCAGGGGATATACGAACTGCTCCGATTCAATCCTGAAGTGATAGATATCGTCAGGAGCGGTGAATCAGTATCTTCCATGCGGCAGAGGTTTCATGATAGCGGACAATATCTTATGAGTGATCATGCTATTGATAAACTCAGAAACTTCACTGTCTGCTATAATGATATTTATCATTCGATCCTTCTTGAGGAGAAAAGACTTACCGGTTCAATCAGAAAGAGAATAATAACAGTATCTTCTCCAGTTAATCAAATTGTTAATGAAATCTCAACATCCAGACCTTTCGAGAAACACGATAAACCTGTTACTGAAGATCGAAGAGGAGGGAAGTCTGAGAATGGAGCCAGAATCCTGGTTGTAGATGATGATCCTGATCTTCGCGAGTTCATATCCTTTATCCTGTCTTCCAATGGATATGATGTAACTTCAACAGGTGACGGAATTGATGCTATTGTAACGCTCAGCAAGCAAAGTTTCGATTTGATCCTTTCTGATGTCGATATGCCCAATCTTAACGGATTCAAACTGCTTGAGACTATCATAAACAAAGGGATCGAAACTCCTGTTGTATTTCTCACTGGAAGAGATAATACCCAGGACGAAGTCAAGGGTTACGAATTAGGCGCTGAGGACTACATAAGAAAACCAATTCACAAGAACACATTACTTCTGAGAATCAAGAAAATACTTAAACGTATTTAAATAGTGACAGGGACTATTTATTCAAAACAAGCACCAGTACAGAGGGTTGGACACAATTTAGTGAATATATGACGTCCGATAAGGGATATTATGTAAAGTCATATGTATTGATACCGCACAGGTCTCTTATGACTGTACATAATATCAGTAATTCCATTTATCCCCTTCTGGACAGTTTAGCACAAGAACAAATGGGATAGATCGTTTGAATGTCTTCTACATTACAGAAGAGAAAAACGGTGATGGCGGAAAATATTTTGATTCAAGATGCGTCGCCGAATGACTAAGAATGTCAAAATACAAGGTTTGACCCCTATTGTGGCACCATATCCAGGCGGGCAAGCTGGTAATACATGAATTCTGTTGTATCCCTTGAAATCTCAAGGGCTGAATGCAGATACTCTCTTGAAGTTTCATAATCGTTGGATCTGAAGGATATCCTGGAAAGTCCGTAATTTGATTCCCATGCAATCTGCGAATTAGCCGGAGAGAAATTGAGAATCTCCAGATACAGTTCCTGAGCAATGATAAGATCGTTCTCTCCCCCCCTGTTTTCAAGAGCGATTGCCAGGTGTAAACGGGCGGAATTTTCTATGTCATCACCGGGATCAGAAGCAATGAATGATTGCAGCGACGGAATTACTTCACTTTCCATGCTGAGCATTATCCCGATTTTAGCAGCAAGAATCGCTGATCTTTTTCCTGAAATTCTTCCCGGAAATGCCCTGAAATTGTTAGAGGCAATCTGTCGCGCTGTTTGAAGTTGTCCTATTGCCATTTCATACTGACCGTAACGGAAACTGTTCATGCCCATATCATAAAGCTGTCCCGCAAGGTAATACTGAGCGGAGGCATCATCTGCCTGTCTACCAGCGTTTTGTGAAACCGACTGAACAACAAGTACAATTACTACAAGGATTGCAGCGCCGATAATAAACTGCTTCAGGTGGTCCTGCAAATATGTAATACTATTCATAATACCATCATTTATGGGATCTTTCTTAAGTTCTGTTTTTGTCAATCTTTTTCTTGTTCTATGCGCCATTGTTTACTCACTTTCAAATCAGTTCATCAGGTTTTTCTTAATACGATGAAATATAGTAAGAATTTGCTGCTTCATGTTATCCAGGTCCTCCGAGTTATTTACAACCCCGTCTGCCATTGTCGACTTCTTATCAATTGGTAATTGTACTTCCCACCGCTTTGCTGCCTCTTGTAATGATATCTTATCCCTTGCTGCAACACGACTTATGCATCTACTTTCAGAATCCTGTATTACAATCAGATAATCAAGATATTCATGAATTCCAAGTTCGCAGATGAGAGCTCCCTCAAGAATCCAAATTCCTTTCAGTTTTCTGAGAATTCGAGCGGAGTTTACAGCCCACCTGATCATTCTTGGATGAAGAACTGAATTCAGATTTGCATATGCCTTCGTATCATTGAGTACTATCTTTCTCAGCTCGTATCGGATACTCTTTCCATTCATATTATTGAAGTCAGGCCTTGAGAAAGAATCAGCCAGTTCTGAAATAACATATTGACGGTCAAGCAGTCTGTGACCAACCTGGTCAAGAGAACATATTCCGGAACAATCATTGCTGATATACTCTGCGGCTGTAGTCTGGCCGCAGCCGCTGTTACCGGTTATTCCTATGAGGAATCCAATATTTCTATCTGTCATTCTACCTTGTATCCCAGCAGATATTCTCATCCGTTATTGTCATCGAAACCAGTTCCCCCTCCCTGCTGCCATCAGGAGTGATAACCGGTATATAGTTATCGGTCATACCTATATACCTTCCAGATTTCTCATCAATTCTGGCTTCCACCAGAGCAAGAACACTTTCTCCAATCTGAGATTTCCTGAAACTGCGTTTGATTTCATCAGAATATGATCGAAGGTGAACAGCTCTTTCAGTAATCGTCTCAGCATGTATCATATCCTCTTTATACGAAGCAGCGAGAGTTCCAGGTCTTGCGGAAAATGGAAATACATGAAGATAAGTTACTGCAGGATGTGATATAAGGTCAAGAGTATCTTGAAAATCTTCTGTAGTCTCTCCTGGAAACCCGACAATTATATCCGCTCCAAGAGCAAGCCCTGGAAACAGTTCCATGCATTTGTCGAGAAGTTCCACAATATCCTGTTTTGAATACATTCTTTGCATTCGACTTAGAATTCTATCTGACCCGCTCTGAATAGGTATATGCATATGCCTGCAGACACCCGGCAGGGCAATACCCTCAATCATGCTTGTTGATAATCCAATTGGTTCCATCGAACTCAGTCGGACACGAAACCCTCCTATCGAAAGAAGATCACGCACCAGGTTCACCAGATCATAATCTTCTCCGTACAGATCGTTACCGTACCTGACAAGATCCACTCCTGTCAGCAGAATTTCTCTGAATCCTGCTGATGCAAGTTTTTCAGCCTGAGAAAGCACCAGTTCCCTTGGCTGACTTCTGGAACGGCCGCGCGCAAGAGGTACTATGCAGTAAGAGCAGTGATTATCGCATCCATCCTGAACCTTCAGGAAAGCTCTTGTTCGAGAGATTACTTCCGGAGCATGGACAGGGAACAGAGCACCGGAAGGAATGTCCTCTTCGATGCTGCCGGCGGAATATTCCATATTAAGTATAGCAGCAATTGTCTCAACGAGATGGCTCTTGTCGGTATTTGGCACGATAATAGCATTCTGATCATCGAATTCTTCCGGTGCAACCTGGGCTACACATCCGGTTACGATAACAACTGCATTTGTTCTTCTTAGAAAATATCTTACTGCCTTTCGTGAGCGGGCAGTACTTCTTCCTGTAACAGCACAGGAATTAACGAGTATAATTGAAGCATTCTCCGGTTCGTCAGCTCTTTCAATTCCACAATTGAGCCTGAACTCCTCGAGCAATGCTTCAGTTTCATACGCGTTCAAGCGGCATCCAAGCGTATGACCGTAAATAGTATGTTTTTTAATCATTATTATGCGGGAGGGAGTTGTTCTCCTCCCTCCCGCTTGTCTGTCAGAAAGAAAACTCAGCCCTTTTCGGCTTCATCGTCTTCTGTGGTGCTATCCTCTTTACCTTTTTCAGTGTCTTCAGCAGATTCTTCTTTGACTTCCTCCACCGTTTCTTCAGCTTTTTCCACAGCCTCTTCTTCAGCGGCTTCTGCTACCTCTGAAGTATTTTCTGAGCTCTCGGGAACTTCGTCGGTTTCAGCAACTGCGGCAGCTTCCTCACCAGTATCTTCAAGGGCTTCTTCATCCGTAGACTCCTCAGATTCAACCTGTGAAGATTCGGATTCAACATCGGTAACCACCAGTTTTTCTCTGCCTTCAAGTCTCTCTCTGAAAGCGCTCAGTTCCTCCATCGGTCTTCCATTGAAATAGCTGCGAACGCTGAGAACGATTCTTCTGCTTGTTGGCTCAAGCTCAATAATTCTGAGTGGAAGCTCGTCGCCAACACGGATGACATCTGAAGGGTCTTCGAGATTCTCCCATCCAAGCTGACTCTGTGGTACGAATCCTTCAATGTAATCATCAAGGCGTACGACAACACCTCTGTCCAGAAGCTGTACAACCTCGCCCTTCGCGTCCTTGCCTACAGGATAACGTTCCTCCATCGAATTCCATGGATTATCCTGCGTCTGTTTCAGACCCAGTGATATGCGATTGTTCTCGGTATCGATGTTCAGAACAACTACTTTGAGAACATCGCCTTTTGAGAGAATGTCGGAAGGGTGATTGATTCTTCTTGTCCAGCTCATATCACTTATATGAACAAGGCCATCAATTCCATCTTCAATTTCGACAAAAGCGCCGAATGATGTAAGATTGCGGATTTTTCCCTCAATTTCAGTACCGACAGGATAACGATCATTTATTGTATCCCATGGATTATCAAGAGTCTGCTTGAGCCCAAGAGATATCTTTTTCTCCTCTTCATCTACACTGAGAATCATTACTTCTATATCATCTCCAACCGTAAGAACTCTGGATGGATGTCTGATATGCTTCGTCCATGACATCTCGGAGATGTGCACAAGCCCTTCAACACCGGGCTCCAGTTCAACAAATGCTCCGTAATCGGTAATGCTGGCTACTTTACCCATAATTATCGAGTCAATAGGGAATCTCTCCTGGACTCCCTCCCATGGGAATGGCTGCAACTGTTTAAGTCCTAAAGATATTCTTTCACGTTCCTGATCGAATTTCAGTATTTTAACTTCTATTTCATCTCCAATTGCAAGAAGATGTGAAGGGTGACGGATACGTCCCCAGCTCATATCCGTGATATGAAGAAGCCCGTCTATTCCGCCAAGATCAACAAATGCTCCGAAATCCGTGATATTCTTGACGATTCCAACGCGAACCTGATCCTCTTCAAGTTCCTTGATGAGAGTATCTTTCTGTTCAGCTCTTGCCTCTTCGAGAACCTGTCTCCTGCTTACAACAATATTCCGACGGCGCTTATTGAGTTTGATTACCCGGAAATTGTATTCATTACCCATGAAATTCTCGAGATTCGGGACCTGCCTCAGAGCAACCTGCGATCCCGGCAGGAAAGCTTCAACACCCATGATTCGCACCTTAAGGCCGCCTTTGATCCTGCGAATAACGGTTCCCATTATCTCGGAACCTGTATCGTACGCCTCCTTGATATCCTTCCATACCATGTGGAAGTGCGCCTTTTCCTTTGAAACGGAAACCCTTCCATCCTGATCTTCGAGTGATTCTATAAGAACATCAACGGATTCCCCAGGGATAATCTCCTCGTTCTTCCCGAATTCACTTATCGGAATGATGCCTTCACTTTTGTAGTTGATATCTACAATTACTTCTTTTCCTACTCTTCTGAGCAGTTTTCCGCTAACAATAGCCCCCGGTTTAATATTTCGAGAACCAATATTTTCCTCGTACTTCTTCTCCATATCCTCGCGCTCAGCCAGGGAGTAGTCCTGTCCCTCTATTGTCTCTATCTCCTCAGGAGTGAGACCTACGATAAGCTCTTCTTTACCTGTCACTTTGTTCCTTTCATTTGTTCCATTTTCTCATAACTATTAACGTATAATTTCGCACTAATACCTGTTTCAGCTATAGCGGACATCACTTTCTCCGCAACAGCTTTTGCTCCATATTTCTTCCTGATACTCATTATCCTGGTACTGGGAATCAGCTTTCCGAAATGTATGCTGAATGGATTCCCTGTTCTTGACATCGCCTTTCCAGGATGATCGGTTCCCCAGATGAACGCTGGAAGGATTGGAGCCCTGGATACTGATGCTATCAGGCTGATACCAGCCTTTCCAGGAAGAAGCCTGCCATCTCTGCTTCTTGTTCCCTCCGGAAAAATAACAACTGCTATCCCATTCTTTAAATGATCTACTGCTGATCTTATGGCATTTGTATCCACTCCTGATCTGTTAACAGAAATGGTATTAAGCTTCTTAAAAATAAAATCGCCGAGTCTATTCCTGAACAATTCATTTTTTGCCATGAATGCAATTGTTCTGGGAATCGCAAATCCAAGAACAGGAGGATCCATTTCGGAGATGTGATTGCAGGCAATAATAAGTCCGCCTTTCCTGGGTACCCTCTCAGATCCATGAACAGAGAGTCCAAAAAGCAATCGTGAGATCAGACCACCATAGTACTGGATACGGATGAGAACGGATTCTTTCATTGTATCACACCCGTTCGCTCTCTGAAAAGTTTTATAACAGTAGATACCTGCTGGTTAATGGTCATCATGGTTGAATCAAGTATATAGGCTCCAGGTGCAATTCGGAGAGGACTGTCTGATCGGTTTCTGTCTCTGTAGTCTCTTGTAAGCTGAGATCTGAGCAATTCTTCATAATTGGCTTCATTCCCCAGCAGTTGCAGTTCTCTCCATCTCCTTAGAACACGGATTGCAACATCAGCAATTACATATATCTTCAATTCAGCATCCGGAAAGACAACTGTTCCCATATCCCTGCCTTCAGCGACAGTATTGTGAGATTTGCCGAATTTCTGCTGAATGATTACCATTTCTCTGCGTACGGCAGATTTGGAAGACACTATGCTCGCTGCGTCGCTAATCTCAGGAGTTCTTATTAAGGATGAAACATCCTCGTCATCAATGAACACAGCCCCATTGCGTATATCAATGGAATGATTGTGAATATTTTCAGCAAGGAGAAGAGAATCGTCAAATGGTATTGAATTACGTATGAATAGAAGAGCTGAAGCCCTGTACATGGCTCCGGTATCAAGATATGAATAACCAAGCGCATCAGCCACCAGGCGAGCTGTTGTGCTCTTCCCGGAAGCAGCCGGTCCGTCTATTGCGATAATGCTAGTCAGGCAAAGTCACACCCTTTCGTTCAAGATGGCTGCAAATATCAGAATAATTATATGATACGTCAAGAGTTAATTAAAATCGGCTAATCCAGATCAACAGCTGCTTTCAGTTTTTTGAGTTCTTCGGCACGAAGTATCCGCCATGAACCCCGTTCCAGTCCATCCAGAATTATGGGACCGTATCGAATTCTCTCCAGTCTTGAAAGATCAAGCTGGAATTTTTCCGCAAGGCGTCTGACTTCTTTGTTTTTCCCTGTATGCAGTACAATATTGACATTTTTCTTTCCGGATATTTTCACCGACACCGGGTTCGAAAATTCACCTCGACCCAGGTATGTCCCTTTTCTCAATTTTTTTATGATGTCAGGCTCAGGGGGAACTTTCAGCATCAATCTGTACTCACGCTCTACTTTCCATGATGGATGAGTAAGTCTGTGGACAAGATCACCATCATTACTCAGAAGCAGCAGACCTCCGGTGTTTATATCCAGTCGTCCGATGGGAACAGTTCCCTGAGGCAGTCCTTTAATCAGCTGCAGAACAGATCTCTGAGTATCGGGAGATAAAGTAGTCTCATAACCACAAGGTTTATTAAGAACTGCAGTTACAAATGGAAGAGGTTTTACTCTTCTTCCCTGACATACGACTTTGTCATCAGATGTGACTCTGAATCCCGGGATTTTGACAATCTTGTCGTTGACGGACACAAAACCATTCTGAATCAGTTCATCACATTTCCGCCGAGCGGCGATACCGGATCGCGCAAGATATCTGTTCAGCCTGAAACTGTTATTCACCTGCTTCACCAAACAAATCCTTTTCCTCCATTTCAGATGAACTCATAGACAGCAACTCAGCAATTTCGGAAGATCTTGGCAGATGATCAAGGTCAGTCAGGCCGAAATATTCAAGAAATACTCTGGTTGTTGAATACAGAAGCGGTCTTCCCGGAGTCTCCATCCTGCCTGATATCCTGATCATATCTCTTTCCAGGAGTGTTCTGATGGCACTGTCGCAATTAACTCCTCTTATGGATTCTATCGCCATTCGCGTGCAGGGTTGACTGTATGCGATAACAGCAAGTGTTTCAAGTGCTGCTCTGGACAGTTTTCCCGGCTTCCGACCTTCGAAGAGCTGCGATACTATTGCGCCAAAGTCCTTATCCGTAGCAAGTCTGTATCCACCCGCAACTTCGATTATTGTCAATGCGTGCTGCTGATCGATAAATGCTTTGTTGAGCCTATCCAGTGCCTGATGGACTGAATCCTCACCACTTCCGGTAAATTCACACAGCTGCTCAATACTCAACGGGGTATCTGAAGCAAAGATTAAAGCTTCAACTTCCCTGGCCAGTCTGTCAAGAATCAACAGTCCACCTTTCAGTACGTTTAAGTTCTATTTCCGAGAATGGATATGCCTGATGAAAGGAAACCCACCCTCTTCTTATAAGTTCCAGGATCGCAATAAAATAGGATACGATTTTCGTTCTGGATGCCTGAAGGCCTACAACTGATCTGAAAGAAATCTGATCACCGGTATGGAATACCTTATCAAGAGTCTGTATACATTCCGAAACTGTCAGCAGTTTACGCCGTATTCTCTGTGCCGGTAATTCAGTCTCACCCTCTGAAAGGTTATCCATAGCTCTCAGAAGATCCATTAAAGATGTCTGCCCCGGCTCGATAGAGGTGTTACTTATTGACCATCTTTCACGCTCTCCGGGGGAAGTGTAAATATCAGTCCAGGTCTCTTCGCTCCTGTGGAGTTCTTTTGCAATCTCACGAAATGTTCTGTAGAGAATGAGTTGACGCCTGAGTTCTGCACCGGGATCTTCTTCCTCCTCCCCGTCAATTCTGTGAATCGGTAGAAGAGATTTACTTTTCATCCTGGTTAGAGTAGCAGCCATAACCAGATATTCACTTGCAATGTCGAGATTCAATTCCTTAGCTTCTCTGATATATTCAAGGTACTGATCCGCTACATGAGCCATCGGTATATCGTAGATATCTATTTCATCTCTTCGAATAAGATAAAGCAGAAGGTCAAGAGGCCCTTCAAACGATTCGAGCTGTATACGGCAACTGCTGTTCAACATAATAGTATTTGCGTGCTAGCAGACATATCCGAATTCAACCAGATCGCTATGATTGCCGGGCCAGGATTCTCTGACTTTAACCCATAGATCAAGATACATTGGTCTCTCAAGAATCCTTGAAGCGCCCTCTGTCGCTATATCGGCTATGTTCTGAAGCATCGCCCCTTTTCTGCCGATAACCACACCTTTATTCGAATGTTTTGCAACATGCAGATTAGCTCTGACATATCTTTTCTCATCACGAATAGAAAATTCTTCGATCTGCACTGCTATGGTATTAGCAACATCAGAAGGAAGAACACTGAAAAGGCTGATCCTGATCTGCTCGCTTACAAGGAATCTCTCCGAATGAAGAGATGTACACTTTTCAGGAAACAATCTGCCGCGAGCAGGAATGTATCCTGCAATAACTTTCCGCAATCTGTATGTGCTTTCCAGGCATGGCGGGCAGACAGGTACAATTTCCTGAAAACTACCGAACATGGCGATCTGATTTATGAAAGCACTATGCAGAATTTTCGGAAAATAATCAATAAATGTTGGAGCAACGATTAATGGAATAGGGGCTATCTCGTCAATGAACTCTCTTATTCTTGCTGATTTCAACTGAGAAGACAGATCTGTTGAATTTATTGTCAGGCAGATAGCATCCATTCCTCTGAAGAATTCTGCATCATCAAATACTTCAATCGGTGGTGTATCAATAAAACATATCTGAGTGTCATCATTCATATATATGCTGGAGATCGGAACCCTGGTTGTTCCTTTGTGCCCGTGGGAAGGCGATATATTTCTGTTGGTAAGAGTGTTCAGGAGAGTCGATTTGCCGGAGTTCGCCAGACCAGCTATCGCGACATATCCTGCCCTGAATTCAGAATCGGATTTCACGGTTCTGTTACCTCTGTTTCTGGAATTATCTCCTCAATCTCTTCTTCAATCTCTTCTTCTATCTCGGCACTTCCGGTAATTGCCAGAAAATCCCCTGATGAATTGCCATAATACAGAATTGAATTCGCAAGCAGAGGAGCTGTACCGGAATAACCATTCATTTCCAGAGAATCCAGTTTTGTTCCTGTGTTCAGGTCAAGCAAGTGCAAGCGCTGATCGTCACAGGAAATGTATATACAGTTATTTCCAGCAACTGGTGGCAACTGCAGCCAGTTCTCAAATTCCTGCTCCCATAGCATATTACCGGTTGATGAATTCAGTGCAACCAGTCTGCTGTCGTTCGTTCCGATAAGAACGATATTATTGCCTGCAACAACCGGACGTGCTAGAACACATCTCACGGAATTATCCACAATATCAGTTTCCCAGATCAAATCTCCCCCTGTTATTGTCAATTTCCTGACATAACCATCAGAGAAGCCTGCATATATGCCCGTGCTGTCAGCAGATGGGGACGATGCCTGTCTGCCGTATTCTCTAATCCACAATCTATTGCCTTCAGTGTTAAACACTGCGATCTTCCCGCTCTCAGTTGAAAACACCGCAAGGGAATCTATAATTGCCGGACCAAGCACTATCCCGCCAATTTCGCTGTCCCAGACAAGTTCCCCGTCATCCGAATGCAAAGCGCATATCTTACCCATCGAGTTTCCGGATAGTATCAGGGAATCGGCAAGTATGCCAACACTGCAGAAAACATGATAACCCAGCCCTGCTGACCAGCGTTTACTTCCCGATGCCCTGTCCAGGGCATAGATAATTCCATCCTGACCGCCAAAATACACCGATGTGGAATCAACCGCAGGTTCACCGCAGATTCCGCACGTTGTACTGAATGACCAGAGCGTTGCTCCATTCAAAGCATTTACTGCTCTTAAAAGCCCATCGTTACAGCCGAAATACAACACGTTTTCGTGAATTGCCGGAGAGGAAAAGAATTCCCTCCCCCCGTTTGACCGCAACCGCCACAGTGTATCAAACGGCGCAATGATATCCGGCCCCCATGCTGCATTACCATGAGATAATCCTCTTGCCTGCAGCCATAGATCAGGGAGCTCCATTACATCGTTCACACCAACAGGGGGAACCAAACTGTCAATCTGTGTTGAATCACCTGGAAGAACCTGTAATTCTTCATCGGGTTTTCCGCTGCCTCCTGAATAGAAAACGGTTGAAAACAGAAAAAGAATGATAAGAGTGAAAATCATAGTGATACCGATAATCATATTCTGTCTGCTGCCGCGATTCTCAATAATGTGAGTATCGTTTTCAGTCTGAATATTCAATTTAACTATCAAAACATACCTTTCAGTATATAATTACTGGAGCACCTACCGGAAGTGCTCTGTATAAAGCCTCAAGATCAGCGTTGCCCATTCTGATGCACCCATGGCTTATATTCCTGCCTCTGCCGACACCATAATGAATCAGAATTCCTCCACCAAGATCGATCTTGTACTCTCCCAGCACTCCAGGCACTTTCTGGACCCATATTCTCTCCTCTGATGTAAGAGAATCACGATAATATACTATCTGATCATCCCAGGATAATGTATCGGGTATGACGACATACTCATCAGGCAAAGGTGGAGTGAGATTCATTTCCTGCCAGTACCAGTCCGGTCTGTACCAGTATGGATTCTCTCCGATTTTCACAACATATCTGAGACCTCTAGGTGTGTTGAAATTCCATACTGCTCCAGAATCATTGCTTGTCCAGCCTTTTCCGGTTCCGCAGTAACCGGATCTTATCAGAATCTCTTCCCCATTGCCGAAACTCCATCTTAAATGAAATCTGTTCTGTCTGGTATCAATAAGAAGGTAGTGCCCGTAGTAGCTGTTCCTCAGTTCATTTTCCCGCAGTCTGGCGTGAAGCGAATCCGCCCTTTGAATGAGTTCATCAAGGGAATGCTCCTTTGCCAGAAGAAAAGAGTTCACATCAGCCAGAGTATCACGCTCAGAACTCACTCGCTGGAACTCGTTATCAGTAATATGAAATTCGTACTGGACTGTCTGCAATCTTTTGGAAAGCTGATCTGCGTTGATAAGACTGACTGCGAATCCAACTGTCAGCACTCCTGCAAGTGACAATAGTGCCGTTTTAAGTGAATTCATCCATTCCCTCTCAGATTACCGGATCGGAAACAAGAGTTCTGTTTGTAGGCCAGGAAGCTCTGCTGCCCCGGATATCAATATGAACAAAAGGACCATGAGTAGAAATCCACCTGTATGCCGAAGCTCCACCAGTGATAACTTCACCCTCAGCCTCGAGAATTCGGACGATTTCTACAAGATACTCACAGTCGTATACATCAACACGCTTGTTCCGGTCAATGTCATCCATAAGGTTATTGGATGGCCAGCTCTCAATCCAGATATCAGCAGCCTGTCCGTAAAGATGAAGACTCTCGGTGGTTTCATTGCCGATCGAAGCATTATATGTCGGAGTTCTGAATCCGCTGATGTTATGTATGTCTGAAGCCTGCGGATAAACTTCCTTAACCGCAGCAAGCACCGCCTCGAGCTTATCGGCTAATCTAAGATCGAAAGCCATGTACTGCGGGTAATTACCCTCAACATGACAGAGAAACTGTCCTATTGTGAGATGTGTGGATATTCTGGCACCTGATGTTCCGGGTGTCAGCTCAATGAAATAGTCGGGTTTGCTTCTGCTGGAATTGCCGTCTCCATAGCTTCCAATAGGATAGGAATTCAGCGTTGTCGTTCTCCATCTGCATGATTCCACCGGAACTATGATCGTATACTTCTCAGTAATACTGTCGCAGCTTATATCAATGTAATAAATCCCGTGACTTCTCGGAGCTTCCCAGCCAAACGTATTACCCTCTCCCCTTGCAGGCTCACCTACAGATGTATACCAGACCGCGCTTTCATATTTTGAAGAAAGCGTAACGGAATCTCCGGGCATGACTACGAAGGCCAGTCTGTTATAAGGAAGATGTCTTCCATTTACTGACAGCCCGATTCCAGGGGATAATGGTGATGGATCATCAGATGTGGAAAACATCATCATCCATATTATCAGCCAGTGCAATTCATTATCCTCCCGGTGTACTCTTCAATCTTTATTTTCATCATTTACTTTTCTTTCCTTAATATACGTCTTCCATCGGCTGCGAGAACTCCCGAGCAGTACAATCTGACGGCTTCGGAATAAGCAATATGCTCCTGCGTGAGTATTCGAGCGGCAAGACTCTCTTCAGTATCATCATCCTTTACAGGTACAGTTCTCTGAAGAATCACCGGACCTGTGTCAGTTCCGGCATCAACATAATGAACAGTGCATCCGGATACTTTGACCCCGTAATCCAGAGCCTGTCTCTGGGAATTCAATCCGGGAAATGAAGGCAGCAGTGAAGGGTGAATGTTCATTATTCTTCCGGCATACGTTTCAAGAACAGGACCTTTCAGAATTCTCATGAGACCGGCAAGGCATACAAGTCCTATCCCTCTGTCAATCATCAGATCTGCCCATTGCTTCTCTTCATCCAGTCCGAATCTTGTACGGTAATTGCCAGGGTACATATACAGAGCCTCCACATCAAGTCCCGACGCTCTGTTCAAAACCGGTGCTTCCGGTCTGTCCGAAATAAGAAGTGTCACTCTTCCATTGCCTGTATTGCCTCTGCAGAGAGCTTCAAAATTAGATCCTCTTCCAGAAGCAAGAACAGCTATTCTCCGGATATCATTCCGATTATCCAATTCGCTCTGAATCATCAGTCTCCGTCCTCCTCTTCCACTGCTCTTCGGGGCGGCCTGTCATTGAATATCCAGGTGATTCCAAAAGTATAACTGCGATAATCATCAAGGATATCTTCAACTGCAAAAATGAATGCAAAATTCCCCAATGTAAACAACGACTTAATATCCATTGTTCCGCTTGTATGATCATGAGCGTTAAGAAGATCCCATGTCACACCTCCATGAATCCTTCCGGAAGCTCCCCATCCAACGGACGGCATGACCGTACCAGCAAACCGAAGGGTGTCCTCTTTCAGTGATACTCCACTGTGAAGGTACCCGAATTCTCTTATTATAAGAGTCTGCAATCCACCTTCAATACAGTCAGAGTCAATGCTCAGATTCAATTCCGCGGGTCCTGCTCCAATAATTCCGATAAATGAAATATCTGAACCTGGTGGTAGAACGGCTCCCGCCTGAATATCAAGGAAACCATACCTGGCAGTAAGTCCTGCTGTGCCTCCAAGTGAAAATTCATCCTGCGATTCCGTGATGTCCGTCCTGAGTATCGCTGTCATTCCCTGAAATGGAAATTCCAGCCGCGTATGCCCTTCAACCATCTGCATTTCATTGTCTGAAAGGCTTCCTGCCGCACCGGTCTGGAACAGAACCTCACCAAACTGAGTGCTGTAGGAACCAAGAAGCTCCCATTGTCTTCCTCCTGTATTCAGGTGAACGAATGAAAATCGTGTCATGAAATTCGCAGGATTCCAGGAAGACCACAGTGTATAACCATCTTCAGTAGTCTGCCACCCTCTCCCTCCAAGAGCGATATTGCCCCTGCCAATTACATATCTCTGGTTCCTCAGAGTATCCTCCCTGGAAAGGGAGAAATCCATAAACAGATCAGCTGGAAGAGGTCTCCTTAGATAAGCAGTGTACCTGTTCTGAAAAGAAGTGTTTTCCAGAAGACCAATACCGCTGGCATACGAACTGTCGGGAACCTCGCAGGATTCGAAATCGATTTCCCATTTTCCATTACCCCACAATCCTGCTTCCAGAGGGCTTCGCATTTTTACTGATGAAAATGAGCCCCATCCGGGAAGGGGTTCATGACCCCATATCAATACCGGAACGCCGTCCCGCGTCAAACGCGAATGCCACCCTAGCAGTTCTGAGCATGTCCATGAATAGATGGATGAAGTCTCCAGGATATCCGCGGGAGCTGGCCACATAACAGGCAGAGCAATCATTGAGGCAAGGATAATCGCGCTCATCAGATTTGATATCCCGGTCGGTTCATTGCTTTGTAAATCAGTACTTTACAGCGTTCAACCCCAGGTTGATCAAGAGGATTGATGTTAAGCGCGAGTCCGGTTAGTACAGTCGCTATCTCCAGGGACATTAAAAGCTCCCCGAGAGAATGAGCGTCAAGAGACCGCATCTCAAGATAGCTTACCGGAATGCCGGCCTCTCCAAGCGCTTTTCCTGTAGCTTCCGCTTCCGCAAGACGAAGTTCATCCGGAGTTCGACCCTCAAGGTACGCAATGGAAGGGTAATCATTAAAACCACCTGGAATCCGTGCTGCACCAGTGTCTCCAGGAGTAGTTAGAATCGTTACTGTTTTGTCTCTCGGTCCCTCCGTAAACAGCTGCAGCAGTGAATGCTGATCAGCAGGTCCCCGGCAGGCAAGAGGTGTCTGGCCAGTGAATACCTCATTCCCTGAGAGATCGGTTTTCTTGCCAAGGCTTTCAGCCCAGAGCTGAGCAAACCATAGTGCTGTATCATGCAGTCTATCATCATATGGGAAGAATACATGAACCGTATGGCTTCTGAAGTTATGCAGGTATCCCGCAGCGATTCTTGCTGCTACACTTTCGGAGCCATTCTCGAAATAGTCTTCAGTGACAGTCAGAGCGCCTCGCATAAGAGATTTGACATCAATACCGGCAAATGCTGCCGGAAACAATCCAACAGGACTCAGAACGCTGAATCTGCCGCCTACTGATGGTGGCACAGGCAGTGAATTCCATTTTCTGTCCCGTGCAAGTTTCCGCAGGTCACCGTTGCAGGGATCCGTTATCGCGATTACCCTTCTGTCTGCATCCCTGGATTCACATAGCCACCTGTACAAGGTAAGGAATATTGCCATAGTCTCGGCAGTGCCACCGGACTTTGTTATCACAGAAAGAGCAGTTGAATCAGGATCAAAGCGGGATACGAGCTTTTCCAGCATACGTGAATCAGGTGAATCAACTACAGATACGCTGGATCGGGATATTTCCATTGCGCTCAGAAGGGCTCTCAGACCTAGTGATGATCCTCCGATTCCACACACGATCATCCTGTCAGAAGACTTATGTATATCATGGGCAAGTTCAAGAGTATCATTAAGAAGCGCCGTATCTTCCGGGAGTTCCACGAATCCTAGTTTTCCACCCTCTATCCACTCGTTAAAACGTTTGAAAACGTTCTCAGGAAGGGGACTTGCGTCAAAAGATGTTCTGTAATCAAGCAGCGGTGTTCCGGTAGTCAAGGATTATCTCCAATCATATCTCAGCCCAGGTGACAAGTTCCGAGCAAACTGGTTCGTCCACCTGGATAATAATCAGTCCATTGGCCATAATTCCAGACCGCAATACTGAAATCGTATCATCATCAGCAGTTATAAGATAGCTATCCAGATCATTTTCAAATACAGTTTCTCTTGGAACAGCTGCATACATTGAAAATTCATCTTCACTTCCCGACAGTACCCCCGAATATACAGCCAGGCAATCATGCTGTTCAACAAAGCTCATCCCCCCGGCGTTCAGCGGCCATCTGTCAATAATACAGTCATCCGGAGGGTATACAAGAAAAACGGAGCTGCTCTCAACGGATATTTCCGCAAGTACATCACCTGACCTGATATTCTGACCCTCGCTTACGCTGATATTAATCAATATTCCATCAAGAACTGACAGGAATACACTGTTTTCAAGCAATGAAATAGAGTCAAGCAGGAATGAAAGGCTGTCAACCCTATTCAGCAGCATTGTATCTAAAGGGCTTGAGTGGGAAAGCGCAAGGATAATATCAAGCTCCATCGACAGTCTTTCCCGCTCCACAACACGAAGTTCCTCAACAACATACAGTAAAGTATCACCTGCAGCAATTTCCTGTTCCACAAACACATGCAATTTCGAAATAACTGCGGACCCTTCACCGAACCAGCGAAGAGACAAAGTATCAGGAGGAGCACTCTTCACAGTAAACCCGGTAACAGTATATACTTCAGCATAATCAGATTCACTTATAACCGAATCAACCGACTCTTCTGACTCGTCCTGACCTCCGCAACCCGCGAACATGATCAGAAATAACGTAACTATTATCAGCTGCACCGGACAATCAGAAGAATCATTAGCCCGCATAAATCACCAGCTTTCCGAGCATCTGCTCGGGACCGCAAAGGTACAATCAATTTGGTTTCGTTGCGAAACGTCGGAGATGCTGGTGACTACAAGGCTTGCGAGTGCAGACTCCGCAGGCGTACTTGAACAGTACGTCGAGGACGGATGCATGAGCATAACGCAGTAGGTGCCTGCATACGTGGCGTTGTAGTAGAAACCAGCATGTCTGGAAACCTGCGGATCCTGGGGAAATCCACAGAAAGCTGGTGATTTATGCGGGTTAGTGCTTTTCACTGGTTCTATCTACTCCCCTTCGATAAACTCATTCAAGAAAGAAGAAATATGAAGTCCGGCTTCCTTAGTATCATCATATTGGCAGCGTCAATTGTCATGCTTTCGGTACAGGGTTGCGGAGAAAAACCAGAGCCTCTGAATTCTACGCTGGCAAAATTACAACTCAAACCACTCCATGTTCTTGTTCACGGCAATTACATCAATTACATAGTAAATTGTCAGCTGATTCAGGTTGTACGGACTACATCACCGGCTCTGAGTCAGGGTGGTGTCGTTGTTAATGGATATTCTAACGCGTCCCTTGAGCAATGTGAATTTGGATTTTCCGTCGTTCCGGTAACATATCCCGAAGTAACTCATCCGTTCCTGAATACCACAATATTCCTTCTGAAACTGAGCATACTTTCCGAATACACCCCACGTCAATCGAAAAACAGCAGATAACTCCTGGAACCACACATCAGAGCACACCTCTCTCCTGAAGCCGACAACCAGCACCTACATTGTCCTGCCATGGAATGTAATCCGCATCGGGTTCATATACCAGTTCACAGCACTGTTCCTGATTACCTGGAGAACATTAACTGGAATTCACCCGAGGTGAAAGGAGCCTTAAACAATCTTGTGAACTGAGTTCTATCTGAGATTCCACCAGCGTAACTATAATCAGCATAAGCATAGGCAACGAAACGGACCTGTTCCTTATCAGTTTCCTATTGCCAGTGTTCAGTATTTCTTTGAGGATTCTAAGCTGTCAGACCTATTCTTTACTAATCGTAGGAATCGTTCTGTCTTACTTTTTCAGGATAGTCAAAATCTGCGTTAAAAGGATATTACAGTATGCCGATTAGAGGGACACTGGACAATCGTTTGCCGACAATGTAAGAATATACTGTAGGTATGAATCACTTACATAACATGCATTCAGCACGAAAAACTGTTATGCAATACAGAAGGGGTATAAAATGGAAGATCTTCACAAGATCCTGGAGGGGCTCGTTGAAGTCAGCGGTATTGATGTTGCTGTCTGCGTAGGAAGAGATGGCTTTGTCATTGATGCTGCATCGACAGGTTCTTCTGATACTGAAGCCATAGGAGCAATGGTATCAACCGGTATGGGTTCCGCTGAAAGTGTTGGTCGTGAGCTTGGTCTCAAGGAAATGGATCAGGCAATGATGGAGTACAAAGACGGTATAGTTATGATGACCGCACTGGGCAGCGAAGCTCTTCTTGTCATTGTTGCAGCCAAGGATGCCAATCTTGGTGGTATCCGTCTTCATGTAAGAAGAAACGCTCCCAAAATAGAGAAAGTACTGTAATTATCTCTTTTCTGGGAAGCGGGTATTCTGAAGATGCAATTGCCAAGACGTGAAGATGCCGAGGCTCTTAAGGATCTTCTCTCCAAACTTGTAAAGCGTTCCGAAGCCGTTACGGCTCTGTTGATAAGCCATGAGGGCGTCTGCATCAGCAAGGCTGGCAACGTGGAAACACTGAACTCCACTGCCCTTGCCGCGCTTGTTGCGGGAATGTTTTCCGCTACAAGAGAAGTTGCAAACATTGTTGGTGAAGAAAAGTTCTCGATTCTTCTGCAGCAGGGTGAGAAGCGTCATATTCACATTTCTCTGATTGGTCAGAGAAACATGATGATAGTGGTTTTTGAAGATTACAGGAGAATAGGTCGTGTCCGGCACGAAGCCCGGTCAATAGGACCCGATATCCTCAGAATACTGGAGAGCAGAGACAAAAGCAGGAAGGAAGATGCTGAGGACATTTCCGTTCCTGAGTTCAGGGAATATGCTCTGAATCTCATTGACAGGATATTTGTGGTTGGTGAAGATTAATATGCCTCACCTTGATCCGATTGAAAAGCAGATTGTCTTCAAGATCGTTTACTTCGGTCCTGGAATGAGCGGTAAGACGACAAACCTGCTCTACATCCATAAAGCATTGAATGATAGATATAAGGGTGAGATGTTGGTTCTGGACACTGAAAAGGAGAGAACTCTGTTTTTTGACTTTTTCCCGGTTTCCCTCGGTACGGTTCAGGGTTATTCCCTAAAATTCCACCTCTATACCATCCCGGGGCAGATCTTTTACGAAGCCAGTAGAAGGATCATACTCGAGGGAGCGGACGGTGTAGTATTTGTCGCTGATTCCTCAGCTGACAGGCTGGATGACAATACGGAAATGTTCAGGATGATGAACAAAAATCTCAGGAATATGGGAATAGATCCGTCACGCTTCCCGCTTGTACTTCAGTACAACAAACGTGATCGTAATCCGAGGCTTGAAATCGGAGAGATAGAGAAAGAACTCGAAATAGATGAAATCCCGGTTACCGAATCCATAGCTACCGAAGGCAAGGGCGTTATGAAAACCCTTCAGGTTGTCAGTAAGGTGATTATAAGGCGTTTTCAGATAAGCTGATGTGGAAAGGATTGATAATCTTATATGACCATTAATGGTACACTAAGCGATATTGGTTTTGTTTCACTGCTTCAGTTCCCAAATTCCAGCAGGAAGACTGGTCTGCTCACAGTAATAACCAGTGATGGCAAGGCTGATTTCTATTACAGTAAGGGTGAACTCATACATGCAACCTTCGGTACTAAGACTGGCAGGGACGTTCTTGTGGATATTGTGGACTGGACAGAAGGACAGTTCACTTTCGAACCCGAACTGGAACCGGATAAAACAACCATTAAGGAAGATCTTCACCATGTTCTCATGTGGGCACTCAAGGAGAGAGACGAGAGGAAGAAGAATCAGCTGGAAGAATCAGATAGCCCTATAGAACTCGATCTTGAGCTTTCAGAAAAATTGGATGAACTGTTGAAATCAACCTCCTGTATCGATTATATCTGCCTAATTTCCGCTTTCGGACAGCTCACAGCCAGATCAACATCAGAAAGTAATTTTCTGCAGGATATTGAACCACATATGAAATCCATAACATGCTTTATAACTGAATACCCCGGCAAGATAACTGGAAAAGCGTTTATAGAAGCAGTCAATTTATCAATCGCGATCTCCGGACTTGATGACGAACAGACCGTTGTCATTGCTACTGGTCCCGAGGTAAAACTTGGAAGACTGGCCATGGCTCTAGGCAGAATAACAAGGGAGCTAAGTAAAGTGTAGTGGATGTGAAGGATATGAAAGACAGAGAAAACCTTCAAGACAAAAAGAACCTTAATGAAATGCATTTCGAGGAATTTCTTGAAATATGTTCAGATTCAGGATTGATCAAGGATGAAATTGCCAGAGAGATCATTAATTTCGCCAAAGCCATTGGTGGAGTTGGAGCGGTTCCAAGACTTGACTGTGTTAAGCTGAATAATACATGTGATTTTGCAGCATCTCTGGTCAGTGTCTATCCTGAAGACATGACCTTTAATAACTATGTAACAACTGCAGAAAATTATTACGCCACGGAAATAGCCAGGACAATCGCCCTTATTCCCAGGGTATGGAAAAGTATTACTCCGGTAATGCTCCATGCCCATACAGGCCAGGGCAAGACTCACCTGCTTGCAGCTCTTACCAGGTCAACCCATAAAAGATCACTTATCCTTAACACTGTTGATCTGCACATTGAGTATCAGCATTGCCTGAAGGCGGGAATGGATAGAGAATTACGTTCCTGGATCACATCCTTTGACCTCCTGATCCTGGATGATATTCAGTTCTCCCAGGGTAATCTCCAGTTCCAGCAATTCCTCATTTCCGTGATTAACCACATGCCCAGAGGTAAACATGGAATAATTACATCATCGGATGTTCATCCTGCGAAACTGCTTGATCTTGATTCCTCGTTCTATTCCAGACTGACCTCCGGACTTGTTATAAAGCTCGAGACAGTCGATTTAGAAGGCAGAATGAAGATCCTCCGGAATCTTTTCAGCCAGACGGGCATGATACCGGAAGATGAAATAATTGAATTTATTGCTACACATGTTAAAATGAATGTTAGACAAATGAAGGCTGCAGGGCGCATGGTCATTGCTCAGATGCTTGGACCCAGTCATATTGTAAACATCGATACAGCCAGAAGTATCCTCGGCTTCATGCAGATACTCAGGGAAGATGAACTCCGCCCGAAGGCTTCAGAAGTCAACGTTAATGAAGAAACAGATATTGAAACCACTGTTGATCCATCGCCATTTATTGTTGTTGATATCGACGAGGAAACAAAGATTCGAGAAACCGCACAGGAAGCAAGAACTGCAGCAGATCTCTCTGAAACTGTAGATCTGGACGATGATGGCCACATTTATACAGAGGAAATAGCAGGTATACCTTCCCAGGAAGTTGAACCTTCAGATACTGCCAGATACAAAAGCATGGTTGAGTCGGCCGAGACGGTTGACCGTCAGATAGAAGCCCTGAAACAGGCAATTACTGATAGAATTAAGCAGCTTGAGGAAAGGAATGCTGATTCGCTAGAGATAGATAAACTAAGGTCTGCGTTAGTATGTCTGAATGAAGGTGATCTCGATTTGGCCATGTTCTCATTGAAACCTGATTGAGATGATCACAGTTATTTATAAACTAACCTGGGAGGTATTATGGCTGAACAGAATGACCGCCTTCATGGCGTAGCATATCTGCTGGGTGCCCTAACCCATGCATCTGAAAAGAATCTGGGCCAGAGCAGCCATTCGATATGCATGCTTGCGGGTAAGAAATTCGGCAGTGAAGCTGTTGAAAACGTGGAACAGACCGAAGACCCCGAGAAAGCTGTTGAACTGCTTAAAACAGCACTTGAGAAACGAGGGATAGTCTGGGATTTTGAACCCTTCACAGGTGATCGTGAAGAGCTCATGGAGAAACGGGACGGAGCGGAGGTCATGAGGCTTGTATTTCGAACCTGCATGGTCAGAAACGCACTTTTTCGCTATGCACATGAGCAGAAGGAATCAATGTGCTATATGGCTCATGGAGTGTTCGCCGGAGCCATGGAGAAGGTCATGCCCGGTAAGAAAGTACATCTTGAGATACTTCATGCAGGTCCCAATTCCTGTCTGAAGGAAATGATTCTGGAGGATGCATGATGAAAACCAGAATTTCAACCGAGTGGCTTTCAGGATGTTCAGGATGCCATATTGCCATTGTAGATCTTCATGAAAAACTTCTGAACCTGATCGATGATGTGGAGTTCGTGCGTATTCCTGTGCTTATGGATGAGAAGGAATATCCTGAAGCCGATGTAGGAATAGTAGAAGGAGCCATAAGAAGCGAACATGACAGGAAATGTCTCCTCCGAATGAGAGAAACCTGTAAAACGCTGGTAGCATTCGGTACATGCGCGGTATATGGTGGTCCCTCCGGTATTGGATGGCTCTACGGGAAAGATACTATCCTGAATAAGATATACAAGGATACTGTAACAGCGACAGATGATGGAAAGCTTCCCGAAGGGGCACCAGAGCTGGAACAGAGTGTTATTCCTTTGAACGAAGTTGTAGATATCGATTTCTACATACCAGGCTGCCCACCTCATCCATATTTCATTGCCCTTTCCATAAAGACTCTGCTGGGTGCTTCAGTACCTGAAATATCAATTAAAACCGTATGTTCCGCTTGCAAACGTCGAATGGAAAAACGTGAAGGCGTGAAGCTTCAGCGGGGAATGAGTACCGCTTCAGAGGAGGATATATGTCTCCTGAGTCAGGGAATCATCTGCCTTGGATCAGTAACACTTGACCGCTGCCAGGCTCAGTGTCCAAACAAGGGAGTCGCATGCGCAGGATGTGCTGGACCCTCCATTGATATCATTACCGAACCACATCTGGATATTCGAACCTTGATAGCCAAAAGAATGAGTTTGCTCACCGGAATTGATCGAATCGAGATACTGGATTATATGGAAAAGGAAGCTAAAACGTTTTACTCTTACGCAATCTCTTCACCGATAATCTATAAAAAGCCCACAGTTGAAATCAGGGAATGGGCAGGAAATTGAAACACTCCAAAGTAGAGACAGGATTAAGAGGTTGAACCATGACAACTAAAATAATTGTAGATCCGGTGACCCGAATAGAGGGTCATGCCAGAATAGTACTGGACATAAACGATTCGGGCGATGTATCCAGCGGACATCTGCAGGTTCTTGAAATAAGAGGATTCGAGAAACTGCTCGAGGGAATGGAGCTTTTCAAGCTTCCCCTGATAACGGGTCGGATTTGCGGCGTGTGTCCTGCTGCTCACCACCTGGCATCGGTAATCACCATAGAGAACGGTCTGGGTGTGAAAATCCCGACCGATGCAAAGCTGCTTCGGGAGCTGATGTATCTTGGGCATATTCTTCATTCTCATGCGCTAAGTACATTCGTGCTAACAGGTCCTGATGTCCTTGTAGGAATTGGAGCTCCACCTGCGCAGCGTAGTGTTCTTTCTCTGCTTGGTGTAAAGCCTGAAATTGTGAAGAAGGTTCTAAGACTCAGAAGTATCGGTCAGAAGATAGTTGAGATAGTCGGAGGCAGAGGAGTTCACCCAGTAACATCCGTTCCCGGAGGACAGGCTTCCCGGCCGGATTCTGATGAAATAGAAAATATAGGGAAATGGGGTGTGGAAGCCGGCTCCCTGGTTAAGGACCTTTCAGAGGTTTTTATGGAGAAGCTGGACAACATCTCAGATCTGAGAGAAATAGCAGAAATTCCCTTTCATTCAGTAGCCCTATCCGATAAAGGAAAGGTAACTTTCACACAGAATATCTGTAAAGTTGTTGATCCTTCAGGAGAAGAAGAAAGAACCTTCACTGCAGACGAGTACGCGGACAACCTGGTTGAACACCCGATGCAGGGCTCATATATGAGGTCTGTAAGGCTCAGATCCGAAGGAGAGGAAAAGAAATACTTCGTTGGCCCCCTCGCAAGACTCAATGTGAACAGCAGTTTCTCAACTCCGGAAGCAAACCGTCTCCTTGCGGATTTCAAGAGTAAAGGCAACCCCAGGCTGTCTGCTGTTGATTACCTTGAAGCCAGACTCATTGAAATGACATACTGCACCGAGAGAATCATTGAGATCTGCGGAGGGGAACTGGGCGATGGTCCAATCATTACCAATGCTTCTCCAGCTGGAGGCCGTTTCAGAGGTATCGTGGAAGCACCAAGAGGTATCCTGATTCATGATTATGAAGCTGATGATGAAGGCAAGATTACCAGTGCGAACCTGATCGTCGCAACGCAGAACAACTATGATGCCATCGATTTTGCGATAACCGCCCTTGCAAAGCACTTCAAGCAGTCAGGTGATGATAATATTCTGATGAACGGTGCTGAATTCGCACTCAGATGTTTTGACCCATGCCTTGCTTGCGCCACCCATGCAGCAGGCAGTATGCCGATGAAGATTGAACTCAGGAGTAATGGCAAAACCTTCAAAGTGATCAGAAGGGAGGGTAGAGTATGATAAAGATAACAATTGATGAAGATGCATGTGTAGGATGCGAACTATGCGTTGATGAATGTCCTACTGATGTGTTTGAATTCAACGAGGAAAAGTTGTTACCGAAGGTTGTTAGGGAAAAGGAGTGTTTCGGCTGCCTCAGTTGCAGTGAAATATGCCCTGCCTCTGCAATCACTCACGAGGATATTATATATTCTGAAGAATACTACCATGATAATGAAAATCTGGCACTCGCTTCCAGACTCGCAGTTGATGTCCCACTTCCCAATACACCATCCGATGATGCGCATAAAAAAGCCGCACTCGATGATCTGGGCATAAGACTGCTTTCGGTAGCTTCGATATTCCGCCAGACACTTGGAGGAAGCCTTCCAGCTGTTGGTACAATGGCCGGGAGAACGCTTGCCACACAGCTTCCAAGGTACAGGATTCCTGAATCCTTCAAGGAGGCTCTTGATATCGCAGTGCGGCAGTTCACTCCGGCATGGGATATCAAACCCGATTACGATGGAAGCTCGAAACTTGAGATAAAAGTAAAGAGCTGCTTTATCCGTGAGTTGTGTAAAACGGAGGGGATAGAGCTGGGGGGCGACCTGTGTGTACTTTTTTATAATTACATGGCAGGATACATTGGAAAGCTTGCAAATGCCCGCCTGAAGCTTACTGAATCATGCCCCGGCAGCAAAGAATGCAAGTACGATATCGAGGTATTTGTTAAATAATGAACGCTGATCAATCCTGTTTATACCCGCTGGGTATAATTGGTATCGGTAACACCCTGGCGGGAGACGACGGTGCTGGAAATACCGTTGTGAGCAGGCTTAAGGTGAAGTATCCTTCAAGGCCTGATGTCTATCTGCACAATCTTGAGACCGACCCACTGGAACTCTGGGAAATACTTCCCTCCGCAAAGAGGTTCATCTTCGTAGATGCCGTCGCCGGGAAACCCACCGGCAGGCTTGTCGCGGTAAAGAAAAGGGGGGTGAAAAGAGCCTGGGCACCCTCTATTCACAACATGGATCTGCCCACGGTAATAGAACAGCTTTGCCGCCTTCGGCAGGCTGCTGAACCTGAATGGAGTATCTGGGGGATTACTATAGATATTCCCAACTATTTGCAGGAAGGTTTGTCCGCAGAAGTATCCGAAGCTGTTGAGAACCTCGTCGAAATGCTGTCGGAAAGGATCGAATCAAAAGACTATAACATAGAAGCACCGGCTGCATTTGAACAATTTGGGAATACCTGACATGAAAGATTTGCTCAATGTATCGTGATGAAATCTTTTTTAAGCCTGTGAGTTTTCTCGAAGAGGATAGATTTATTGATGCCTGCAGTTCGCGCGCCACAAAAGAACAGGAAGTAATATTCAACCAGGGAGCCTCCAGCAGCGACCTGTATGTGATCAAGAGCGGTAGTTTTGTGGTTAGTGATTCAAGAGGTAAAGAACTCGTTCTCGCTGCACTTAACAGAGGCGATGTGTTCGGCGAAATGGCCTTTTTCAGGAGTGGAATAAGATCTGCTGCCGTAACCTGTGTTACTCCCGGTGAAGTACTTTCAATAAGCAGGAAATCCTTCAGAGAGTTTCATGATAATTATCCCGATCTGGCAATACGGGTTGCATGCACCCTGGCAGGAATGCTTTCAGATCGGCTTAAGCATGCTGATGCGACATTAAGTCTTTTATCAGATGACAGCGATCTGAGACAGCGTTACGAAATACGCAGACTTATAAAGGAACTCAAGGTATCTATCCGAAAGCAATAGGAATTCGGATTTTCCGCCGTTCCGGTAACATCCTTATCTTACCTATACCAGGATACGTTTTATTCCCTCCACTGCTTGATCAGTCAGCTTACGATGCGGTGACTCTACACTGGCAATAACAATAAGAACAACAGGCTGATCCATAACTTCAAAGGATTGACAGATAACAGAATCACCAGATGGTCCACTCATGGTTATTTGATCCAGTCCCCCAAATCCTGTCAAGTCAAGAACATTCATATTCACTGTCCAGATGAAACCAGCTAACGCGGCCAGTGAACTGGAATCCAGTTCAGATTCTATATTAACCACAGAGAAACCATCTTCGGTAGTCAACAGAGCTGCCTTGAAGCCTCCTTTACGAGCAATATGTTCAAGCTGTATTTTGACAGCCTTCATTGGTATTTCTGAACGATTCTTGCGGCGATCTTTCCATAATCTCATACCAGATAAACCTCTTTTCATTTAGAGCCTTCTTGGGGAACATTTTGCATAATTAGTTTCCTTGACTAATCTTCAAGTGAAAATATACAATTATCGGGGTAATTATTACAAGGAGAATAACCAGAGGATAGCATTATGACACCAGCCCGTTAAGCATGATGCTGACCTCCGCAGCCGCGAGCATTATCAGAAGTAACGCCATTAATTTCAGCCGCACTGGACAATCGGAAGAATGAATAGTACTTTTCAGTGGTTCTATCTGCTACCCTTCTATAAACTCTTTCAGGAAAGAAGAAATATGAAATCCTGGTTCCTTTGTGTCATCATATTGCTATTGGCAGCTGTCATGTTTTCAATACAGGGTTGCGGAGAAACCAGAACTTCCGGATTCTACTCCGGTCATGTAACAACTCAAACAACTCCACGAGATACAACCGTACTGAGCACCCAGGTATCTTACACAACATCACCACAACTCAATGATACACTGCTCAACTGTACTTTTGACGATGTGCTCACGAAACCTTTCGGTTCCTCCTGTCGTTATGAAGTCTACCACGGATCCATGCATATCGACAACTCCGTATTTCGTGATCCTGTTGTTCTCCTGTCTACAGCCGGTCTTCTGGACGATGGTCTTTGCGAAGCCCAGTTCGATCTTGTAGATGCCGCTTCTCACTGTATCGTGGGTATTGTCCTTGGAGCTGAATCAACAGGAGATTTAATTCTTCTCGGGGCAAACTCAAGAGGTCAGTATACCATTCAAAAATGCATCAACGGACTCTGGCTTCCCATTATGGGAATGGAGGCTTTCGAATCAAGCAGACTCATGCCGTACAGTCTTCCCGGCATTGAAATATCAGCCCTTGTTCACGGTAACTACATTGATTTGAGAGTAAACGGTCAGCTGATCCAGGTTGTACGAACCACTTTACCGGCTCTTGGTCAGGTTGGTGTCTTTGTTGATGGATATGTCAACGCGTCACTTGACCGATTCACTGTAATTCCATCACAATGACCGGCATCCTTCTATCTCTTCTGTTTCTCTGGACACCTGAAATCGGTACGACCAGTATTCTTGAGCATTCTGATCCTGAAGAACCTTTAAGCAATACCACGAGTGGGATACCTGTGCTCATGTACCACCATGTCAGCGATCCGGTTGACGGATACTACGGTGTTTCCACCGACAGGTTCCGATCAGATCTTGAAAAGCTCTATGCTGCGGGATTTTATCTTATCACTCCTTCAGACCTTGAAAATGGACTCATGCAGGTCCCTGCGGATCGCCGGCCGGTGATGCTTACTCTTGATGATGGATGGCAGGACAATTTCACTTTCCTTGAAACTCATGGTTCAACCGAAATCGATCCATTGTGTGTTGTCGGCATTCTTGAACGATTCTGCGATCAGAATCCGGAATTCGGTAGAGGCGTTACATTTTTTATCTCCTGGGACAAGATTCCATTCGGCCAGGAGGAGTATATTACCGAGAAATTCAATCTTCTGATAGATATGGGTTATTCTATTGGTAATCACACGAATATGCATTCGGATTTCATTACTCTTCCCCGCTCTAAATGGGACAGGGCAGTTTTGCTGCCTATGGAAAAATTCCACAGAAGTCTCGGACTAAGAACTTCCGAGATATTCGCTATGGGGTATCCAGGAGGTAGATTTCCAAAGGATCAGGGCGCAGAGGAGTATCTCTCACACTTTCAATTTCAGAACAGACAGGCAGTAAGAATCGGATTTCTCGCCAACGGAAGTATATCTTCCATGAATCGTCTGCTTGATTCACCCGAAGGGATATTCCGTATCGGCAGGCTTGATATGAGCCAGTACAGCGTACAACGAGTACTCGGATGGAGAAATCTCATGACTGTGGGGCCAAGAGACAATCTTCACGACCCGCTCCCTCCCCGCCTGCGTCAAACCTTGAACTTCAACACCATTTAATCATGTAATCCCTTAAGGGAGCTTTCCATTCAGGAGTGATTTCGGGATATCCCATACACAAAACGGCTGTCAGTCTTGTTCCCTTGGTATCGCTGGAATGCCATGAGGGAAATAATTGATAGAGTTTTTCAGCTATACCGTTCCATAATGTACCATAACCAAATGTAACCGCATGATGCATGACCGTTGAGGCAGCTATAACGCCATCCGTACGCCCTGTGATGTTACTTCTGGGAACATGAAAAAACAGCACAACAGGAGCCTCCCTGAATATGACATCACTTCCCTCTCTCAGTTTCCTCAGGTATCCAGACATCCCGGTCAGTTTTCCTATCAGGAACGATATTCCGGTGTAATCAAGAATTCTCAGCAGCCTCTTCACCGGTTTGAGGAGTCCTTCTACAGCTTCGGATCCCATAACAACACGGACAGTGATCCTCTGCCTGTTCACGCCGGTGGGAGATTGAGACAGCACAGAAAGCAGATTACTTATCTCTTCTTCCGATGGGATTATAGTCTTGAAGTATCTGATTGAACGTCTTGCTTCCAGAAGCTTCAGATATTTCTCTGATGAGCAGATATCCTCAGGAAATGGAATACGCTCCAATCCGAAACAGTTTGCGGGACAGTAAACACCGCAATGGCCGCAGGCAATACATTTGCCGATTTTAAAGAAAGGATATCCATTCTGGATTTCAATTGCGCCCGTAGGGCATACTTTCTCACAGATTCCGCATCCGGTACATTCAGATTGATCAAAGGCACCCTCAGGGTAGAATCTCAATATCTACCTCCTCAGTTATCAGCCCAGGCCGGACGAGAACCACTCCCGGATATGTGCCATAAGCTTCCATGGGACTCCATTCTCCATCACCATTATTATCGACAAATACAGCTACCGTATAGCGCCCTGCTGGTATTTCATCAACAATGTACTGTCCCGGCTGAACAGTCGCGCGTATTTTACTCTCATCACTGCCGCCACCGGTTCTGCTTATCTGAATTATGAGTTCTTGCGCATAAGTGCCGGAGATATACCCCTCTATTAAGCCGGGTTCATCTCCCCACGCGGTTGAGAATGACCATGGGAAAGATGAGAGCAGAGTATCACCCCATGCAGTGGAAATCCCTGGAAGCAGCAGAAAACGATACTGCTGTTCACCTATGAGCTGGTGGTCCGGAATGAACTCAAATGTTCTTCCGTCAATTCTATTTAATGCGCCCTCTATCAATGTGCTGTCTGATACTTTATTAAGAGTGAGTCTGCTATTCAGGGAATCAATATCCACCCAGAAATTGAAGGATATGCTGTAAGGTCCTGCAGGATTGACGTTTTCGCTTCCCGGAGCAGGATAGTAGGATCGCAGTCTCAGACTGTCTTCAGGAAGAGAATCAATCCCGAAAAACGTCATGGAGTCCGATTCAGAAGGATTGAGCATGAGATCTTCGATACCGCAGGCGTAGAGTGTGACCTCCTCTATTGGTATTGCTTCAGTTTCGAGAATAACGTTATTTCCGGAGAAGCCGCTCTGCAGCCAGAAACCATGCAGGCTTATGATGCTTCCTGATGTGTCCTGTAATGTTACCTGCCCTCTGCTGAATGATGTCAGTGATACTTCCTCGTTGAAAGAGACCTGCAGATGATATCTATCAAGAGCTTCAACTTCGGTTATGATGGGACCAACAGTATCGATAACCGTCAGTACAGCTTCTATATTGAGAATCTCACCTTCTGACAGGTTAACGAGAGTGTCAGCTCCCGCTTCCTGATCAGAATTCCACTCAAACGACCTGTCAGGATCTTCATAACAGAGAATCCTGTAAAATCCGCATTCAAGCCATTGTACATCAGCTGTCCCGAGTGAATCGGCAATGGTTCTTCGCACAAGCAATGAGTCACCGTCTGAATCGGACAGGTATCTGTACAGCTCAATCAAAGTCCTTCCTGCAATATTGCCCCCGCCCTGCCTGGTCATCGATATATTAATCATCCCTGTGGGAAGAGAATCAGCTCCGCTGTATGCAAGATCTACGGGAATTCCAGTGCGGTTGCCTTGCCTGTCCTGTATTTCCGGCGGCAGATGAATTACCAGGGGCATCTCTCCAAGGGGTAACTCAAGTTCTATTTCAATTGTGGAACCATGAATATCCAGGCTGTAACTCATCTGTGGATACAGGAATACTGCAACTGAAGCATCATCGAGCCTCTCACTCCATTCTATGGTTATCTTTTTAAGATCAGGATATTCCGGTCCGGGGAGAGGTTCTATTGAGGTAATCTCCGGCGGTGTTTCATCTTCCGGGCCACCGCCCGGAGCTGCCATTCGTGCACAGGTTGCAAGAATAAACAGAAATGACACCAGTATGCATGATTTCACAAATCTAATCCTCACTAAATCGTTTTCGAATTAAACCCGATCTTTTGTAAAAAGTGGATGCTTCCGTATTCCTTTTAAGCTTTTCAAGCACAATGGCAAACTCCACCAGATAATCCGGATCATCCGGTACAAGCTCAAGAGCAGTTCTGAGATAATTCTCAGCGCTTACCAGATCCCCTGTCAGATTGCCGCATCTGCCAAGATAAAAGTAAGCCGGTGCATAATCGGAATTATTTTCAACGACTATCTCAAGAAGCTCGATCGCGCGTTCGTACAAACCGCTTCGAAGCATGAATACTCCCTGCAGAAGCATTATGTCTGTGTCTGATGCACCGGCTTCTCTCGCACTTGCCTCCCACTCACTTATTTTTATCGAACTCACTCTACGTATCAGTTCTCTTATGTGTGCCGTCAGGATTCCGGGGTTTTCCTTATCCTGTAAATTGGATTCAGGTTTATCCCCTTTAACAAGCACCGTACTTTTTTGACCATGATCTTCAGACATCAGCTCCTCGATGCCGGGACTCCTTTTCTTTTTCTCTTCCTTCTTTCCATTTATGAAAAGAGCCATCTGCCTTCCGGTCAACTTGCTGCCGATTAGATGAGAGAACATGGTCATCTGCTTTTTCGAATCGATAATTCTTACCAGAGGACGTAGCTGAAATTCACTTATTTCATCAGTAAGAAGGAGTTTTCTACGTATTCCGGATGGAAGCTTCAGCAGATTGAGAATCTGTGTTATTCGAGCTCTTGAATAGCCAAGCAGTTCCGAAAGCCGACTTCTGTTCTCGCACAGTCCGTTTCGGAGAAGTCCATCGAACAGCAGAGCTTCCTCGGTGCAATTAACTATGGATTCATGAGCGGGAGGAATGTGCACATTACTGCGCACTATAAACGCCCTGATTGAAAGAGGTTTCTTTGCGAGCATCCGCCAGAAGCTCCTATGATGAGCGAGAAGAGTATATCTCACGGAAAGATTTGTTTCATCAGTGTTTTCGATATCCCTCTCCTCTATCAGAATTGGAGGAACATACGGTTCCTTCTGATGGAATTCCATATCCCATTCGTCGGGAGGATTCATGAAATCGATCTGTTCCAGTTTTATCTCCTCAAGCAGCATGTGCTCCAGTACTTCCCCTGATTCCCTCTTTTTTTCCATTACAATCCCCTTTCAGCAAACAGGAATTCATCTATCATATCCGGATCATCTTCCATCCAGTTAATTCTTTCAATTCTTTTAAACATGTTCTTCTGTCTTCGAACCAGGCGCCATGTATTGATGGAAATGGCTTCAATAATCTCATCTTCCGTGGAAATACTGCCATCCAGAAATGCGAGTACTTCACTATATCCAATTGTCCGGCCAAGAGCACTGTTTCTTCCCCATCCCGCGCTCAACAAGGCTTCAACTTCATCTATTAATCCAGCATCCAGCATTTTTATCGCTCTCCTCCGGATTCTCCGCCTGTGTTCATCACGCGGAATGGATATACCTGCTATGAGATACTTGTTCCTCTCAGAGGGATCTCCGCCCTTTCTGAAGGATGATGGGGGTTTTCCGCTCTGAAAATAAACCTCCAGCGCTCTCTCCTGTCTTCTTTTGTCGCTTTCTCCTATTTTATCCGCAAGTTCCTGGTCAACCCTATGGAGAATTTCATAGAGAATCCCGGGTCTCTCATTCTCAAGCAGCTTCAAACCTTCTCTGATACCATCACACCTGGGTGGCATTTCATCGAGTGAACCGGTCAGAGCAAGGATATACAGCGCAGTTCCACCTGCGATCAGCGGGATTGATCCTCTTGTGTTTATCTGAATGATCAGTTCCCTGGCCTTGTCGAGAAACATCCCTGCTGAGAAAACTTCATCAGGGTCGATCTGATCCAATAAATGATGTGTAAGCTGCGATTGCTCCTTAAGAGATGGTTTAGCTGTCCCTATATCCATGCAGCGGTAAACCTGTCTTGAATCCGCGTTAATGATCTCAATGCTGTGCCTGTTCGACAATTCCAGAAGTATCCCGGTTTTCCCGGAAGCAGTGCATCCAGTCAGAACAGGAGTTAAAACATGGATATCATCTGCCAAATCTTTCCTCCAGGTCTTCAAAGGATATCTCAATAAGTGTAGGTCTGCCATGTGGACAGTGAAAGGGATCGGATGTTGAGAACAGCTGATCCACAAGATGTCTTGTCTCGACTGGAGAAAGGGAATCGCCGAACTTCACTGCTCCTGCGCATGCAGCTGCCGCTGCAACACGCTCCTGCAGGGGCATATCTTCATTTTCGGGATCCTGGAGAGATTTCAGGATTTCCCGAAGAGCACTGATCCCGTGAAATGTACCTGGCGGAACTGCGGTTAGAATGAGTGTGTCATCTTCAATATGGTATTCGAAACCGGCTCTGTTCAAAACCACTTTATAATCTTCAAGATGGTCAAGCTCTTCTCCATCAAGTTTTACATTTTCAGGCAGCAGCAATTTCTGCTGACCGGATTCAGAATCGCTTTTTATCGAATTCAACACTGTCTCAAAGAGTATCCGTTCGTGTGCCGCATGCTGATCAATGAGTGCAATACCAGTTTCGGTCGATGTGACCAGGTATGATCTGCCTATCTGTACGATTGGAAATGTTGATCCTGATCTGTCATACGCTCCATTCGGCAGTGGCGCCTGAACCTCCATAGCCGTTCTGAACAGATCCTCAGAAAGTCCATCAGTTTTCGCAGCCCTGATGGACGCAATACTATACCCTGAGCCTGCCGGTGACAGCATCGCTTTCTTTCGAGAATCCAGCAGACCACC
>JAUVEU010000157.1 GCA_030594645.1 Candidatus Aegiribacteria sp.
ATTTCCTGCGAAAAATCCTCGAAACGACTGACGCTTCCGCTGAAACTGAAGGCTCCTTCAGAGTACTGTCCCGATGCCGTGCTGACGCAAAGCAGCAGAACCACTGTGATCGTCATCCATTGTAATGTGTATTTTTTCAAATGCATGCCCCCCGTTCATTGTAAGAACTTCTGGTTTAGTTCTGTACGGTATTACATCGCGGTGGATATGTCAAATTCTGCGGGGACACGTACCAGAGCCTGTATGTCCCCGGACACGCACCAGAGGCAAGGTTTTTTGGGGACACGCACCAGAGAGTGCATGTCCCCATTAGATGTTGTATTGTAATGTTGTGGTTTATACAAATTATGATGGAGAGAAAATGAAAAAAGCATTGATAACCGGGATTACAGGTCAGGATGGCTCTTACCTTGCAGAGCTGCTTATTGATATAGGATATGAAGTACATGGAATAGTGAGGCGGTCGAGCAGCTTCAACCGCGAACGGATAGAACATCTCATCCAGAACCCTGATATATACAGGAATGTGCTCTTCCTTCATTACGGAGATATGACTGACTCCAGCGCCATTAACCGGATACTGGAAAAGATCGTTCCCGATGAGATCTACAATCTTGCAGCTCAAAGTCATGTCCGCATATCCTTCGACATGCCCGAGTACACCGGTGATGTTGACGGTATAGGTGTGGCGAGGATTCTTGACGCCATAAGGGAGGTTGGTCTTGTTGGCGAATGCAAATTCTACCAGGCTTCCACCAGCGAGATGTTCGGATCTTCTCCTCCGCCCCAGAGCGAAGAGACACCTTTCCATCCCAGAAGCCCGTACGCAGCTGCTAAACTATACGGTCACTGGATGGTCGTAAACTACAGACAGGGTTACGGACTGCATGCCTCAAGCGGAATTCTGTTCAACCATGAATCTCCAAGAAGGGGCAGAAACTTCGTGACGCGAAAGGTTGCCACAGCGGCTGCACGGATAAAAATGGGTCTTCAGGACCATCTTGCCCTTGGAAATCTGGATGCGAAAAGAGACTGGGGACACGCGAAGGATTACGTCCGGGCAATGTACCTTATGCTGCAGCAGCCCGGAGGCGATGACTTCGTGATAGCTACAGGAAAAACCCATTCTATCAGGAATCTGCTCGATACAGCTTTTGGAAGCCTGGAACTCGACTGGGAGAAATTTGTTAAAGTTGACGAAAGGTATTTCCGGCCAACCGAGGTTGATATTCTTATGGGTGACGCTTCAAAGGCAAAGAAAATCCTTGGCTGGGAAGCGGAAATAAGCTTTGAGGAAATGGTCATTGAACTTGTTGACAGTGAGATGAAGCTTCTCAAGAAGTAGTTAATCCAAAGAAGGTTTTCAGGAGCGGAATATCCGTTACTCTTTTCAAGGGGGTCACAATACATTATAGTTTTGATAGGAATATGATCTATCGGAGATTTTTTCTGAAAAATCCAATTACCATAATAAGGAGAATAATATGAGAGTTGTGCTATCTGTTATTCTTGCCGTCAGTATGTTCGCGACGGCAGGAGAATTGACTTTCAGCTACAATATCTCCCTTGATGACGTCGAAATGGCGACATTTGAGGGTTACGATTTCCCGCTGATAGTAAACGGTTTTACCACATTTAGCGATGGATACCCTAATCTTCCAGGTGTTGCATACTCCTTCCTCATTCCACAGGGTACTGATCTTTTTGATATAACAGTAGAAATACATGAAATTCAAACAATTGAAGGAAACTGGGATATAGATCCTGTAAGATCCTGTCGGCTGAACGAAGCCCTGGGTCCCAGAGTATTCAACCCCATTGTTTACAATTCAGACAATGTGTTTCCTTCGGAACATGTTCTGTCCATGCATGCTGGAAACAAAACCGGTTTCCGTATGGGAAGCTTCACTTTTGTACCCTTCCAGTACAAACCTCTCAGCAGAGAACTCAACGTAATTACATCAGCATCCATAACGGTTACTTACACTGAAGACGCTTCCGTCAGAATGCTCTCACTTACAGATCAGCAGATAACC
>JAUVEU010000046.1 GCA_030594645.1 Candidatus Aegiribacteria sp.
AGAGAACCACGAGCTATAAAGCGAAGACAAGGAAGAGGATACAGCTTGCTTACAAAGCCAAGAACACAATTCAGTGAATTATCGCATAAATCACAATATCGAAAGGCTTAAGTTAGTGCCATTCGTGACAGGCACTATTTAATTTTAGCGAGTGATCTGCCACTCTTCCTCACTAATCTGAGACAGCCCTATACCGTTGGGCATAAGTGCTTCTTTCAACCAGTCCAGAGATTTCTCAAATTTGTCAAGCAGAACAGAATTCCCGTCAATAGATTTCAGTTCGAGTATTTTTGTGTTCTTGAAATAGGTGCCTCTGCCAACTTTCATACCTTCAAGCGGAAGGCTCACCGGTTTACCCTTTATCATCAGCCTGATCAGAAAACCGAACTGCATATGAAATGGAACCATCTTTCCAAGATGAAAATAGATGAACCTCTGATCGGTCACAACACAACGGGTATAAACAGGAAATTTAATTTTCTTTCCCTGAAGTGTATAGCGTTTCGAGTCAACCAGAATGCTTTCTCCGGGATTCAGTTCCATCTTGGCAGCCATCAAATCTCCTTTACAGTGGTATCAATTACAATTTATCGTGCAATTATCACAATCATGTCCATCTGAATCAACAGGACTGTTCTCTCCGGCGATATCGAGAATTTCCTGGAATCTTGGATCATCCCGAAGGCTGGATAGATCTTCATCCTGCTCAATCCAGGCAGGATCTCCAAATCCTGCATCAACTGCTCCCTGAAGCCAGGTGAAGGCTTCTTCAATATTACCCTCAAGAGCCTCAAAACATGCCAGATTATACTTAACCAGGTAGTCCAGCGTATGTATGGCTTCGAGTGCAATCAGTTCTTCAGCTTCCTCCTGAAGAGTCTCTTCGATCATAGAATGAGCTTCAATGAGATTCGCGTAAGCTCCTTCAGCAAATGTTCCCGTCTCGCGGTCGAAAGAAGCATTCATTTTTTCATTGATCTCAGCTACAGTATAGGCCTGAACCGTGCCAATTACAGTAAACATTATTACTGCTGTTAAAAGCAATTTCATTTTATACTCCGTTCTTCTGTTCTCCATTTGAAATCCTGCGCAGGACTGCTGACCAACATGTATTATACAGCAACAGCATGTATTGTTCCAGGGAGCTTGTCCGATAATGTGCATTGAGCAGAAGAGTCTCGCAACTGAGATAGAATACCCGCAGATTTGAGGAGAATACTGGAAGTATTTGACGATAATATGCGGGGATTATAGCCAGCTGTGTGGGTTTTATGCCGATGCTTCATTGTCGGACATGCTCCCAAGCTTGTCCGATAATGTGCATTGAGCAGAAGAGTCTCGCAACTGAGATAGAATGCCCGCAGATTTGAGGAGAATATGCGGATTAGATGTACCTATTGATTCGGTGAATGTAATTCCGGGCGTGATTCCGCTCGAAGCCATTTCGCCAGCATCGCATGAAGCTCCCGCATTGAAAAGGGTTTGTAAAGAAAATCGTTCATGCCTGCATTAAGGCACATAGTACGCTGATCATCCATAGCATGTCCGGTCATAGCAATGATTGGGATGACAATTCCCCTTTCGCGCAGTTTCGCTGTCGCCTTAAGGCCGTCCATCACAGGCATCTGTACATCCATAAGGACCAGATCGAAGTCTCTTTCCAAAACTTTTTTCAACGCCTCACTGCCATTAACAGCTTCCATGTGTTCAATGTTCAACCGATCAAGGAATCGTCCCGTTATCTCCCTGATTGTATCGATGTCCTCAACGAACAGTACCAGTTTGCCGCTAAGATCAGGGAGAACACCATCGGTTGGAGTTATTATCTCCAGCAGCTTCCGGTCAGGAATAAGTAGCTGTACCCGGAAATAGAAGGTGCTGCCCACATCGGTGGCACTCTCAACCCAGATACCACCTCCCATTCCGTCCACCAGTCTCCTGCAGATAGCCAGGCCGAGACCTGTGCCACCGAATTGCCTTGTGATGTAACCCTCTGCCTGCCGGAAAGGCTCGAACAGCGAATCATACACTTCAGGTTTGATACCGATTCCCGTATCTCGTACTGAGATCTCTACTTCTATGGTGGACTCATCTGAAAAAACGAGAGAAGAGGTCACCGTTATACTACCTTCATTCGTGAACTTCGCGGCATTTGAGATGAGGTTCCGAAGTACCTGGCCAATCCTGAGCGGGTCACCCAGAAGAACCTGAGGTATTTTCTCATCATTCTCTATATGCAGCTGAAGACCCTTATCAATCATATCTTTCTCGAATACGGAGGCAGTCTCGCGCAGGACAACCGAAAGCTCAAAGGGAATAGATTCGAACTCGACTTTTCCGGCCTCTATTCGAGAAAAATCAAGAATATCGTTGATAATGCCAAGCAGGGATTCAGAAGCGATATGCGCCTTTGTAAGATAGTCCATCTGCTCAGGAGTGAGATCTGTCTCCATGAAAAATTGCAGCATGCCCAGTATAATGCTCATTGGAGTCCGTATCTCGTGGCTCATCATAGCAAGAAAATCACCCTTTGCTTTGTCTGCTGATTCCGCAGCCTCCTTGGATGCCAGGAGTTCAACGTTCCGGAGCCGGTAAATCTCGGCCTCGCGCTCCTTTTCCTGTAATTCGAAATCAGCCCGGATCTGTGCCAGATGCTGATTCTTCTTCTCGGTGAATATCTCATCCTTCAGACTGGAGTATTGCCTGTAGTATTCCAGTGCTTCTTTATAGCATTCAGCTTTCTCATAGATAACCGTGAAGCCCTGCAGGAATCGCAGCCTGAGATCGGGATCATCCATTTCAACCGCGATCACTAGAGATCTGTTCAGATATTTCCTGGCTTTCTCCAGATTACCGCCGGCCGACTCAATTTCGGCAAGGACTGATGAAGCAGCAGCTTCCACGAATCGATTTCCCTCATCGAGACTGATCTCCATAGCCCGGTTAATATACTTCATAGACTCTTCGATATTTCCCTGCTTGAGATAGATATTGCCGCAGTTAATGAGTGAATGAGCCAGTTCGTCGAGATTCCCTATGTCTTCTCTTATCGAAAGTGATTCGAGGTAGTACTTAAGTGACTTCTCATAATCATTATTGTCCTGGTAGTATACAGCAAGGTTGTTAAGTGCGGTTGATCTGACAAGTTCGTTTCCAGCCTCCTCTGCTGCGTCGAGAGTCAGCTTCACATACTTCAGATAGTTATCGTTATCATGAAGCCTGGTGTATATGATGCTGATATTGTTATAGCATCTTGCAAGTGCGGATGTTTCACCAATTTCTTTGCTGATGGAGAGAGATTTGAGAGCATTATCGAGTGCCTTCTCGTAATTACCGGTAATACCCCAGTAGATGCTCATGCTAAGGTAAGATCTCGACTCTCCGCTCCGATCAGAATGCTCCAGTGAGAGTTCAAGAGCTTCATCGATAAGGCAGCGCATTTTAGTTTTATCTCTAACACGAAGCATGAAAGACAGGTCAAGAAGAGGTTTTATCCTCTCCTGCCCTGCGGTATACTCAAGGATTTTTTCAAGATCCTGAAGTGAGTTCATCTATCCTCCAATGAAGGTCAATATAGCGATTTAACTATTTATAACTATTTATTATCAGCTTGACGAGGTTTCCAGGAAATTTTGTCAGCGCTTTCATATCAGGACAGTTTTTAGTCCGCATATTTCACCAGGTTGCGTAACGAAACGGTGTAGAAGCGCTCGCAGACAAGGCATGCGAATGAGGTCGACGCAGATGTATCATGTATACTTCAAGGAAGGCCGATTGAGCATAACGCAGTATGCGTGTGTCTTATGCGCCGTTGCAGTAGTAACTCCGGTGAGATATGCGGATTAGCGCAATGCATGCAGGGGAATAATGAAAATATTCATGGTGCTTGACAGTAAGTGTTATTTGAAATACGATTCCATATTCGAATTTTTGAATATTCAATAATTGAACAGCCAAGAATTGAGACTGGAGTACATGTCTGATCTGGACCGGTTCGAATCAAAAGCCGAGATACTCAAAGCAATGGCTCATCCTGTCCGTTTGCTGATTCTTGAAGAACTTGTTAGAAATCCACGGTGTGTTAATGCTATTCACGAAATACTCGAAGTACGTCAGCCGAATATTTCCCAGCACCTTACGATACTTCGTAATGCTGGTATCGTGGGATCTCAAAAGGATGGAACATACCGATGCTACTTCCTTGTAAAGCCAGGACTGGTTAAAGCAGCGTTAGGTGCTCTTGATACTGACTGGCCTGAAACAAACATTGATGACGTAAGAAATAAGTTCAAACTGGCGCTGGAGAAACGACTCCAGCAGGATCAATCCTCCTGAAAGGAGTAACAAATGGGAAAAGTCGCGATGATCTGCAACGGCAGTGAAAACAGCAATCTGTACCCCGCTTTTATCTTTGCTTCTTCCGCTGCTGCTGCAGGTGATGATGTAGTAATCTTCTTCACACCGGGTGGTGTTCCAGCACTCAAGCCCGGCTATCTCGAAAGCATTACCGCTAAGGGTATGCCTGATATGAAAGACCTTCTCGAGGGAGTTACGGCTCTGGGTGGCAAACTCATGCTGTGCGAACTCGGTCTTGAAGTACATGATGTCACCGCTGCAGACCTCAGAGATGATCTGGAAATTGGCGGCGCAACTAGTTTCATGGCGGATATCAAAGACGCGAAAACAACATTCTCGTTCTAAAACTGAAAGGAAATACTAATGGCAACTCAAACACTCGACGCTCTCGGTCTCAAATGTCCCCAGCCCATCTTGAAGATAGCCATCATAGCGAAAACGATCGAACCGGGCGATATGCTCGAAGTACAGGCTGACTGTCCTTCCTTCCCTGACGATCTCAAAGCCTGGTGCGACAGAACCGGCAAAATACTGCTTTTCTGCGCTGACGATGGCACCGGGAAACACAAAGCACAGATCCAATTCTGAAACTTCTGATAATACAGAGAGAAGCATCATGGATGATTTTGAACCCAGAATAATCGGATTTCTCTGTAACTGGTGCTCCTATGCGGGAGCAGATCTTGCCGGAACCAGCAGACTTGAAATGCCTCCAAACCTCGTTCCAATCAAAGTAATGTGTTCCAGCAGAGTCGACCCCGAAATGATCACTGATGCTTTCCTCCGTGGAGCGGATGGGGTACTCATAGCAGGTTGTCATCCCGGAGACTGTCACTACGATAAGGGTAATTACTACGCCAGAAGAAGGTTCGCAGTTCTTAAAAAGGTCGTTGAGAGTCTGGGTCTGGAAGCAGACAGGCTTAGACTCTCATGGATATCTGCTTCAGAGGGACCCCGATTCCGGCAGGTAGTAGAAGAATTCACAGAGAAGATAAGGGAAATCGGACCCAATCCTGCCGGTAAGGAAACACTCCTTTAGTGGCAGGCACAACGGACGTTCTTGTAGCAGGGGCCGGCGTAGCCGGTATGAAAGCGTCCCTGCTTCTTGCCGCCGCAGGCAGACAGGTTCATCTTGTGGAGAGTTCCTCTGTGATAGGCGGCAGGATTATACGATGTGAGGATATTTTTCCTTCAATGGAATGCGCAACCTGCATGGTATCTCCAATGCAGCAGGATATACTGGTAAATGATCTTATCAATGTAATCACGATGGGAAGTGTACTGAGCATTGAGGGATCAAAGGGCAACTTCAATGTAAAAGTTCTCAAAAAAGCAACATCCGTTGACCCTGTCGCGTGCATAGGTTGTGCCGAGTGCTGGAATGTGTGTCCCGTTACCATTCCTAACAGTTTTGAAGAGAATCTGAATGATCGAAAAGCGATTTCAGTTCCCTGCGCAGGAGCGCTTCCCAACGTCCCATGGATAGACAGAGAATATTGCCTTCGGAATAATGGCCAGGAGGAGTGTAATGAATGCGCTGCTGCGTGCGTTTTCGATGCAATTGATTTCTCAGATCAGGACTCCGAGCTTAATTTGAATGTTTCTGACATCATACTTGCTACCGGATATAAAACTTCCAGCGGAGATGATCTGAAAGATTTCGGATGGGGAAAGAACCCCGGCATCCTTACTGCGCCGGAATTTGAGAGATACTACGCATCGAACGGCCCGACCGATGGGGAACTGACCACCAGGGATGGGAAAACACCTGGTTCTGTGGCCATTGTCGTGCATGCAGATGGAACAGGAAGCTTCTCCCATATCAACACCATGTACTCTTTGAAATTCCTGCACTATTTCAAAGAGAAGTTACCAGACGCAAAAATCCAGGTATTTCTGGACAGCTCGTATTCACCCGATTCCACAGAGGACAGATACCATGCACGCTGGAAGGATATCAGTACTGACCCCGTCCGTTACAGCGGAACACCGGAAATCAGTTCCGGATCAGATGGAAATCTGATAACCATCTCATGTAAAACGGATAAGGGCGAAATAACCGCTCATGCCGAAATGGTGGTACTGGGAGTATCCATGCAGCCATCGAAGGGAACAACAGAATTCCTCGATATGCTTGAATTGAACAGCAACGATGAAGGATTTCTCAGTAATCCTGATGCTACGCATTCATCAGTGCTTTCGAGCATACCCGGAATCCTGATAGCCGGTTGCGCCGGCGGACCTTCGGACATTCCGACTTCCGTCACGAAAGCTGCAGCTGCAGTCGGTCGGGTTCTATCCTCCTCCAACCGGATGGAGGAATAATGCCTTCCGGCAGAATCGGCGTGTTCGTATGTGCCTGCGGGCCGAATATCGCTGACAGAATGGATATCGACAGAATCGTTCAGGAAGTCTCATCCATTGATGGCGTGGTTCTTTCCGAAACCTACGGTATGCTCTGTTCTCCTGCGGGAAAAGTGTATCTTGCAGAACGAATCATTGAGAATAAACTGGACCGAATCGTAGTCGCCGCCTGCTCCCCCAGAGAGCATGAACGGACCTTTATGGAGATCTGTGAAAAAGCGGACCTTAACCCGTTCATGATGCAGATGGCCAACATAAGGGAACAGGTTGCCTGGGTGACACATGATAAGGATCTGGCAACCGATAAAGCACTCCTATTGATCAGAGGAGCCATCAACAGAACTACACGTCATAAACCTCTTGCGAAAACAGGTATCGTCTGTAATCCCGAAATCGTTGTTATCGGAGGTGGAGTAGCGGGGATGACCACATCACTCGTTCTCGCCGAAGCTGATCGAAGAATTACATTAATAGAAAGAGCTTCTTCTCTTTGCGGAACAGCAGATTCAGTCAACAGAACACTGATTGAAACCCTTGCAGATAGAGTTGAGAACAGAAGCGAGATAACTGTTCTTCTGGAAACGGAAATTGATGAAATCGTAGGTTTTTTCGGAAACTTCATTGTCAGACCAGAGGCGAACTCAGACGATGTTGAATCGGATGGTATTCAAGCCGGATCAATTGTTCTCGCAACAGGCTGCAGTACCGGAGATTCAGAAGAATCTATTTCATCTCCCGGTTTCACAGAAATCGCAGATATGCTGAGAATAGAAACCGATGAACTCGGGTTCCCCGCCAGGGAACACGATTCACTTGCTCCTGTATCAACTCCCATTGACGGGGTTTACGTCGCAGGTTGTGCAGGCGGATCATGTGATCTTCTGATGACTGTCTCTCAGTCTGAAGCCGTAGCGGGCACAATCCTCTCATCTCTGATTCCCGGCAGAGAGGTTGAGACCGAACCGAAAACTTCGGTCATATCTGAAACTCTCTGCAGAGGATGCCAGACCTGTCTTGAAGTGTGCAGTTATGGAGCTGTATCTTTCGATGAAGAAAGACTGATATGCTCTGTTAACAGTATACTCTGCAAAGGCTGCGGCAACTGTGCCGCTGCATGTCCTTCCGGAGCTATTAAGGCTCAGCATTTCACACCTGATCAGATTCGCTATCAGCTGACGGGGCTTCTGACATGAAAACGGGACTCACTCCTATGCTGATGGAATTTATGAGGAACTGTCTTTCTGATGGAATCGTTGATTCGATAATGGTTCCTGTTAATGGTCCTGGTGATTCATTTCCATGGATGCTTATAACCGATCCTGCGATGCTTGAGAATGCTGAACCTCTCCCTCCGACAATGTCTGTACATGGAGCGAAGGCTCTTGCTTCATTTGCTCAGGCTTCAGGTGAAGGTAAAATACTTGCAATTCTTCGTCCATGTGAAGCCAGGGCGGCAATCGAACTGTCAAAACTCGAACAGATCGATATCGAGAATATCGTTCTGCTCACAATGGACTGTCCCGGAGCTGTTCCTCTTTCTGAATACGGTGAAAACGGAATCACCGAGCCGGACTGGTCAGATCCTGATACTGTACGCCCGCTTTGCAGACAGTGTACTGAATTCACGGCAGCCGGTGATATCTGTCTTGCTATGCATGGTGATGAAGAGATGTTCGTTCCCCTTTCAAAAGGAGGAGAATCCATTCTTGCATCTCTTGATATGAAATCTGACGCGGATACATCCGGCTGGAGAAAATGGGCGGAAATTCTGACCGAAGAAAGAATGAAAATCAAGGAAACGGAGAGGGAGAATCTCCGTGACGCTTATGGCGGTCTTGATGGCCTTACAGAAGTCTTCAGTGGATGCATCGGTTGCCGTAACTGCAGAACTGTATGTCCAATTTGTTACTGCCGGCTCTGCTTCATCGACATGAAGGACAGACGCTCACCGGCCGGTGATCATCTTGATCATTCCAGGAAAGCAGGAGCTGCAAGGTTTTCCACAAATACTCTCCTCTTCCACATAGGCAGAATGGCGCATATGAGCCTTTCATGCGTTTCCTGCGGCATGTGCGAGGATGCATGCCCATCTGATATCCCTATCGGAAGGCTTGTAAGCATGGTTTCCAGCTGTACTACTGACCTGTTCAGCTATAATGCCGGAGAAGATCCTCTTGCCCCGCTCCCGCTGAATACATTCCAGAAAGATGAGCTTCATGATTTCGAAGACTGAGACCCTGAATTCAGGGAACAGCATTCTGGTGTCTGATGAATCTGTACAGGATTCTTTGAGAAGAATCCTGAAGCACCTTCTCGTTACAGGTCAGGTTGACTCTGTTTTCGCTGTTCGCCGGACAAAACAGGAGGGAAGATTCTGTTACTCGCTCATATCTGACCATGAGCTTATTGATGAAGTTCTCCCTTTCTACCCTGTAATGCCCGTACAGGGAGCAAAAGCTCTTTCAGAACTCACCACGACAGAGACTCTGCATAAGCCTGTCGCTGCTCTTCTTAGACCATGTGAGATCAGAGCATTTGTTGAAACCTCAAAGCAGTCACAGGGAAGTCTGGACAATCTATTCATAATAAGCTGTACCTGCCCCGGAGTTGTCCCGGCATCCAGACTGCTGATGGAGGACAGGAAGAAAGTACTCTCAGAGTACGGTGAGTATATCAGAAACGCATGCAGAGCCTGCACTGATTTCGTGCCTGAAGCTCATGCGGATATGACCGTCGTAATAGCTTCCGATATCCCTTCTGAGAATTGTCGGATTTTCCTTCACACAGAGAAAGCCGGTATCATCGCTGACGGGCTTTCGTCATTCACTCCGGAAGCTGGAATACCCCTTAAGGAAACCGTTGCAGGCCTTTTCAAAATCAGACAGCAAAATCGTGAAAACCTTCTTGCGGAAACACCCGCGGTAAAGGACGGTCTTGATTCTTTGATCAATCTCTTCTCTGCATGTATCAACTGCCGCGGCTGCAGGGAAGCGTGCCCTCTCTGTCATTGTGTTCTATGTGATTATGAAACCGCACGCACCCAGCACTCACCGGAACTTATCCGTGCTGAAGCGAAAAGAAGAGGTGCGATCAGAGTACCTTCAGGAACAATTCAATTCCAGCTGGGAAGACTCATGCATATTTCACCTTCCTGTGTTTCTTGCGGACAATGCAGTGATGTATGCCCGGTTGATATCCCTGTATCAGATATCTTTACAAGAGCAGCCAATCTCGTCCAGACCACGCTGAACTATGAACCTGGAAAAAGCCTGGATGACGACCCGCCAATGTCGACTTACATCGAACACGAGCTGCAGGATATAACTGATTAAATACCAGATTGATATAAAATTCGGAGTAGACCTCTGATTTACGCTTTTGACTCCCGGTTTGTCATCCGGTTATGTTCAACCAAGGAGTGTTCAGCTATCTAAATAAGGGGTTGTTACCGTTGGATGACAAACAGATCAAAAAATATTTCGAACTCGGGCTGATCGGTATGGCAGTAGTCACACCTGAGAAAGAGATTATTGAAGTCAACAATTTTCTGTGTAATATGATAGGCTATTCCAAAGACGAGCTGCTCAGAATCAAGTGGTCTGATATATCCCACCCTGATGACCTGCATGTAAATACAACTAAACTCAATCAAATGCTTTCAGGTGACATAGATGGTTATTCACTTGAAAAACGGCTTATCCGCAAAGACGGCAGTATCATTTTTGTTAATATCTCATCGAAATGTACCAGAGAAGAGGACGATTCCGTAGAACAGATTGTTTCGCTCGTGCAGGATATCACCGAGAGGAAAAATGCGGAAGAGATTATCAGGATATCTGAACTGAAATACAGAACAGTAGTTGAGAATTCCAGAGAGTACATATGGCAGCTTGACGCAATAGGAAATTTCGTATTTATCAACAAGTACGCTGAAGAAATGTCCGGTACGAAAAGCACAGATTTGAAAGGAATGAATTTCTCGCTTGCTGTTCATCCCGATGATCTGGAGCGAATCCAGAAAATATTCCTGGACACATTGAATGGAAATGTGAACGAGTATGAAACCAGAGTGGTCGATGATAAGGGCAATGAAGGGATTCTTCTGGTTCAGACGATACCCCTGTACTCTGGCGGTGAGATCACCGGTACTTTAAGTTTCGGAAGGAACATCTCCGAACGGAGAAAAGCGGAAGAATCTATGCGTGAGAGCGAGGAGAAATACCGCTCTCTTGTAGAACAGAGTCATGATGGCATCTACATCTACAAGGGAAACAGGTTTCTTTTTGTCAATGACCGTATATGCGAATTCACCGGTTACAGCAAGGAAGAACTGTACGATCTGGATTTCCTGCAGCTGATTCATCCGGATGACAAGGCAGGAATCAAGCAATACGAAAGAAACAGATCCATTGGAAAGGACCTCCCAAGTGTCTATCAGATCAGGATTATCTCGAAGGACGGACAGATCAGGAACATGGAATTGTCCGTCAGGATTATCACCTATCAGGGTGAGCATGCCATACTTGGAATTGGAAGGGATATCTCTGATCAGCTGAAACTTGCCGAGGAAAGACAAAAGACCCAGAGACTGGAGTCACTGGGGATTTTTGCAGGGGGCATAGCACACGATTTCAACAACTTACTCACCGGCATCCTAGGCAACATCTCTCTCGCAAAAACAATGGTTGAACCAGGAAGCAATATACACGGGATTCTCTCTAACTCGGAGAATGCCTCAAACAAGGCATCCGGTCTGACCCATCAGCTTCTGACCTTTTCGAGGGGAGGAGCACCTGTAAGGGAAAATCTCTCTATTAATGAGATTCTGAGACAGTCAGCAGATTTCGTCCTTAGCGGTTCAAATGTAAACGCATCCTATGACATTCCTTCAGATATCTGGACGGTGAATGCGGACAAAGGACAGATCAGCCAGGTCATACAGAATATCACCATCAACGCGAATCAATCCATGCCGGATGGAGGAGAGGTACTGATCAAGGCAGGGAATACTGAAATTGATAGAAGTACGACAATGCAGCTGAATCCGGGCAGATACGTGAGAATAGAGATAAGCGACAGTGGCACTGGTATTTCTGTGGATCACATATCGAAGATTTTTGATCCTTTCTATTCAACTAAGAAGGATGGAAGCGGTCTGGGTCTTACAACCGCTTTCTCGATTATCAGAAAACATGATGGAAATATCATAGTGAAAAGCAGATGCGGCACAGGAACAACTTTCATCATACATCTTCCGGCATCGACCGATAAGGTACTTACGAATGATGATGATAAATTTTACTCAGAAACTCATGAAGGACGCATCCTCATCATGGATGATAAGGATATTGTCAGAACCACTATATCCAGTATGCTTGAACACCTCGGGTACGAAATAGAAAGCGCGATAAATGGAGATGAGGCGATTGAAAAGTATCTCGGCGCAATACGAAACGGTGAACCTTTCAAACTTGTAATTCTGGATCTTACAGTCCCTGGTGGAAAGGGCGGGAAGGAAACGATAGAGGAACTGAGGAAAATCGATCCTGATATAAAGGCAATCGTATCAAGCGGTTATTCCACGGATCCTGTCATGGCTCATTACAGGAAATACGGCTTTGCGGGAGTCATTAAGAAACCTTACACGCTCGCAAAAATCGAATCGAGTATACGCGAATTATTAAATCCGTAGATTTCATTGAACCCCTCATACATAATAATGCGCTTGTTATTCCATCCTGAATTCTTACTGGACAAATATGTCTGCCTGATCTATACTTCTCGTTCCGTCCGGAAAGCCCGGATGAAATGAAATAATCTTTAAGAAGAAGGGGAAACATGCGTAAATTCATAGCAATGTTTACTGTAGTATCTCTGCTTATCGTCTTCGGCTGCGGAGACGATTCAACAGGCCCGAGTGAGAACTCGGATTATCTGCCCATGGCGGTCGGCAATCAGTGGAACTATTCATTGAGCGGATATATCAGCGAAGCTGGTGCTGATACCACTTTCATCAGCGGATCCAACATTTCAAAAGTCCTTGAAGTAACAACCCACCAGGAGGGCTTCCAGCTCTATGCAATCCAGGACAGTGTAACCACTATATTTAACACACCGGACACAACATTCACATTTACCGATACAATGATGGTTTATGCGCATAAGGCTGATACCGAGTGGCGATTTTACGACGATACCACATCAACCGACTATGAGATCCTCATGAAACTGCCGGTTACACTTGGCGACGGCTGGATACCCAATGCCGATGAACCGACTATCATGCGAACAGTTCTTTCCGTTTCGGAAACTGTCACCGTACCGGCCGGAACCTATACCGACTGCGCCAACCTCAGAGACTCCGATTCACAGGAGCCGGATTATGACTTCGATCTGTACTTCTCCAGAGGGACAGGTGTTGTCAGATATATCATTAATGATACCGATTCGACCGGAACCGTTTACATGTCTTACGACCTGACCAGCTCAATCATCAACTGATCACGGAAGGGGGCGGCAATTGCCGCCCCCTATATCGCCAGTTTTTACCGCGTTACAATGAACTTACCTGAAATCGCGTTGTTGCCTTCAATCAGATACAGATATACTCCGTTCAACACATTGTCCACATTCCAGTAATATTCATCACCGACGATTTCAACTGAACTGTGACGCAATCTTCCGGTGGTATCGTACACTCTTATCGAAGCTCCGGACTCTAATCTGCTGAATATGATACTGCTTCCCGATCTGTATACAATCGGCGCAAATGAACCGCCTGATGGATCTGTATCATTACCTATTCCGGTGTTCTGATATTCAAACGCGCCAATGTCGAATATTCCGTCATAAGGCCGTGCCTCATACTGACAATGCCTGATGTACTGAAAAAGTACGTCGTGATCGGGAAGAACATCAGTATGAAGGGAAGTTCCCGCATTGATGCAAGGCGAAGCCTCTGCGAGGTGAAAGTCCTCAGTTCCAAAATCTGCAAATCCCGGAAAGTCGCCTGTAACGAGTCCGCCTGAGTTAATGACCGTTCCCTGAAACCCGCTCTGATGTGTTTCAACCCAGCCGGTCTTGAACCAGTTGTTTCTTATATCAAGGATACCATGAACGTTAAGCATGGCCAGTCTGCTTCCGGTACCCGTTACATATACGATGTTGTTTCTCGCGTCCGCGAATTCATCATTCGTCGATAATCTGAATAGAGTTGTATTACCTGTTCTTTCCGATATCACTGTGTTGTTGTAGAAATGCAGCGTTCCCTTTCTGTAATGATCTGTATCTGATCCGTCTCCGCCATAGTGACATATCTGGCTGTTACCCTCGTTGTACTGCTCAATCAGGATATTCCCATAGACAAATGTTTCGGAATATGAAGGGTCATTATAGATCCCTGAATGATCCGATTCAACAAGATCAAGCTGTCTGTTGCCGCATTCTATCAAGTTGTATCTGATAACCGTGCCGCATGAGCGATCCTTCAAATTGTTTCCTTCACATCCTGCCCTGAGAGGTCCAAAGTGATTGTACTGGAAAACAATGCCATTTGATTCAGTGTAATTATTGTGCTGGTAATAACTGCCCTCAACGCCGTTATCGTATATGTGACAGCACTCGATCGTAATATTGCCTGACTGGTGTGACGCGAAAAAACCATTCCCGCAATCGCGAAGAATGCAATTTCTTATTGTAATATGACTGCCTGATATCACATATATCGAAGCAGCATTTTCCGAATAGCTTCCTGGCTGACCGCTGTCATTCGTAAATGTGAATGGTGACCGTCCACTTCTTATATCCAGGTTCTCTATTATGACATAGTCAGGATCCTGATTCGGGATGCTCGATCCGCCAAGGTTGATAACTCCTCTTTCCTCTGACCAGTAATCCAGTTCCAGTCTTGTTACCGCTTCACGTCCATCAATAACAGGAATCTCACCCCCTGAACCGGGTACTCCTTTGAAAACTATGTTATCTGATGAGGTTCCCGAACGGGCTATTACCCACTTTTCACAGTATGGCTCTGTCCTGTAGTGAATGAGAACCGAATCCCCTGGATTCAGGTTCTCCAGTGGAACATCGCCGATGTTCCCGTAAGGCATCTCCGGTCCGACTTCATATGTAAAAGCCAGAATGTCTCCCGGGAAACACAGAATGAACAAAAACAAAAGAGACCCGCACATTTTCCTTCCGGTTTTCAACACTTTTTCCTCTATATCTACCGATACGGAATATCAGGTCAGGTGGCCCGTTTTTTCTTTTCTGTCCTGACCTTTTTTAGCCATCCTTCTACACCGAGCTTCTCGAATATCTTTTGAGCATTATCAAGGCTCGTTATCGACTCGGCCTCATCCCCGGATTCCCTGTACATCAAACTCTGATAGTAATGAACCTGGCCAATATCCAGCTGTCTGCTGATATCTTCAAAAATCGACAATGACTTGTTAAAAGCGATTATGGCCTTATCCCATTTTTTTTCCTTTGCGGATATACGACCGGATAGACAATGAGCATCAGCTTCTATTTTCCTGGAATTAATGGAATCAATTAAATGAAAAACCTTATGGAGTGTTTTTCCGGCCATTTCAAGGTCATTCTTTTCCAGATGGAGTGAGGTAAAGCTGGTAAGAACTTCAGCAATGAGTGAATTCGATTTGATCATATCTGCTATTGAGACAGCATCTTCATAATACTCTTCTGCGATGGATAATTCCCCTTGCTCAAGGTATGAATCTCCAATGACGACAAGGCTTTCCGTCTCTGTTTGCCTATCGTTGATCTCTCTGGCTATCTGTAATGAATATGTGCAGTATTCCAGAGTCCTGGAATAATCGCCAAGCTTATAGTAAAGAACTCCAATATTATTACGAGTCATCGCTTCAATTTTACGAGTACCGGTTTCAACTGAAATATTCATTGAAGCCTCATAATAGTTTATTGCCTCTGCATATTCGCCGGATACCGCGCTTAGAATTCCAATATTGTTAAGTGTACTCGCTTCAAGTTTCCTTGCGCCCATTTCATTTGATAATTTCAAAGACCTTTCATAACATTCCTTTGCTTTTGCATTATCACCTATATCTCCATATATGAGACCGATATTGCTCAGCGCTCTAGCTTCAGTTTCGATATCGCCGAGAGTTCTCGTTATCTCCAGTGAACGAAGGTAGTGTTTCAGTGATTTCGAGTACTCGCCCATATTCCAGAAAATAATACTCTTATTCCCAAGGATCATTGCTTCAAACTTCTTATTCTCTGTTTTTTCTGCAATCATCAATGAACTCTGATACAGTTTCAGTGCGCTTTTAAATTCACCAAGATACCAATTGGCGATTCCAATACAGTTAAGACCTCCCATTTCTCCCTGCTCATCTTTCAGTTCCCGGTAGATCTCCAGCGCTTTCTCTGCCATTTCGATAGTATCATCGTAGTGAGATAACCCGAAGTAGACTCTGCACAAATCAATCAGGCAATCTGCTTCCAGTTTTTTCTCCCCAAGAACCTGCGCATTCCTGACAGCTTCTTTCAGATCCTCTATCGCCGTCTCGTTCTCTCCGACCAGGTCCAGGATTGCCGCTCTCTTTTTAAGAACTTCGACTTCCTTAAGACCCGATCCCTCCATGCCGCTCTCCGTCAGACATTTCAACACTCTGCCATAAAATTCAATAGCATCTCGATTTGCATAAGCATTTTTTGCTCTGTCCGCAGCTATCATGCCATATTCTATAGCTTTATCATTATCATTACATGCATAATAGTGATAAGCTAACTCCTCTACTACATTATCAACACATTCTGCATGAAGAGAAAGTAATGCTTCTCCAATAATCCGGTGATAGTGCTTTGATTTAAGCTTATGTATTTGCTGATATATTGTCTCTCTTATTACATCTTCTGAAAAACAATATCGCTCCCCTCCGCTCTCCTTCAATAATCTAATGCCCAGAATCTCATCCATTAGATCAAACAGATGGCCTTCATTTATTCCTGTCACTTCACGCAGTAAAGTAAAGTCAAACTCCCTGCCGATTACCGCTGCATACTCCAGTAATTCTTGCGATTGACTGCTCATCATACCCATTTTCCTGTTGACCACACCCTTGATCAAATGGGAAATAGCAATCTCTTTCTCCGCGTTGAATGAAAGCTCTGTTTCGGTACTGATGAATGCATCATTAGACTCCATGGACTTCATCAGTTCTTCAATAAAAAATGGATTACCGCCTGTCTCCCTGTAGATAAATGTGTTGAGTTCAGGTGACGGTGAAATACCTGCCATAAGCGATAGCATCTGCGCTACTTCGTAGAGTTCAAGTGATTCAAGCTCGATCAAGTCATACAGTTTTTCACGATTCATCGACTGCATTACTCTCCGGAATGATTCAGATTTCGCTTCTTCAATACGGTATATGAAGAAGAAAAAGACAGGGCTTTCCTTTAACACTCTGACCAGGTAGTTGAATAGCTCCAGAGAGCTGTCATCTGCCCAGTGAATGTTATCAAGACATATTATCAAAGGTGAAATTGAAGCCTGCAGCTCCAGAAATCTGCGTATTCCTTCATATAGCCTGAACTTGTCAAGCATGAATACGCTTTTGTCCAGCTCTACCAGCTCGTCAGACAACTCGGGTATGATTTTCGTCAGCTCTATCAGGAAAGCCTGTGGGATTCCAGCAATGCTCTTCCTCCCTTTTTCTTTGAAAACACTGCGGACGATTTCCCTGAAAGGATAGTAAGGTATGGATCTGGTCGTTGCTGAAAGATTGCTGTCCAGAAAAGTGATATTCTTTTCTTCTGATTCTTTCACGATTTCATGTACCAATCGTGTTTTACCAATACCTATTTCCCCGCTGATGCAGACCGCTCTCATGCTGCCATCAGCTGTATTGCTGATAACATCACTGATTCTGCCAATCTCATTTTTCCTGCCAACCATTTCCCCTGTGGGAGTAATCAGCCTCCTGTCCTCTATACTGAAAGCGCCAATCCTGTCTCTGCCGTGTCTTTTTGCGCTGTAGAGACGACGATCAGAGGCATTGAAGATCGACATCCAGTCCTGTCCATCGATTGGGAATGACGCTATGCCGATACTGCAAGTCAGTCTTATCTTCGAGAACTCTCTGGAGTGGCACTGATCCAGAATGCGGGATGATATTCTGGTAGCCTGCTTGTATCTGGTATCCGGAAGTATGCAGATAAATTCGTCTCCGCCGTAGCGGTAAACAGTGTCATCTTTCCTTAGAATATCCCTGAGAAAGGCAGCATATTCAATAAGAACCGCATCTCCCATGGAATGACCATATGTGTCGTTAATATTCTTGAAATGATCAAGGTCGATAATGACCACTGAAAGAAAATTCTTTTTATGGCCAGCTTCCCGTATGTACTCGATAGCGGTCCTGTTAAGGTAACGACGGTTATAAAGACCGCTGAGATCATCGATATACTCTATACCAATGTCGTTCATCTTAGACCCCACGTTTAACCCCATTGCAGTTTTCATTTAACTATACTGCAAATCGATTCAACAGGAAAGCAATACGATTATCTGGTGATACTGCTGTTCAAGATTCGAGTTAGCCAGAATGTTTAACCAAAAAGAATGGTTCCCTGTGTGATTAACCAGGGGAAGTCACACTTTGTGAGTTGTCCTGATTATGTGAAAGTCTGCGGCAGGAACTGTCAGAACAGGGTCTTAATGCTGCCCCAGGTTTCGGATTCAAGGGCATTGAGAGGCTCTCCGTAGAAAGCGAAGAACATATCCGTGGGAGATCCGAAATAGACCATGCCCTCAATCCAGATACCACCGCCATTATCATACCAGCATGAATCACCAGTGTAATTATCACTAACAAGAATGAAGCAGCCATATACAACTTCAGCCTGAATTTCAAAGTAGTAATGGATACCTTCATAAAGCTCTGGATAAAGATCAGCGTCAATTATGCAGTGGGTCTCATATAAGTCATACCCCCAGGCGGTATCGCCTGTGAATGTGTTAATACATGGAACGCTTTCAGCCCATACGTCTGTGTTGGTATTGGGATTAGAATCGTTTAGATCATCCTCGGAAATCACAAGGTTCATAGTTGAGGCTGTCGCGCCTGTCCAGATCATCCAGGTATGGATATCCGTTAAATAGTAGTCGCCATCAAGCACGAAGTCATCACAGAGCCATTGATTACTGCCACTATTGATACCGATACCGCTTATGTAGGAACCAAACGCCTGCGAATAAACAATATCACCAATAACAACTGGATCAGTTCTCTGAATATGATGTGATCTCAGTGTATGAGGCTGATCAGCATACAAAGCAGCTGCAACTATCAATAACAGGGATAGAGAAAATTTCATTAAACACCTCCCGAAACACTACATCCGTTCTTTTTACCTCACTATCTCTACCTTAATTGAACATACCTTCTGATACTCTCCCCGGTCAATGACAAGAATTGCGAATTTGCGTCGGAAAGGTCACATAATACACATCTCTGCTTTGAAGCATATTCTGTACTCTATAGTTCAGTTAGTTCAGTCTCTACTTCCCCGCCCGTAATCAATCCCTAATTTATCCATCCGATTCCTGAGCGTGCTTGGATTTATTCCCAGCAATTCAGCTGCTCCGCCAGGTCCATGAATCTTGCCATTTGCTTTGGACAATGCTCGCCGAATATGCCGGGAGATCACCTCATCAAGATTATCCGGCTCGATAGTCAGTTCTGGTAGGTCCGACGTTTTCTGCTGTTGCTGCAGATTCAGATGTTTGAAAGTTAGAGGACCGTTCGGGTTGAGTATCAAAGCACGCTCCACGACATTCTGCAGCTCCCGCACATTGCCCGGCCAGTGATACTCCATGAGAGGGACGATAGCACCCGGGGAAAGCTCGGGAATGGCGGGCAATTTTAATTCCTTTGCTTTCAGGCTGATAAAATACTGCAGCAGTGCAGGAATATCGGATTTCCTTTCGCGGAGTGGTGGTATCCAGATGGGAAACACGTTTATCCGAAACCACAAATCCTCGCGGAATTGATTGGTTTTCACCATCTCTTCCAGATTGCGATTAGTGGCGGCAATGATTCTTATGTCCAGCGGAATGGTTTTTGTGCCGCCAACCCGTTCGATTTCTTTGTCCTGCAGTACTCTCAATAACCGCACCTGTGCCAGGGGTGGCAGTTCCCCGATTTCATCGAGCAGAATCGTTCCTTTATCCGCGCGTTCGAAGCGTCCCCGTTTCTGTGACAGGGCACCGGTAAAAGCCCCTTTTTCATGTCCAAAAAGCTCGCTGTCAATCAGAGTTTCCGGAATAGCGCCGCAATTCACATTGATGAAGGGACCATCTCTACGAGTAGATGAATAGTGGATTGCGTTTGCGATCACATCCTTGCCAACTCCGGTCTCACCCAGGAGTAATACCGGGCTATCGAGTGCAGCCACCTGTCGAATTCTGTCCATGGCATCCTTCAAACCGAAATTGGCCCCGATTATCTCATCTCCGGATAGACGCCGAAGCTCTCCATGAAGATATCGGTTATCATCGGCAAGCAAATCCTTCAGTTTGAGGACTTCCCGGTGTTTCAGTGTGTTGGACAAAGCAATCACAAACGGTTCCTTCAGCAGGGACAACAATTCTGCATGTTCCTCAGTAAATTTCTCTTTGCCTTCTGAAATTAGAACAAGACTACCAAGTATCTGTTCTTTAGACTTAAGAAGCATGACAATGAGAGATGTACTCGATACGCTGTGAAATTTAAGCATTTCCCGGCATATGGCATATTTTGCAGGATCTTCGAAAACAGATATGTCAGACATGGATGGCAGGTTTTTCAGTCCGGCAGATGCAATTGCTTCCTCAGATAAGGGGGTCAACAGGTCTGACTTATGGCACTCAGTCGGTGTGGAAGTGGCGATTGTTCGCATCGCACCGAAGCCCTGGTCAAAACACTGCAGGAACATCCTGTCAACAGGCATCGCCTGCTGAAGAAACTGTAAGGTTGAGAACATTGCTTCTTCGATCTCCAGATTACTGCAGATACGCAATGCTGCCTGTCTGAAAAATTCGTTTTCATCCATTTTTAGAGCCTTCTCTACTTCTGATTCCTGATGATATCACCGTATATGGTAAATGTAAGCATTTTTACCGTATTTGACAAGTGAAATCGTCATATATGGTAAATTAACTAAATCGATATTCGTAACTTATTGATACTATTGGCTATATGATTTGGCACAATTCTTGCATAACTGAACAATACATTGTCAACCCTAAAAGTAAATTGATTGAGAGGACACTATGAAATGGTTAGAAATCATCGAGCTTCGATCAGCAGATAGCAATCAGGAGTTGATGAAATCGCAGTTGCAGAGTCTGATTAACGAAGTGAATCGGGAAGCAAAGCATCAGAAAATTAAAGTGTACAGCCATATAACAGTGGAAACTGATTTAAGAATTCATCTGATTCATGATTCAAAAAAAGCAAAGGCTAGCAGGAGCCCGTTGGGTTTAGATCTGGCTTCCGCGTTAAAAGAGCATGGCCTGGTGAACCATAGTGTATGGATTGAGATGCAGGGTTAATTGATGTGTTCAAATACTATCAGAAAGGAGTAGAAAAGTGGAAAATAGCAAAGCGGTAGTAATTACAGGAACATCATCCGGAATTGGCAAGGCCTGCGCCCTCTATCTGGATAAAATGGGATTTAAGGTTTATGCCGGTGTTCGTAAACCAGCTGATGGTGATAATTTGAAAAAAGAAGCATCTGACAGATTGACTCCAATAATTCTCGATGTCACCAATTCTGAATCAATAGCAGCCGCTGTCAGTTTTATTGAAAAAGATACAGGTGGCGAAGTGTTTGGTCTAATCAATAATGCAGGAATTGGACGTGGAGGTGCTTTGGAAGTTACTCCTGTAGCTGAAATTCGCAAACTTATGGAAGTCAATGTCATCGGACTTATGGCAGTGACTCAGGTATTTACACCCATGCTACGCAAAAGCAAGGGACGAATTATCAATATTGGATCCACATCAAGTCTTTTAGCCTTTCCGGGAGCAAGTGTTTATTGTGCATCGAAATTTGCTGTTCGAGCGATTACGGATTCCCTGCGGGTTGAATTGAAACCATTTGACATGAAAGTGATTTTGGTGGCTCCCGGGGCAATAGAAAGTGAAATCTGGGATAAAGGAAAAGCATATAAGGAAAAGCTGCGCAAAACAATCAAACCTGAAATTGCTCAATTGTATTCACCACTCATTAAGTTCGGTGATAAATTGAATGAAAGGGTGAAGAAAATACCGGCAAGTAAAGTCGCAAGAGATGTGGCTCATGCGCTCACTTCAAAAAGAGCAAAATCCTATTACCTTGTCGGCAATGACGCTAAGGGTGCTGCCAAAGCTGCTAAGTTACCAAAAGGAATTATGGATAGGATTCTGTTGAAACGAATCCAAAAATCAGGAAAATGACTTCAGGTAAAAAGGAGAAAAAATGAAAATACTATTTTATGGTGCAGGCGTCATAGGTAGTTTATATGCCGCACGATTTAAAGAATCCGGACAGGAAGTCTCAATCTTGGCACGGGGTCAGCGTTTAGCGGACATTCTTAAGTATGGCATTGTGTTGGAAGATGTGAGCACTGCTGGCAGAACCACTACCCGCCTAAACGCGGTGGAACAACTAGATCCGGAAGATGCTTATGATCTGGTGGTTGTGATGATGCCCAAAAATCACATTCAGGAGATATTACCAATACTTGCTGCCAACCGGCATACATCCAATGTTCTGTTCATGGTCAATAGTGCTGCTGGACCCGACGAAATGATCAAGGCGCTGGGCCGGGAACGTGTTCTGTTTGGCTTTCCAGGTGCCGGAGGAACACGAAAAGGGCATGTTGTTCGGTACAGAATTGTATCAGCCCGTCAACAACCAACTACGTTTGGTGAAATAGATGGCAGTACTACTGTAAGATTGGAACAGATTGCTAATGTATTCAAAGATGCCGGGTTCCCTGTTACTATCAGCTCTCAAATGGATGCCTGGCTTAGGACACATGTGGCGGAAGTCAGCCCAATGACAAATGCTCTATTCATGGCCGGGGGTGATAATTACCGCTTAGCGCGTACCCGCGACACCATAGTGTTGATGATCCGGGCGATTCGGGAAGGTTATAAGGTTTTGCATGAACTCGATATCCCGATCGTGCCCGCCAAACATAAGCTTCTCAACTGGATTCCCGAACCTGTTCTGGTAGCACTGATGAGGCGTATACTTAAAAGTGATGAAATGGCAGCTCTTATTGGTCATGCGCATGCTGCACGCAATGAGATGAAACAAATCTGCGATGAATTCAAGGTTCTTGCCCGATCCACTTCCGTTCCGACACCGGCGCTGGAACGATTGTACACCTATATAGACCCTGATGTTCAACCTGTTACGGATGGCAGCGCCCAGATTGCGATGAACTGGCGCGGTGTGGGGATTGTGCTCAGCGCTTTGGTAGTTCTGATTGTTGTTTTAATAATACTATGATTAGATTATTTCAATTACTTGTTTTTCTAATCCTGCAAATCCTGTTTATTCCTTTTGCAATAATCGGGATAATTTTATGCACTTACAAGGAGATGAGTATTAGTAAGAAGCTTGAAGTTTCTTTTACTGCGGGGCAAGCAATCCAACCCTTACCACCAATATTAATACCAGGGTTGTTCAATTTGATCGAATATTTGAGAAGTATGCGAATCATGTTAATCAAATTGTGATAATGGGTGCTGGTTATGCTATAATAGCCAAAAACTTTGTTATTTTCTCAAAATTTTTACTCTTTGAGAAAATATATCGCAAAGATTCAACGATATTTATGGCACGCGGATTACCCCCGTGAAACGGGGCAGGACGGATTTTT